>NZ_JBFUCN010000009.1:0-160500 GCF_056405195.1 Polaromonas sp. P1_H6
GCAAGGAAATGGTCATGCCAGGCGATAACGTGTCGATCACCGTCAAGCTGATCAACCCGATCGCCATGGAAGAAGGCCTGCGTTTCGCCATCCGCGAAGGCGGCAAGACCGTCGGCGCCGGCGTCGTTGCCAAGATCATTGCGTAATTTGCAAGGTTTGATGGAGGGGTATAGCTCAATTGGCAGAGCGTCGGTCTCCAAAACCGAAGGTTGTAGGTTCGATTCCTACTGCCCCTGCCACCTGATGGTTGATGTGTGTCGACGCTGAAGGTGGTTTGAAAAGTTAAAAAGCAAGCCCGCCGGGGGTCAAAACCCCAGGTGGGCTTAAGCGTCTGGAAAGACGCCCGAAGATTGAACAGGAAATCCGCCAACCATGGCCACTTCTCAAGTTGAAACCGTCAGTACCAGCGCCGACAAGGCCAAGCTGGGCGCGGCCGTTGCTCTGGTGCTGGCCTCCCTGGTGGGCTTTTACCTGCTGGCCAAGCAAGGTCAAGTGGTCCAGTGGGCTGCCCTGATTGCGGGGCTGGTGGCGGCCGTGGCGGTGTTCATGCTGTCCGAGCCGGGTAAGCAGTTCGTGGCTTTCGGCCGCGATTCATGGCGCGAAGTCAAAAAAGTCGTCTGGCCGGCCCGCAGGGAGGCCATCCAGATGACGGCTTATGTGTTCGGTTTTGTGGTGATCATGGCGCTGTTTTTGTGGTTTACGGACAAGACGCTCGAATGGGTGTTTTACGACCTGCTCTTGGGATGGAAACGATAATGAGCGATCTGAATGGCACGGTAGTCAGCGAAGTGGCGGCGGGTACGTCCCTCACGCCGACGCCAGGCATGCAGTGGTATGTCGTCCATGCCTATTCCGGCATGGAAAAAGCGGTCGAACGCAATATCGTCGAACGCATCAACCGCGCGGGCATGCAGTCCAAGTTCGGCCGTTTCCTGGTGCCCACCGAAGAAGTGGTCGAAATCAAGAACGGTCAGAAGAAAACGACGGAACGCCGCTTCTTTCCTGGTTACGTCCTGGTCGAAATGGTCATGGACGATGAAACTTGGCACCTGGTGAAGCACACCAACAAGGTCACCGGCTTTGTCGGCGGCGCCAAGAACCGCCCGGCTCCGATTTCCGAGGAAGACGTCCAGAAGATCGTCAGCCAGATGCAGGTCGGCACCGAGAAGCCGCGCCACAAGGTCGAATTTGAGACGGGCGAATATGTCCGCGTCAAGGATGGCCCGTTCACCGACTTCAACGGCACGGTGGAAGAAGTCAACTACGACAAGAACAAAGTGCGTGTGTCGGTCACGATTTTCGGTCGCGCCACGCCGGTGGAACTGGAATTCAGCCAGATCGAAAAAACGTAATTTCGGTTTGGTATTTAATTTCGCGCCTTGCAACTCGGCGCGAAACGGTCCTCAAGGGCTGTTTTTGAGTTGTGTAACCCCCGGGGAGCCCGGGCCTGCCCTAGCGGCGGCGCCCAGGCGTTATGACCCGCAAGGAGAAAAGTATGGCGAAAAAAATCGTCGGCTTTATCAAGCTGCAAGTGCCAGCTGGTAAGGCCAACCCGTCCCCCCCGATCGGCCCTGCGCTCGGTCAGCGTGGCCTGAATATCATGGAATTCTGCAAGGCATTCAATGCGCAGACCCAGGGTGTCGAGCCCGGTCTGCCGCTGCCTGTGGTGATCACGGCATTTGCCGACAAGAGCTTTACCTTCGTCATCAAGACGCCTCCCGCAGGCGTCCTGATCAAGAAGGCCATCAAGCTCGACAAGGGTTCTTCCACGCCGCACACGGTGAAGGTCGGCAAGATTTCCCGCGCACAGCTGGAAGAAATCGCCAAGACCAAAATGAAAGACATGACGGCTGCTGACCTCGACGCTGCAGTTCGTACTATTGCTGGCACGGCCCGTTCCATGGGTGTGTCGGTGGAGGGTGTTGTATGAGCAAGCTGACCAAGCGCCAAAAAACCATCGGCGACAAAATCGACAGCAACAAGCTGTACACGCTGCCCGAGGCCCTGGGCCTTGTGAAAGAGTTCGCCGTCGCCAAGTTCGATGAGTCCATCGACGTGGCTGTGCAGCTCGGCATCGACGCCAAGAAATCCGACCAGGTCGTTCGCGGCGCGGTCGTGCTGCCTAACGGCACCGGCAAGACCAAGCGTGTGGCCGTGTTTGCCCAAGGCGCCAAGGCTGAAGAAGCCAAGGCCGCCGGCGCCGACATCGTCGGCATGGACGATCTGGCCGCCGAAATCAAGGCTGGCAAGATGGACTTCGACGTGGTGATTGCTTCCCCCGATGCCATGCGCATCGTGGGTACCCTGGGCCAGGTGCTCGGCCCCCGCGGCCTGATGCCCAACCCCAAGGTCGGCACCGTGACGCCGGACGTCGCCCAGGCTGTGCGCAACGCAAAAGCCGGCCAGGTCCAGTTCCGCGTCGACAAGGCCGGTATCGTGCACGGCACCATCGGCCGCCGCTCGTTCGACACCGACAAGCTGCAGGGCAACCTGGCTGCATTGATCGATGCGCTGCAAAAGGCCAAGCCGGCTTCGAGCAAGGGTGTGTATTTGAAGAAAGTGGCGGTTTCGTCCACGATGGGTGTGGGCGTTCGCGTCGACACGCAAACCATCGCAGCGTAATCGCGAAAATTTGGGCGGCCCCGCAAGGGTTGCCCGATGTGGTGGGCTGCCGGGGTTCGCTCCGGCAGGTCATCCAAGACCGTTGGCGCGGTGGGCTTTTTGGGCTTGCCGCTTAATCGAAAGACAGCCAACGCAGATGGCGGTCCCGCTGCTTGAATGGTTTTGCAAAGAATCTGAAAACAGTTGGTCGCTGAACATGAGCGTGTTGAAGGGCAGGCAGCCTGCGCAAGCAGGCTTACACCCGACGGCACATTTTTAAGGAGTAGACCTTGAGTCTCAACCGCAGTGAGAAACAAGCCGTCATTGATGAAGTGACTGGCCTCGCCGCTAAAGCTCAAACGCTCGTGATGGCGGAATACCGTGGTATCACGGTCGCTGACATGACCCGTCTGCGCAGCCAGGCCCGCGACAAAGGCGTGACCCTGAGTGTTCTGAAGAACACTCTGGCTCGCCGAGCAGTGGCCGGCAGTGCATTCGAAGTCGTGTCCGACCAGATGACCGGTCCGCTGATCTACGGCTTTTCTACCGATGCAGTAGCTGCCGCGAAAGTGGTATCTGACTTCGCCAAGACCAACGACAAGCTGGTCATTCGCGGTGGTGCATTCGGTGGCAAGACCCTGGACGTGAACGGCGTGAAGCAACTGGCCAACATCCCTTCCAAGGAAGTGTTGCTGGCCCAGGTGTGTGGCTTGCTGATGTCGCCAATTTCGCGTACGGCCGTTGTGCTGGGCGCCCTGGCGGCGAAAAAGGGCGGCGGCGAAGCCGAAGCCCCTGCAGCAGCTGAACCTGTAGCAGCGTAATTACCCAACTTTTTTAGGAAATCAAAATGGCATTCGATAAAGACGCATTTTTGACCGCGCTGGATAGCATGACGGTCCTCGAACTCAACGAACTGGTGAAATCCATCGAAGAGAAATTTGGCGTGAGCGCTGCCGCAATGGCTGCTCCCGCTGCTGCTGGCGGCGGCGGTGCCGCTGCTGCCGCTGAAGAGAAGACCGACTTCAACGTCGTGCTGCTCGAAGCTGGCGCAAACAAGGTGTCGGTCATCAAGGCCGTGCGCGAAATCACCGGTCTGGGCCTGAAAGAAGCCAAGGACCTGGTGGACGGCGCTCCGAAGAACGTCAAGGAAGGCGCTCCAAAGGCCGACGCAGAAGCTGCGAAGAAGAAGCTCGAAGAAGCCGGCGCGAAAGTCGAACTCAAGTAATTCTTGGTGTTCGAGAAGGCTGGAAGACCGTAGTCGGGCTTCCAGCCTTTCGTGTTTCAAGGAGCAC
Organism: Polaromonas sp. P1_H6; assembly: GCF_056405195.1. Classification (NCBI taxonomy): domain Bacteria; kingdom Pseudomonadati; phylum Pseudomonadota; class Betaproteobacteria; order Burkholderiales; family Comamonadaceae; genus Polaromonas; species Polaromonas sp. P1_H6. The sequence goes on from NZ_JBFUCN010000009.1 coordinate 3,894, forward strand.
ACCGAAAAGCAGACTTAACCGTCTGCTTTCCAGTGTTTTCTGACCCCGACTGCAGAAAACGCCTTGGTTCGGGTGACGTGCAATGCGTCACCGTCCGCCATGGTTGGTAGTGGCCAACCACCAAGCTGCCTGAATACGTGGTGTATTTGGGCACGAGAGTCGCCAGAGCCCATCAACGCGGAGAACTCATGGCCTATTCCTACACCGAACGTAAACGCATCCGCAAAAGCTTCGGCAACCGCGAAAGCGTGTTGACTGTTCCCTATTTGCTGCAAATGCAGAAAGACGCGTACACAGCGTTCCTGCAAGCCGACCGTGCCCCCCAGAAGCGCACCATCGAAGGCCTGCAGGCAGCGTTTGACAACGCATTCCCCATCGTCTCGCACAATGGTTTTGTCGAGATGAAGTTCATCGAGTACAACCTGGCCAAGCCCGCCTTCGACGTGCGCGAGTGCCAGACCCGTGGACTCACATTCGCCTCGGCCGTGCGCGCCAAGGTGCAGCTGATCATTTATGACCGCGAATCATCCACGTCGCAGTCCAAGGTGGTCAAGGAAGTGAAAGAGCAGGAAGTCTATATGGGCGAAGTGCCGCTCATGACCGACAAGGGCTCCTTTGTGATCAACGGGACCGAACGCGTGATCGTGTCCCAGCTGCACCGCTCCCCCGGCGTGTTCTTTGAACACGACAAGGGCAAAACCCACAGCTCGGGCAAGCTGCTGTTCTCGGCTCGTATCATCCCCTACCGCGGTTCCTGGCTCGACTTCGAGTTCGACCCGAAGGACGTGCTGTACTTTCGCGTCGACCGCCGCCGCAAGATGCCGGTCACCATCCTGCTCAAGGCTATCGGCCTGAACCCGGAATCCATCCTCGCGAACTTCTTCGTGTTCGACAACTTCCGCCTGATGGACAGCGGCGCGCAGATGGAATTCGTCGCCGAGCGCATGCGCGGTGAAGTGGCCCGCTTCGACATCACCGACAAGAACGGCAAGGTCGTCGTCGCCAAGGACAAGCGCATCACGGTTCGCCACACCCGCGAACTCGAGCAAAGCAACACCACCACCATCAGCGTGCCGGAAGACTTCCTGGTCGGCCGCGTGGTCGCCAAGAACATCGTTGACGCCGAAACCGGCGAAATCATCGCCAAGGCCAATGACGAACTGACCGAAGTGCTGCTGAAGAAGCTGCGCGTGGCCGGCGTGCAGGACCTGCAGGTGCTGTACACCAACGAACTCGACCAGGGCGCGTACATCTCGCAAACCCTGCGCGCCGATGAAACGGCCGACGAGTTCGCCGCGCGCGTGGCGATCTACCGCATGATGCGCCCCGGCGAGCCGCCGACGGAAGACGCGGTGCAGGCCCTGTTCCAGCGCCTGTTCTACAACCCGGACACCTACGACCTGTCGCGCGTGGGCCGCATGAAGTTCAACGCCCGCGTCGGCCGCGACTCCTCCACCGGCCCCATGGTCATGACCAACGAGGACATCCTCGCCGTGGTCAAAATCCTGGTCGACCTGCGCAACGGCAACGGCGAAGTCGATGACATCGATCACCTCGGCAACCGCCGCGTCCGCTGTGTCGGCGAACTCGCCGAAAACCAGTACCGCACCGGCCTGGCGCGTATCGAAAAGGCCGTGAAAGAGCGCCTCGGCCAGGCCGAGCAAGAGCCGCTGATGCCGCACGACCTGATCAACAGCAAGCCGATCTCCGCCGCCCTGAAAGAATTCTTCGGCGCATCGCAGCTGTCGCAGTTCATGGACCAGACGAATCCGCTGTCCGAGATCACCCACAAGCGCCGTGTTTCGGCCCTTGGCCCGGGCGGCTTAACCCGCGAACGCGCCGGTTTCGAAGTGCGCGACGTGCACGTGACCCATTACGGCCGCGTCTGCCCGATTGAAACGCCCGAAGGCCCGAACATCGGCCTGATCAACTCGCTGGCCTTGTACGCCCGCCTCAACGAGTACGGTTTCATCGAAACCCCGTACCGCCGTGTGGTGGACAGCAAGATCACCGACCAGATCGACTACCTGTCGGCCATCGAAGAAGGCAAGTACGTGATCGCCCAGGCCAATGCCCTGCTGGACGAGTCCGGCAAGCTGACCGGCGACCTGGTGTCCGCCCGTGAAAACGGCGAATCCGTGCTGGTCGGCGCCGAGCGCATCCAGTACATGGACGTGTCCCCTGCGCAGATCGTCTCGGTGGCGGCTTCCCTCGTGCCTTTCCTGGAGCACGATGACGCCAACCGCGCGCTGATGGGCGCCAACATGCAGCGCCAGGCTGTGCCTGTACTGCGTCCCGAGAAGGCCTTCGTCGGCACCGGCATCGAGCGCGTTTCCGCGGTCGACTCCGGAACCGTGGTGACGGCCAATCGCGGCGGTGTTGTCGATTACGTCGATGCCACCCGCATCGTGGTGCGCGTCAATGATGCGGAAGCCCTGGCCGGCGAAGTCGGCGTGGACATCTACAACCTGATCAAGTACCAGCGTTCCAACCAGAACACCAACATCCACCAGCGCCCCATCGTCAAGATGGGCGACAAGCTGGCCAAGGGTGATGTGATCGCCGACGGCGCATCGACGGACATCGGCGAGCTGGCCCTGGGCCAGAACATGCTGGTGGCTTTCATGCCCTGGAACGGCTACAACTTCGAGGATTCGATCCTGATCTCCGAGCGTGTGGTGGCCGAAGACCGCTACACCTCGATTCACATCGAAGAACTCGTGGTGATGGCCCGCGATACCAAGCTGGGCTCCGAAGAAATCACGCGCGACATTCCCAACCTGTCCGAGCAGCAGCTCAACCGCCTTGACGAGTCCGGCATTATTTATGTCGGTGCTGAAGTCCAGCCGGGCGACACGCTGGTCGGCAAGGTCACGCCCAAGGGCGAGACCACGCTGACGCCGGAAGAAAAACTGCTGCGCGCCATCTTCGGCGAAAAAGCCAGCGACGTGAAAGACACCTCGCTGCGTGTGAGCCAGGGTTCGCAAGGCACCGTCATCGACGTGCAGGTCTTCACCCGTGAAGGCATTGTTCGCGACAAGCGCGCCCAGCAGATCATCGACGACGAGCTCAAGCGTTTCCGCCTGGACCTGAACGACCAGTTGCGCATCGTGGAAGCCGACGCGTTCGACCGTATCGAAAAGATGCTGGTCGGCAAGGTCGCCAACGGCGGGCCGAAGAAGCTCGCCAAGGGCAGCAAGATCGACAAGGCCTACCTGGCCGACGTCGAGAAGTACCACTGGTTCGACATCCGCCCGGCGGACGACGATGTGGCTTCGCAGCTGGAAAGCGTGAAGAACGCCATGGAGCAGACGCGCCACAGCTTCGACCTGGCTTTCGAAGAAAAGCGCAAGAAGCTCACGCAGGGCGACGAACTGCCGGCCGGCGTGCTGAAGATGGTCAAGGTTTACCTGGCCGTCAAGCGCCGCCTGCAACCCGGCGACAAGATGGCCGGCCGCCACGGCAACAAGGGTGTGGTGTCCAAGATCGTTCCGGTCGAAGACATGCCCTACATGGCCGACGGCACGCCGTGCGACATCGTGCTGAACCCGCTGGGCGTGCCTTCGCGCATGAACGTGGGCCAGGTGCTTGAAGTCCACCTGGGCTGGGCCGCCAAGGGTCTGGGCCAGCGTATCGGCGACATGCTGCAAGCCGAAGCCAAGGTGGCCGAGCTGCGCAAGTTCATGGACACGCTGTACAACAAGTCCGGCCGCACCGAAGACCTGGCCAAGCTGTCGGACACCGACGTGCTCGAGATGGCCAGCAACCTGGCCACCGGCGTGCCGTTCGCGACGCCAGTGTTCGACGGTGCTTCGGAAGAAGACATCATGACCATGCTCAAGCTGGCCTACCCGGACGACATCGCCAAGGCCAAGGGCCTGACGGCGACGCGCACCCAGGCCCAGCTGTACGACGGGCGCACGGGCGACCAGTTCGAGCGCACGACGACGGTCGGCTACATGCACGTCCTGAAACTTCACCATCTGGTGGACGACAAGATGCACGCCCGTTCGACCGGCCCCTACAGCCTGGTCACGCAGCAGCCCCTGGGCGGCAAGGCGCAGTTCGGTGGACAGCGTTTCGGCGAGATGGAGGTCTGGGCGCTGGAAGCCTACGGCGCCGCCTACACGCTGCAGGAAATGCTCACCGTCAAGTCCGACGACGTGCAGGGCCGTACCAAGGTGTACGAGAGCATCGTCAAGGGCGAGCACGCGATCACGGCCGGCATGCCCGAGTCGTTCAACGTGCTGGTCAAGGAAATCCGTTCGCTCGGTATCGACATCGAGCTGGAACGCAGCTAATCAACAGGAAAGAAAAGGATTTAACTCATGAAATCATTACTCGACCTGTTCAAGCAATTCACGCCGGATGAGCATTTCGATGCCATCAAGATCGGCATGGCCTCGCCCGAGAAGATCCGTTCGTGGTCTTTCGGCGAAGTCAAGAAGCCTGAAACCATCAACTACCGCACCTTCAAGCCCGAGCGCGACGGTCTTTTTTGCGCCAAGATTTTTGGCCCCATCAAGGACTACGAATGCCTGTGCGGCAAGTACAAGCGCCTCAAGCACCGCGGTGTCATTTGCGAGAAGTGCGGCGTTGAAGTCACGCAGACCAAGGTCCGCCGCGAGCGCATGGGTCACATCGACCTGGCCGCACCGTGCGCGCACATCTGGTTCCTGAAGTCGCTGCCTTCGCGTCTGGGCCTGGTGCTCGACATGACGCTGCGCGACATCGAACGCGTGCTCTACTTTGAAGCATACGTGGTGACCGACCCCGGCATGACCCCGCTGAAGAAATTCAGCATCATGTCGGAAGACGATTACGACGCCAAGCGCAAGGAATACGGTGACGAGTACACCGCCAAGATGGGCGCCGAAGGCATCAAGGACCTGCTCGAAGGGCTGGACCTGGACGTCGAAATCGACAAGCTGCGCAACGACCTGACCGGTTCCGAAATCAAGATCAAGAAAAACGCCAAGCGCTTGAAATTGATGGAAGCGTTCAAGAAGTCCGGCATCAAGCCGGGCTGGATGGTGCTCGACGTGCTGCCCGTGCTGCCGCCGGACCTGCGTCCGCTGGTGCCGCTGGACGGCGGCCGCTTCGCGACCTCCGACCTGAACGACCTGTACCGCCGCGTCATCAACCGCAACAGCCGCCTGCGCCGCCTGCTGGAACTGAAGGCTCCTGAAATCATCGCGCGCAATGAAAAGCGCATGCTGCAGGAAGCCGTCGACTCGCTGCTGGACAACGGCCGCCGCGGCAAGGCCATGACGGGCGCCAACAAGCGCGCGCTGAAGTCTCTCGCCGACATGATCAAGGGCAAGTCGGGCCGTTTCCGCCAGAACTTGCTGGGCAAACGCGTCGACTACTCCGGCCGTTCCGTGATCACCGTGGGCCCGACGCTCAAGCTGCACCAGTGCGGCCTGCCCAAGCTGATGGCGCTGGAACTGTTCAAGCCTTTCATCTTTGCGCAGCTCGAAAGCCGTGGCATCGCCACGACCATCAAGGCCGCCAAGAAGGAAGTCGAATCCGGCACGCCGGTGGTCTGGGACATCCTGGAAGAGGTCATCAAGGAACACCCCGTGATGCTGAACCGTGCGCCCACGCTGCACCGCCTCGGCATCCAGGCCTTTGAGCCCATCCTGATCGAAGGCAAGGCCATCCAGCTGCACCCGCTCGTCTGCTCGGCCTTCAACGCCGACTTCGACGGCGACCAGATGGCCGTCCACGTGCCGCTGTCGGTGGAAGCGCAGATGGAAGCCCGCACCCTGATGCTGGCTTCGAACAACATCTTGTTCCCCGCCAACGGCGAGCCCTCCATCGTTCCTTCGCAGGACGTTGTGCTGGGTCTCTACTACACGACCCGCGACCGTACCAACGGCAAGGGCGAAGGCCTGGTGTTCTCGGACACCGGCGAAGTCCGCCGCGCGTTCGACGCGGGTGAACTCGACCTGAACGCCCGCATCAGCGTGCGCCTGACCGAGTACACCAAAGACAAAGCCACCGGCGAATTCGTGCCGTCGACCAAGCTGTGGGAAACCACCGGCGGCCGCGCGCTGCTGTCCGAGATCCTGCCCAAGGGCCTGCCTTTCTCCAACATCAACAAGGCGTTGAAGAAGAAGGAAATCTCCAAGCTCATCAACGTGTCTTTCCGCAAGTGCGGATTGAAAGAGACCGTGGTGTTCGCCGACAAGCTGCTGCAGTCGGGCTTCCGCCTGGCGACCAAGGCCGGCATCTCGATTTGCATCGACGACATGCTGATCCCCAAGGAAAAGCCGGCCATCATTGCGCGCGCCCAGAAGGAAGTCAAAGAGATCGAGCAGCAGTATGTCTCGGGCCTGGTGACCTCCGGCGAGCGCTACAACAAGGTGGTCGACATCTGGGGCAAGTCCGGCGACGAAGTGTCCAAGGTGATGATGGCCCAGCTCTCCAAGGAGCGCGTCATCGACCGCAACGGCAAGGAAGTCGAGCAGGAATCCTTCAACTCCATCTACATGATGGCCGACTCCGGTGCCCGCGGTTCCGCGGCGCAGATTCGCCAGGTCGCCGGTATGCGCGGTTTGATGGCCAAGCCTGACGGCTCCATCATCGAAACGCCGATTACCGCCAACTTCCGAGAAGGTCTGAACGTGCTGGAGTACTTCATCTCCACCCACGGCGCCCGTAAGGGCCTGGCCGACACGGCGCTGAAAACCGCCAACTCCGGTTACCTCACGCGCCGCCTGTGCGACGTGGTGCAGGATCTGGTGGTCACGCAAGACGACTGCGGCACGCAAGAAGGCTCGCTCATGCGCGCCATCGTTGAAGGCGGTGAAGTCATCGAATCGCTGCGCGACCGTATCCTCGGCCGCACCGCGGTGGAAGACGTGCTGCACCCCGAGAACCGCTCGGTCCTGGCCAAGGCCGGCGTCATGCTGGACGAAGACCTGATCGAAGAGCTCGAAGCAGCCGGTGTGGACGAAGTCAAAGTGCGTACTGCACTGACCTGCGAAACCCGTTTCGGCCTGTGCGCCAAGTGCTATGGCCGCGATCTGGGCCGTGGCGGCCTGATCAACATCGGCGAAGCGGTCGGTATCATCGCCGCCCAGTCGATCGGCGAGCCCGGCACCCAGCTGACGATGCGGACCTTCCACATCGGCGGCGCCGCATCGCGCGCGGCCATCGCCTCCAGCGTCGAAGCCAAGTCCAACGGCGTGATCGGTTTCAACGCACCGATGCGCTATGTGACCAACAGCAAGGGCGAACTGGTTGTGATTGCCCGTTCCGGCGAGATCGTCATCCATGACGAGCACGGCCGCGAGCGCGAGCGCCACAAGGTGCCGTACGGCGCGATTCTGGCGGTGAAAGCCGACCAGACGATCAAGGCCGGCGCCATCCTGGCCAACTGGGACCCGCTGACGCGCCCCATCATTACCGAGTTCGCCGGCAAGGTGGCCTTCGAGAATGTGGAAGAAGGCGTGACGGTTGCCAAGCAGGTTGACGATGTGACGGGCCTGTCCACCCTGGTGGTGATCGATCCGAAACGCCGCGGCGCCACGAAGGTGATCCGTCCGCAGGTCAAGCTGATCGACGCCGCCGGCCACGAAGTCAAGATCCCTGGCACCGATCACTCGGTGACCATCGGCTTCCAGGTGGGCGCGCTGGTCCAGGTGCGCGACGGCCAGGACGTGGGCCCCGGCGAAGTGCTGGCCCGTATCCCGATCGAAGGCCAGAAGACCCGCGACATTACCGGCGGTCTGCCGCGCGTCGCCGAGCTCTTCGAAGCCCGTACGCCGAAAGACAAGGGCACGCTGGCCGAGATGACCGGTACCGTGTCCTTCGGTAAAGAGACCAAAGGCAAGGTTCGCCTGCAGATCACCGATCCCGAAGGCAAGGTCTGGGAAGACCTGGTCCCCAAGGAAAAGAACATCCTGGTGCACGAAGGCCAGGTGGTCAACAAGGGCGAATCGATTGTGGACGGCCCGGCCGACCCGCAAGACATCCTGCGCCTGCTGGGCATGGAAGAGCTGGCCCGCTACATCGTCGACGAAGTGCAGGACGTTTACCGCCTGCAGGGCGTGAAGATCAACGACAAGCACATCGAAGTGATTGTTCGCCAGATGCTGCGCCGCGTGGTCGTTGAAAACGTCGGCGATTCCAGCTACATCGCCGGCGAGCAGGTTGAGCGTTCCGCCATGCTGGACGCCAACGACGCGCTGCGCGCCGACGGCAAGGTCCCGGCCACCTTCAGCAACCTGTTGCTCGGTATCACCAAGGCTTCGCTGTCGACCGATTCGTTCATCTCCGCGGCTTCCTTCCAGGAAACCACCCGCGTGCTCACCGAGGCTGCCATCATGGGCAAGCGCGACGAGCTGCGCGGCCTGAAAGAGAACGTGATCGTCGGCCGCCTGATCCCCGCCGGCACCGGCATGGCCTACCACGAGGCACGCAAAGCCAAGGACCAGATGGACGACGCCGAGCGCCGCGCCATCGCCGAAGCTGAAGCCGCCGAACTGGAGGCGATGCCCGCCGCGGCTGAAACCGGTGGTGGCGACAGCGCCGCTTCCGAGTAAGCCGGCTGACACGCTCCCCGCGCCCTGAAAGGCGCCCGGCCCCGCACCCGCAAAGGTGTGGGGCTTTTTTTTGGGCGCTTGCCGCGTGGCCGCCACACCGGGGAAAGGGCCGGCTTGCCGATCCGGCCCAAAAGCAGTTAACCTCGCGGCAGCCGCCGGCCGGGATCCTCTCCTGCCGGTGTTCTTCAGCATCAAGGAATCCCATGTCCCTCAGCACGCTTGTCCTCATCGTCGTGTTTGCCTTGCTGGTCTTCTGGGCCGTGGGCGCCTACAACCGGCTGGTGCGGCTCAAGAACATCATTGCCAATGCCTTCGGCCAGATCGACGTGCAGCTCAAGCGCCGCTATGACCTGATTCCCAACCTGGTGGAAGCCGCCAAGAAATACCTGCAGCACGAGCAAAGCACGCTGGAAGCCGTGACGCTGGCGCGCAACCAGGCGCGCAGCGCCAGTGATGCGGTGCGCAGCCGGCCCGCCAACGCTGTGGCCGTGACCGCGCTGGCCGTCGCCGAGCAGGCGCTCGAAGGCAGCCTGGGCCGCCTCTTCGCCGTGGCCGAGGCCTACCCCGAACTCAAGGCCGACCAGACCATACGCGAACTCAGTGAAGAACTCACGAGCACCGAAAACAAGGTCGGCTTCGCGCGCCAGGCTTATAACGACGCGGTGCTGGATTACAACAACGCGCAGGGCCAGTTCCCGGCTGTGCTGATCGCCCGCACTTTTGGCTTCGCGCCTTCCGCCATGTTGCGCGCGACCGAGAATGCGACTGAACGCCAGGCTGTCCGTATTCAAATGTAGTGGCGGCAAGATGGTTTGTTTATTGCCGGCTCGGGCCTGATGCGCTTCTTTGAACGGCAGGAAACCGCCCGTGCCCAGACCCTGCGGCTGCTGCTGCTCTTCGGCCTGACCCTGGTCGCCCTGCTGCTGGCCGTCAATGGGGCGCTGGCACTGGCCTGGCGGCTGGTGACGCCGGGCTTCAGCGGCTACCCGGGCTACTTTTTTACCGTCAATACCTCGGTGACCCTGTTGTTCGTGCTGGGCGGCTGGTGGCTGGAGACCTCGGCCCTGAGCAGCGGCGGCGAGGCGCTGGCGCGCCGCGTCGGAGCCCGCGAGGCCTGGCCCGCCAGCCGGGAAGCCGAGCAAAAGCTCAGCAACATCGTGAGTGAGCTGGCCATTGCTGCGAGCATGAAGCCGCCCCTGGCCATGGTGCTGCCGCGCCTGGACGCGATCAATGCTTTCGCCGCGGGCTGGGGCGAGGACGACGCGGTCATTGCCGTCACGCAAGGCGCGCTCGACAAGCTCACGCGCGACGAACTCCAGGGCCTGGTGGCCCATGAACTGAGCCACCTGCGCGAAGGCGACACACGTTTGAACATGCGGCTGGCGGGCATGGTGTTCGGGCTGGAGATGATCTTCAGCCTGGGCCGCAGCATGTGCGGTGCCGACGAGAACGGCCAGCGTTCCTTTCTTGCCTTGCCCGGGTTCCCCATCCTCGTCACCGGATCGCTGGGCTGGCTGGCGGGGCGTGCGCTCAAGGCGGCGATCTCGCGCCAGCGCGAGTTCCTGGCCGATGCGCGTGCCGTGCAGTTCACGCGCAGCCGGGAAGGCCTGGGCGGCGTGCTGCGCAAGGTGGCCGGCGAAGAGGAGCAGGGCATGGCGCCGGCGCGCAGCCTGCACCCGGCGGTGCAGCACATGCTGCTGGTCGATGCCCGCGACCGGGGCAGCTGGTTCGCCAGCCACCCGCCGCTTGCGGAGCGCATCTTCCAGATCTACGGCCGGCCCATGGGGGCACTGTCGATGCGGGATGAACTGCCGACGCGGCCTGACGCGATCTTTTGAACGCAGCGCCATCAACGATGAATTGGTGCCAAGCAAATCACCAATGGTTCGAATGCCGGGGGTGACGCGGCGCACCGAAGTACTGGATACTCCCTATAGGGTGCCAAGGGCACCGCGTTAAATTGTCAGATCAAGAAAAACCAAAGTCTGAAACCGCCTGGAGGCCCCATGAGAACCCCACACCTCGCTAAACTCGCCGTGCCCTTGCTGTGCCTGGCACTCGGCCCCCTCGCCCAGGCGCAAAGCAAGGAGGCGCTCTACACGCGGAGCCTGGCCGCCACCTGCGCCAACTGCCACGGCACCGACGGCAAGGTGGTGCAGGGTTCCCAGGTCACTTCGCTGGCCGGCCTGGATAAAAGCTACATCGTCGCGCAGATGAGCGCCTTCAAGACCGGCGCACGGCCGGCCACCGTGATGCACCAGATCAGCAAGGGCTTCAACGATGCGCAGGTCGAAGCGCTGGCCGGCTACTTTGCCGCACAAAAGAAGTAAGGGGAAAGAACACCATGAACACGCTTCTTCAATCCGGTTTCGCTTCTGCTTCACTCGCCGGCTTCAAGCGCCGCTCCTTCCTGCAATCCACGGCCGCCCTGAGTTTGCTGGGCTTGGCCGGTTGCGCCAGCACTTCCGTGCCGTCCAAGGCCAAGGTCGTGGTGATAGGCGGCGGTTACGGCGGCGCCACCGCCGCCAAGTATGTGCGCCTGCTGTCCGACCACAAAATCGACGTGGTGCTGATCGAGCCGCAGGATGTGTTTATTTCCTGCCCCATTTCCAATCTGGTGCTCAGCGGCGGTAAGCAGCTATCCGATCTCACCACTTCCTACGCAGGCCTGTCGCGCGCACACGGCATCACGGTGGTGAAGGACTACGCGAGCGCCATCGACACCGCGAAGAAAACCGTCACGCTGGCCGGCGGCGCCACCATTGCCTACGACAAGCTGGTGGTCTCGCCCGGCGTGGAGCTGATGTTCGGCAGCATTGATGGCCTCAAGGAGGCCAACGCCTCCGGCCGGGTGCTGCAGGCCTGGAAGGCCGGTGCGGAAACCGTGGCGCTGCGCCGCCAGCTGGAGGCCATGCCCGACGGCGGCGTTTACGCCATCACGATCCCCGAGGCACCTTACCGCTGCCCGCCCGGCCCTTATGAGCGCGCCTCGGTCATCGCCGGCTATTTCAAGGCGGCCAAGCCACGCAGCAAGGTGCTGATCCTGGATGCCAACCCCGACGTCACCTCCAAGGGGCCGCTGTTCAAGAAGGTCTGGGCCGAGCAGTACAAGGGCATCGTCGAATACCGCGGCCAGCACAAGGCCACGGCGGTGGATGCGAAGACCGGCATCATCAAGTTCGATGTGCAGGACGACGTCAAGGCCAACGTGCTCAATGTGCTCCCCGCGATGCGCGCCGGCACCATCGCCATGCAGGCAGGCCTCAACAACCAGGCCAACAATCGCTGGTGCGGCGTCAATTACCTGACCTTCGAATCCACCGCCGCCAAAGACGTGCATGTGCTCGGCGATTCCATTCAGGTGGCGCCGGCCATGCCCAAGAGCGGGCACATGGCCAACAACCACGGCAAGGTGGCGGCCGCCGCCATCGTGGCGCAGCTTTCGGGCTGGGACGTCAATCCGGCTCCCATGCTGACCAACACCTGCTACAGCTTTGTCGACAACAAGAACGTGATCCATGTGGCCAGCGTGCATGAATACGTGGCCGCCGAGAAAACCTTCAAGGCCGTCGCCGGCTCCGGGGGCGTCAGCACGGGCCCCACCGAGCTGGAGGGCGTCTACGCATTGAATTGGGCCAGCAATATCTGGGCAGATACCCTGGCCTGAACGTCCCGGCGGGGGCTCAGACCGGTAGCGGCGAGGCTGGTCTAATACAGCTATTCGCCGTTCGCTCCTGAACGGTTTTACGGCTGGCTTCCCAAAAGCCGGCCCCACGGAATCGATGCAAGACAACCCGACCCAAGTCCCTTTGTGGCGCCAGCTGCAAGGGGCTGCTTCCCTGCTGATGGCCGTGCGCGACGGCCAGTCCATGACCGCTGCGCTCGAAGACGTTGATGCCGCGCTGCGGCCCGGCGTGCAGTCGCTGGGCTTTCACACGCTGCGCTGGCTGGGCCGCGCCGAGGCCTTGCGCCAGCAACTGGCCCGCCGCCCACCGCCGCCCGAGGCCGACGCCTTGTTGTGCGTGGCCCTGGCTCTGATTTGGACCGAGCACGATGCGCCCTACACCGCCCATACCCTTGTAGACCAGGCTGTGGAGGCCGCCAAGCGCGGCGACGCCACGCAGCACCAGGCCAGTTTCATCAACGGCTGCCTGCGCCGTTTTCTGCGCGAACGCGACGAGCTGGTGGCACGTACTGAGAAAAGCCCCCAGGCCGTCTGGAACCACCCGCAATGGTGGATAGACCGGGTGCGCAAGGACCATCCCGGGGAGTGGCAGGCCGTCCTGCAGGCCAACAACAGCCGCGCACCGCTGATCCTGCGCGTCAACGAACGCAAGACGACGCAGGCCGGTTACCTGCAGGCACTGGCGGCGGTGCAGATCGACGCTGCCCCGGTGGGGCAATATGGCGTGATCCTGGCGGCCGCGCGCCCGGTGACCGGCCTGCCCGGCTTTGCCGAGGGGCATTTTTCGGTGCAGGATGCCGCCGCGCAGCTGGCGGCGCCCTTGCTGCTGGAAGGACTGGCCGCTCCGGACGGGGGCGGCACCCGGCTCAACATCCTCGACGCCTGTGCCGCCCCGGGCGGCAAAACCGCCCACTTGCTGGAAATCGCCGACTGTGAAGTGACCGCGCTCGACATTGACGCGCGTCGTTGCGAGCGCGTCGGACAGAACCTGCTACGCCTGGGGTTGCAGGCCCAGATTCGCGTGGGCGACGCCAGCGAGCCGGACGGCTGGTGGGATGGCCGGCAGTACGACGGCATCCTGCTGGACGCTCCCTGCACCGCTTCCGGCATCGTGCGGCGCCACCCCGACGTGCGCTGGCTGCGCCGGCCCACCGACATCGCCCAGCTGGCCGCCATCCAGGCCAAGCTGCTCCAGACGCTGTGGCCGCTGCTCAAACCCGGCGGGCGCCTGCTGTACTGCACTTGCTCGGTTTTTCGCGCGGAAGGCGACAACCAGATACAAACGTTTCTTACGCACCACACCGACGCTCTATTAAGGCCCTCACCGGGGCATTTGCTCCCGCAAAGTGGCGTGGAAGCGACGGTCTTCCCGGACAATTTGATGCGTGAGCACGACGGTTTTTATTACGCACTCCTTGAAAAAAGCGACCGCTGACAACGGCCGGCGCCTGGGGCATGCCGCTGCGCGCTGGCTGTGGGGGGCTTGCCTTTGTGTGCTGCTGGCCTGGGCGCCCGGGCTGGCCTCGGCCACCGAGATCACCCAGCTGCGCGTGGAGCGCGGCGAAGACGGCGTCCACCTGTCCGCCCTGGTCCGCTTCGACCTCCCGCTGGTGGTGGAAGACGCCCTGCTTAAGGGCATTCCGATGTTTTTTGTGGTCGAAGCCGACATCTACCGCGACCGCTGGTACTGGACCGATCCGCGCGTGGCCAGCACCGCCCGCACCATACGCCTGGCCTACCAGCCGCTGACCCGGCGCTGGCGCGTCAACATCGCGTCAGGACTGATCACCAGCTCCTCCGGCCTGCGGGCCACCCTGAACCAGAATTACGAAACCCTGTCCGAGGCCTTGTCGGCTATCCAGCGCGTGGCCCGCTGGAAGATCGCGGAAGCCGGCGACGTGGACCCGGATGCCTCCTACAAGCTGGATTTCAGTTTCCGGCTCGACCTGTCCCAATTGCCCCGGCCGTTCCAGATCGGTGTAGCCGGCCAGCGGGACTGGAATATTTCCGCGCAGATCAAGGAGCGGCTCAGGCTGGAGCCCGCAGCGCCCCAGGCCCCCGCAGCCCCAGGCACCGAGGCCACCAAGTGAACCTGCAGGTCAGCGGCGGGTCCCTCAAAAGCAGCAAAGCCTTTCGCTGGACGGTCGGCGTCGGCATAGGCGCCATCGTGGCGCTGGGCCTGGTGCTGATGTTTCTGCTGACGCAGGCCACCGGTAACCGCGAACTCTACGAACGCAACTACGCGCTGCTGCTGATGCTCAATATCGCGGTCGCCGGCCTGCTGCTGCTGGTGATCGGCTGGATCGTCGCGCGGCTGCTGTTGCGGTTGCGCCGCGGCCGCTTCGGCAGCCGCCTGCTGGTCAAGCTAGCGGCCATCTTCGCGCTGGTCGGCCTGATGCCGGGCCTGATGATTTACGTGGTGTCCTACCAGTTCGTTTCGCGTTCCATTGAAAGCTGGTTCGACGTGGAAGTGGAGGGCGCCCTGGCGGCAGGCCTGAACCTGGGCCGCGCCACGCTGGACACGCTGGCGGCGGACCTCGGCAACAAGACGCGGCAGGCCGCCACGCAGATCGCCGAAACGCCCGATGCCATGGCGGGGCTGGCACTGGAGCGCCTGCGCGACCAGCTGCAGGCCAGCGACGTGGTGCTCTGGAGCCCCTCGGGCCAGGTGATCGCCAGCGCCGGGGAATCGCGCTTCCTGCTCAAACCCGAGCGCCCCTCGGTACAGCAGCTGCGCAGCGCGCGCACGCAGCGTGTCGTCACGCAGATCGAAGGGCTGGACGAGGTGGTGTCCGCCGGCAACGGCGAACTGGCGGCGGGCGCGGCTGGTCCGGCGGTCAACGCCGGCAGCGCGCCGCGCATCAAAGCCATCGCCGTGGTCAACAACCCCAATGTGGCCGTGCTGGGCGATGCCCGCTTTTTGCAGGTGAGCCAGCTGCTGCCCGAAGGCCTGGTGGCCAACGCTGTTGCCGTGCAGGAGGCCAACCGCGAATACCAGGAACGCGCGCTGGCGCGCGGCGGCCTGCGCAAGATGTACATAGGCACACTCACGCTCAGCCTGTTCCTCGCCGTGTTCGGCGCGGTGCTGCTGGCGGTGCTGCTGGGCAACCAGCTGGCCAAGCCGCTGCTGGTGCTGGCCGAAGGCGTGCGTCAGGTGGCGCAGGGCGACCTCACGCCCAAGGCAGCGCTGCAAGGCAAGGACGAACTCGGCGGGCTTACGCGCTCTTTTGCCGACATGACACAGCAACTGGCCGATGCCCGTTCCGCGGTGCAGCGAAGCATGAGCCAGGTCGACGCGGCACGCGCCAACCTGCAGACCATCCTGGACAACCTGACGGCCGGCGTCATCGTGCTCGACGTGCGCGGCAGCATCCAGTCCAGCAACCCGGGCGCCACGCGCATCCTGCGCGCGCCGCTGGCGGCTTACCACGGCAAGTCGCTTGGCGAGGTGCCGGGCCTGGGCGTGTTCGCCAAAGACGTGCTGGCCCAGTTCGCCGACTACCTCAGCGACGGGGCGCCGCATGCGCAGGAGCACTGGCAGCAGTCGTTTGAACTCAACGCGGCCATGCCCGGCGCGCCCGACAATGCCATCACGCTGATCGCGCGTGGCGCCAGGATGCCCGGCACTGAGGAATTCCTGCTGGTGTTCGACGATATTTCCGAAATGGTCTCGGCCCAGCGCGCTCAGGCCTGGGGCGAGGTGGCGCGCAGGCTGGCGCACGAAATCAAGAACCCGCTCACGCCGATACAGCTGTCGGCCGAACGCCTTGAAATGAAACTCACCGGCAAGGTGGGCGAGGCCGAACAGCAGCTGCTCACCAAATCCGTCAAGACCATCGTCGACCAGGTCGACGCGATGAAGCGGCTGGTCAATGAGTTCCGCGACTACGCCCGGCTGCCGGCCGCCGAACTCAAGCCCGTGGACCTCAATGCCCTGGTCAACGACGTGATGCAGCTCTACCTGCACGACAGCCACAGCGACGGCCATGGCGGCCGGCGCAGCGATGCCGCCGCCGCCGTGCCCGTCGTCACCGAACTCGACCCCAAGGCCCCGCTGATCCAGGGCGATGCCCAGCAGCTGCGCCAGGTCATCCACAACCTGCTGCAGAATGCGCAGGATGCCCAGGAGGGCAAAGAGGGCGCGCGCGTCACGCTCAAGACCGAATACTCCGAGACCTCCAGGCGCGTGCGCCTGAGCGTGCGCGACAGGGGCACCGGCTTTCCCGAGCACATCCTCAAACGCGCCTTCGAGCCCTACGTCACCACCAAGGTCAAGGGCACCGGGCTGGGGCTGGCGGTGGTCAAAAAAATCGCCGACGAACACGGCGCGCGCATCGATATTTCCAACCGGGTTTTGGACGGCGCGGTGCAAGGGGCGCAAGTGTCGTTATCATTTGCAGTTGTGGCATAACAACACATTCAGTAACACTTCGATTTCGAGATCCGCACGGCATCGCAACAACAGGCAGGCAGCAATTCAATCATGGCAAATATTCTGGTGGTCGACGACGAGCTGGGCATACGCGACCTTCTCTCAGAAATTCTCAATGACGAAGGGCATCAGGTCGAGCTCGCCGAAAACGCGGCGCAGGCGCGTGCCGCCCGCGGGCGTTCCAGGCCCGACCTGGTGTTGCTGGACATCTGGATGCCCGACACCGACGGCGTGACCCTGCTCAAGGAGTGGTCCTCCAGCGGCCTGCTGAGCATGCCGGTCATCATGATGAGCGGCCACGCCACCATAGACACCGCCGTCGAGGCCACCAAGATAGGCGCGATGGCCTTTCTGGAAAAACCCATCACGCTGCAAAAGCTGCTCAAGGCCGTCGAGCAAGGCCTCAGCAAGACAGCCCCGCGCAAGCCGGCCGCCCCGAACAGCAATTCGGCACTGCCCCTGGCCGACCTCACGGTCGAGGCCGTGATGACCGGCGGCAGCTTGCCGGCGCCCGTCGACATGGGACCCCAGGCCACGCAGAGCTTCCTGCTGGAGAAACCGCTGCGCGATGCGCGCGACGAATTCGAGAAAGCGTATTTCGAATTCCACCTGGCCAAGGAAGGCGGCTCCATGACCCGTGTCGCGGAAAAAACCGGCCTGGAGCGCACCCACCTGTACCGCAAACTGAAGCAGCTGGGCGTCGACCTCACGCGCGGCAAACGCGGCATCTGAGGCCTCTCCCAACCGGCCGGCCGGGCACCCCTTTTGGCTGATATATAATCTGAGGCTCAGGCCCGGTAGCTCAGTCGGTAGAGCAGAGGATTGAAAATCCTTGTGTCGGTGGTTCGATTCCGCCCCAGGCCACCATATTCCATGCGCCCCAGCGCCCTTTTCGGGTCCTGGGGCGTTTCTACAATTCGGGCAGGATTTCTACAATTCCGGTGGAATGCTTGGGATTTCGGCTCTGGCGTATCTAGCCAAGGAATTCTCGCCTCCAGTGAATGTTGTAGTCCGAGCTAAGGCCGGGAAGGCCTTCAAATACGGGCCGCGCACAGCCGGATTAGGCATCGCTTCAATGTTCGCATGCGCCCGAACTGCCGGCGCTGGAAACCCGGCAACTTGCAGGCCTTTAGCCAGCTGCCCCACAAAGACGTGCTCCTTCTTACATATCGAGGCGAATAGCGCCTTGACCTTCCTACAGTGGCAAGGTTTAGAGTCGTGGTTTGGTGTCGTGGCATCCCGCCGGAACTTAAAAGAATCCATAGAATCAAGAAACCATGTCGCGTTTTTGTACGTTCCTGCTCTGGCTCATGATGCTGGCTTTGCCCATGCAGGGTTTTGCCTCGGCATCGATGCAGTATTGCGGCAAGAGCGTCGACCATATGGCTTTGCAGACGCCAGCCGATCCTGAAGACCATCATCACCATGCTGATGCTTCCAAGGATGCTCTCGATCACGCGATGCATGCAGAGGCAACGCAAGCAACCGGCTCCGAGCAGGCCCCGGATGCGCAAAACCAGCTACCCGACGCGGCCCACAAATGCGGCGTATGTGCCTCTTGCTGCAACCTGGTCGGCATGACCACCGCTACCCGGACAGTGGCAATCCATTCCATTCCCGGCACTGTATATATCGAGCCTTCGGCCCTGGTTCACAGCGTACCCTCGGCCCTGCCCGAGAAACCACCTCGCGCCTGACGCACCCGGCTGGCTGCGGACCTTCGGGCTCCGCGGTGCGGGTGCTTTTCATCGTTCGCCATCAAAGCTGATCTCCCTTGCGAGAGAGGCCTTTGCTGTCGCCGTTCCATGAAACCGCGAGGAATCCCATGTTTAACTCCCTGCTGGCCTACGGGCTGGTTCTGATATCCGCTTTGCCGGGCCTGTCGGCCGCGCAAAGCCCTGCGCCGCTGGCCAGTCCGGCACCCGCACCCCAGGCAAACCCACCGCCGGCTTTCCGGTCGGCCATGGACGGCTACAAGCCCTACACCGAAGAGTCCACGGTGAACTGGAAGGAAGCCAACGACACCACCGCCCGTATCGGCGGCTGGCGTGCCTACGCCAAGGAAGCCAGGCAAGCGCAGACGCCTGAAGCGCCGCCACCGGGTGGCGCACGCAACGCGCCAGCCAAACCCCTGGAGCGCCATGAACACCATTTTTAAACTCGGCGCGATGACCACGGCGACGCTGGTGCTGGCCGGTTGCGCTTCCGTCAATTTCGAAGAAGCTCTTGGCGATGCCAATGGCAGCACCAACACCTTCACCCAAGGCAAGCTCGAACTCAGCCGTACCGGCCAGCAGCGCCAGGCACGCGGCAAACTCGCGGATGAACTGCTGGCTAAACCGCTGGGCATGGATGACGCTGTCCAGTTGGCGCTGGCCAACAGCCCTGCGGTGCAAACCTTGTTGGCCCAAAGCTGGGCCGATATGGCCACGGCAAGCCAGAACGGCCGGATCACCAATCCGTTGTTCACCTTTGAACGCACCCGCATGGGCTCAGAACTCGAACTTGGCCGCCTGCTGTCGTTTGGCTTGCTGGACTTGCTGACCTTGCCGCAACGCGTGTCCATCGCGCGCGGGCAGGTGGCGCAGGCCAAAGTGCAGCTTGGCGCCAGTGTGGTCGAGCAGGTGACGCAGGTCCGCCAAGCCTGGGTCAGGGCCGTAGGTGCCCAGCAGAGTTTGCAGTATGCGGGCCAGGTCAATACCACCGCGCAGGCCGGGGCCGAGCTTGCCCGGCGCATGCAGCAGGTGGGTAACTTCAACAAACTGCAGCGGGCGCGCCAGCAGAGTTTTTACGCCGATTCCGCGGCGCAGCTGGCATCCGCCCAGCACGCCGCGACAGCCGCGCGGGAGGAACTGATCCGGCAATTGGGCCTGACGGATGCCCAGGCCGACGTGTTGAAGTTGCCTGAACGGTTGCCCGATCTGCCCAAAGAACCTCGCCAGCCCGCCGCGGTGAATGCCAATGCGACGGAGCAACGTATCGACGTTCAGATGGCGCGCCACCAGCTCGATGTGGCCGGACGCTCACAAGGCCTGAATCTGATCACCAGCCTGGTCGACGTGGAGCTTGGAATCCGTCGCGACACCGTCATCGACGAAGCCGCCGGCACCAGGACGCCGCGAAGGGGTTACGAGCTGGGTATTCGCCTGCCGATCTTTGATTGGGGGTCGGCACGCCGCGACGCCATGAACGCCCAGTCCCTGGCGGCGGCCAACCGCTACGAAAGTACCGTGCGGGGCGCCTCGTCACAGCTGCGCGAAAGCTACTCGGCCTACCGGACTGCCTACGACGTCGCCAAGCACTATCGCGACGAAGTTGTTCCGCTGCGCAAGTCGATGGCGGAAGAAAACGTCCTTCGCTACAACGGAATGCTGATCGGCGTCTTCGAACTGCTGGCCGACACCCGGGAGCAGATTTCCAGCGTCACAGCCGCCATCAATGCCTACCAGCAGTATTGGCTGGCGGACGCGGCGCTTGCCGCTTCCATCATCGGAAAACCGACCGCCATGGGCGCGATGCCTGTATCAGGTGCCGCCGGTGGTGGCGTCGAAGGTGGCCATTGAGGGCCAAAACAAAATCTACGGAACTCCAATGACCAACAGAAGAAATTTCCTGGCAGGCGCCGGCGCGCTGACCACGGCGGTAGCCGCCGCTGCCGTCAGCAGGGTCGCCATGGCGGCGCTCCCCGAGCCGGTGAGCCAGACCAGGCCTGACACCATGGCACCCCTGGTGCCCAATAGCGGGCGTCCCTACAACCCGGTGGTCACCCTCAATGGGTGGACGCTTCCCTGGCGCATGAACAACGGCGTGAAGGAGTTCCACCTGGTGGCCGAACCCGTGGTGCGCGAGATGGCCCCGGGCTTCAAGGCGCATTTGTGGGGATACAACGGCCAGTCGCCCGGGCCCACCATCGAAGTGGTCGAAGGCGACCGGGTACGCATCTTTGTGACCAATAAACTTCCGGAACACACCAGTGTGCATTGGCACGGCCAACGGCTGCCCAACGGCATGGATGGCGTGTCGGGTTTGACCCAGCCGGCCATCCCCGTGGGCAAGACTTTTGTCTACGAATTCGTGGCCATGCGCCCCGGCACCTTCATGTACCACCCGCATGCCGACGAGATGACGCAGATGGCCATGGGGATGATGGGCTTCTGGATCACCCATCCCAAGGCCAGGCATCCCCTGATCGATGAGGTGAACCGGGACTTCGTGTTCCTGCTCAATGCCTATGACATTGATCCAGGTGCTTACACGCCCAAGATCATGACCATGCTGGACTTCAACCTGTGGAGTTGGAACAGCCGGGTCTTCCCCGGGATCGATCCGCTCGTGGTGCGCAAGAACGACAAGGTGCGCATCCGGATCGGCAACCTGACGATGACCAACCACCCGATCCACCTGCACGGGCACGAGTTCCTCGTCACCGGCACTGACGGAGGCCCGACCCCGAAATCGACCCGCTGGTACGAGGTCACCACCGACGTCGCCGTCGGCCAGATGCGGCAGATCGAATTCCTCGCCGACGAGGAGGGCGACTGGGCGTTTCATTGCCACAAGAGCCACCACACGATGAACGCGATGGGCCACGACGTGCCGACCATGATCGGCGTGGACCATCGCAAAGTGGCGCGCGAGATCACTCATGTGATTCCGGATTACATGGTGATGGGCGAGCGCGGCATGGCTGATATGGCCGAGATGGAAATGCCTTTGCCGGACAACACCGCACCCATGATGACCGGAACCGGCCCGTTCGGCTCGGTCGAAATGGGGGGCATGTTCTCGATGGTCAAGGTGCGCAAGGACCAGAAGGCCGGCGACTACAAGGATCCCGGCTGGTACAAGCATCCCGCCGGCGAGGTGGCCTATGAATGGACCGGGTCGTTGCCCAACCCCGCGCGCTTCGCCGCGGAGGGCGGTAAATCCATGCCGGTCCAGAACATGCCGGCCAAAGAAGTTGAAGTCCAGGTGCGCAAGCCCATGGGCAACATGAAGCATTGATCCCAAACCAAGGAAAACTTATGAAACACACAACCGCCAGCAGCTCCTGTGTCTGAGTGGCGGAGAGTGACTTGATCTTTTTCCACAACCTCTTATCCACACTAACCCAAGGAACACCCATGAAGAGAATCAACACCACAATCCTCGCCACCCTGATCGCCGGCGCAAGTACCTTCGCTTTGGCGCATGGCGACGAAACCCACGCAAAAAAGGAGGGGCCTGTCAAAAAGGAGCAGAAAGCGTGGGGTATCGCCGGCGACGCCAAAACCGTGACCCGCACCGTGACTTTCACCATGACAGACAACATGCGATTCAATCCTGACAAGCTGGAAGTCAAGCAGGGCGAGACGATCAGGTTCGTGATCAAAAACGGCGGGCAGACCCTGCACGAGATGGTGATTGGCACCAAGAAGGACCTTGATGAGCATGCCGCGCTCATGATGAAATTTCCGAACATGGAGCACGATGAGTCTTACATGGCCCACGTCGGCCCCGGCAAGACGGGGGAGATCATCTGGACCTTCAACAAGGCCGGAACTTTTGACTATGCCTGCCTGATCGCCGGTCACTACCAGGCCGGGATGGTGGGCAAGGTCACTGTGGTGGCATCCAGGTAATCCGGGCGCTGATGGAGGCCGCTATGCAAAAACGCTCGTTTCTCAAAGCTCTCCCGGTATTTGTCGCCGGCACGCAGCTCGTTCTCAGTGGCGGCACGTCCGCCAAAACCCGTCCCTTCGTCGAGGTCTGGAAAGACCCCGAATGCGGCTGCTGCAAAGACTGGGTGAAACACCTGGAAGACAGCGGCTTTGACGTGCGGGTCAACGACGGCGGCAATACGGCGGCAAGAGCGAGGCTTGGCATACCCGCGAAGCTGGGCTCATGCCACACCGGACAGGTCGGCGGCTATGCCGTTGAAGGACATGTCCCCGCAAGTGACATACAGCGCCTGTTGGCACTGCGCCCGAAGGCCATCGGTTTGGTGGTGCCCGGGATGCCCGTCGGCTCTCCGGGCATGGACGGCCCCATGTACGGAAAGCGCAAGGACGCTTACGACGTGCTGCTGGTCAAACCCGATGGCAGCACCAGCATATTCAAGTCGTATCCCGCGAAATCTTCAAGCTCTTCTTAAAAGGAATAAACCATGAGATCCCTCAAAACCCTTCTGATCCTCGCCGCGCTGTTTGCCGGCGCGGCACACGCGCAATCGTCCATGAACTCCGGTAGCGGAGCCATGCCGATGGATGAAGCAAACAAAGAAGCGGCGAAACCGTCCGCCGAGATGGCCGACGGCGAAATCCGCAAAGTCGATAAAGAGGCCAGGAAGATCACCATCAAGCATGGCGAGATCAAAAACCTGGAAATGCCGGGTATGACCATGGTGTTCCAGGTCAAGGACGCAGCCATGCTGGACACCGTCAAAACGGGCGACAAGATCCGGTTCAAGGCCGAATCTGCCGGCGGCGCCATCGTTGTCACGGAAATCCAGCCAGCCAGGTAAGGCGACCCGGATCGCCGCGAGTCAATGGCGGTCCGCGGCGGGGTTCGCGGGATCGTCGAGTTTTCAGGACGCGCCGCCGCCTCTTAGGGTACGGAACGCCTGTAAGATGCCCGACGTAGTGCCGTCCCCAGGGCATCTCGGCAAAAGGCTTGGCCGAGGCTGCGTTGCAAAGCGCCCGGCAGGCTATCGACAATGATGCTTAACAACGGCTTCAGGGCTGGATCGATGAATTTCAGCTGCAGCCAATACCAGGAATTTAATTGAAATACCACGTCACCCACATCATGAGCAATGGCAGGGCGTATGGATTAAACGCCTACCTGGAAGTCGTTGAGTCCGTCGTCTGGGGCCTGCGTGAGTTGGGGCACACAGTGGAGTCCGGCGTGGACACCTTCTCTGAGTCGGCAACGAACATCATCTTTGGCGCCCAGATGCTTGAGATGGATGTGGTGAGCAAGCTGCCGCCCTCCACAATTGTTTATAACTTCGAGCAAATTCGAGGCGCGACTTTACTGAAGCCGGCGCTGATGCATGCCGCGGCGAATTTCAAAATATGGGATTACAGTGAAGGAAATGCGGATGTGTGGAAGAAGCTCAATGCGGATTGCCGGATCGTACCGGTGGGTTATGCGGAACCTCTGACGCGAATTCCCAAAGCGCCGATCCAGGACATCGACGTTCTGATGTACGGAGCACCCGGACCCGATCGCATGGATGCGTTCCATCATCTGTGCCATTCCGGGCTCAAGTCAGTCTTTGTGTGCGGCCTGTATGGGAAGGAGAGGGATGAGTTGATTGCGCGATCAAAAGTCATCGTGAATATCAATCTCTATACGGCAAAAAAAATATTCGAAGTCGTTCGCGTTTCTTATCTGTTGGCCAATCGCAAAGCCGTAGTGGCAGACATTGATCCAGAAACGGTTATTGAGGAGGATATTCGCGCCGGAATCTGCGTGGCGTCTCCGTCAATGCTTGTTCAAGAGTGCCACAACATTGTCTTCAATGAAAATCGCCGTAAAGCCATAGAAGAATCTGGATTTGAGGCTTTTCGGAACCGGGACATACGGCCTATTCTTGAGACTGCCTTGGCGGGTTGAGGCCAACCCGGCGGTCGCATATGCGGGTGCGCTCTGTTCCATCAAGAGAGCCTCCAAGGGGAACGGCACTTCGTCTGAGGCTCGGCAGGCGCGCACTTTAAAACCTCCTGCAGCGCAAGCGCTGCAGGAGGTTTTGTGTTTTTAACGGCCTGGGACGGAGCCTCTTGCAACTCCGTCCGGCAATCAAGTGCGCGTAGAGCGCTTATTGAACGACGGGGTAGTCGCGCTCAAGGGTGGAGACCGACACGGCGCTGCCGGCTTCGGCTTTCACTTCGGCACGGCTCCGGGTACTGGCGGGTGCGCTGGCTTCGGGAGCCTGGTAGGTTGGGCCGATGTTCACGGAATAACCTTCGTGCTGGGCTTGCGCGAGTTCGGCGCGAACGTCAGCGCGGGTCTTGGTGCTGACCGAATTCACCTGGTCTTGCGGAAACGGATCGCGGCCTTCGGCGAAGCTGCTGGCGGAGCCGAAGAAGGCGAGTGCGGAGACGGCAAGAACGGAGGCGGAGACGAGATTCGATTTCATGATGAATTTCCTTTAGACAGTTTTTGAAAAAATCCGGTCGGACGGGCTGTGTGCCCGAGGGGCCTTCCTCGCTGAGTCGCTGTTATGAATGTGGCTCACCGATGCATCCAAGCTTGTTCCGCCAAGCCCCTTGGACAAGTGCGCGTTTGCAGAACATTCCATTGCCGAAACTGGAACAATGAAAACGCGGAATCGCGGAACTTTTCTCACATGGAAGTTTTGAAAGCATCGCGTCAAGAACGCGTGCAGCCTTCGCCGCGCAGCTTGAATGGCTTGATGCCGCACCGGATGCGTGAAGCCGGCCGGTGCGTGATCGCGCCCGCCTTGTTGCTTATGTGGGGATGAGCCGCCGGTCTTCCATGCCGCGGCCCAGGGCCGCGCGAAAAATCCGGTAAAAACTCAGTCCTGCCGCGTGTCCATTTTTTTGATCACCCTGCGTGTGTACTCGGTCATGAACTCGAGGAACACGCTGGTGCGCACCGGGATGAATTTGCGACTGGGAAGCGCCGCATACAAAGTGTTGGTGCCGGTGATCCAGGGCGAAAGGATGCGCTGCAGCGCGCCGCTGTTGAGGTGATTGGCCACCAGGTCGATGGACTGGCTCATGATGCCGGCGCCGTCCACGCAGGCGCGTATCAAGGTGTCGGTGTGGTTGACCAGCATGCTGGGTTCGATCTGCACTTCGACGACGCGCTTGCCTTCGTTGGGATTGGTCAGGCGCCAGACGCGGTGCCTGTTGGCCGTTGCCTTGACGCGCAGGCAGTGGTGCTGCGGCAGGTCTTCGGGCCGCGCCGGTGTGCCGTTGCGGCGCAGGTAATCCGGCGAGGCGCAAAGGACGCCGTCGGACGAAGCAATGGGTCGCGCGATGATGTTGGCATCGAAGGTGTCGGCCGCGCCCAGCAGGGTGAGGTCGTAGTCTTCCACCGGAGGCACCAGCGGCGAGTCCACATGGATGTCGAGCACGACCTTGGGGTAGCGCCGGCCGAACTCGGCCACCAGCGGCGCCAGCACATGCACGGCGAACACCGGCGGCGTCATGATGCGTATGGTGCCGGACATTTCCTGCGCATGGGCCTGGGCGGCGGCGTGGGCTTCGTCGATGTCGCTCAGGATGTGCCGCACGCGGGCCAGGTAGGTTTCGCCGGCATCGGTCAGCGCCAGGCGGCGCGTGGTGCGCTGCAACAGGCGCACGCCCAGGTGGTCTTCCAGGTCGCCGACCAGGCGGGTCACGACGGCGGACGACATGTCGAATTTGCGCGCCGCGGCGGCAAAACTGCCGTCGTCCACCACCTGCTGGAATACGCGCATTGATTGGAGTCGGTCCATGGTTAACCCTTATATAACACCTTTATTGTTGCTAATTTAACAGCAATGTATTGTGGGAATTGGTATTTTTTGTTCGATTTAACAGGAATACAGTTCATACATCGATGAGCCGAAGCCACTTACAAGGCGACTCACCGAGGCTGGACAGACGGGGAGATGAGCCCGCCATGCCCGGAACGTCACTTAACTTTTGAGAGGATATTCATCATGAAATCGAACTTTGTTGCCGCCGCTGTTGTTGCTGTTGCCGCCCTGACTTCCGTGGCCGCGTCCGCCCAGCCCCTGAACGCCTTCCTGCTGGACCAGATGCAGGCGCCTTCGAGCAAAACCCGCGCTGAAGTCAAAAGCGAAGTGCTGCAGGCCCAGAAGGCCAACGCGGCATCGGGCTTCAACGGCGCGACCGCCCAGCAAAACCTGGCCGCTCCGCGTGCCGAAAAGACCGGCACGGCTCCCCAGGCTGCAGCCGAGCTCGTGAAGCCCAGCCAGCAATAAGCTGTGCAAGGCCGGCTTTGGCCGGTTCTGGCGCAATCGCCCCGGCAGCCTGAAAGGGTTGCCGGGGCGATTGCATTGGTGCCTGACAAACGCAGGAACACTTTTTCAATTCTTCCGCCGGCGATTTCTGCGGAGCGGTCTGCCTGGGCCGCATCGGCGGTATCTCAGCCGCACTCTAGAATCCCCGTCATCTTGAGAACCTCCAACACACCTTACGCCTTTGCCTTTGTTGCCGCGCAGCTGCTGGCCCTGCCGGGCCTGGCAGTGGCGCTTTACCTGTACACCGTGGGCAAGATGGCAGGCAGTGGTGGCTGGCTGCTGGGCGTGTTCGAGCTGCTGTTCTCAGGCGTGGTGGTCCTGCCCGCGATGCTGCTGTGTGCGGTGCTCTTGCTGATTGCCGGCTTGTTCTCCCGGGTCCGGCCATGGGCTAGCCTTGTGCTGTTGCTGGTCAATACGACCGTGCTGGCTGTTGCCTGGACGATCAGTCCATCCACCGAAGCAGCGGAGCTGCTGGTCTGGGTTCCCACTGTGCTGTCGGCCGCGGCTGCGGCCACGCTGGCGTGGCAGGGGTTTTCGCCGGTGACGAGGCCGGAGCGGAACATGCTCTGGGGTCAGCTCCTGCTGGCTGCCGGGCTGGGGGTTGGATTGGGGCTGGCAGGCGCCGGCAGTGTCCCTGTTGCGCCACCTGCCGAGCCGGATCCTATGGCGGCGGTGCCGCCGGAGCGCGTATTCAACGGGACGTTGGACGGCAAGCCGGTGCACCTCGCGGTGCATGACTGCAAGGTCTACCGCGCGATACCCAAGGAGGCCAGGGAGTCCAAGGAGTCCGGGGAGAACGGCTGGCAGATGGTGCTCGAACCCGATCTCTACCCATTCTTCACGTATTGCGAGCGGCAGTCGCTGCAGGCAGACAACGGTGTCGTCACCGTCACCCTCGGGCGCATCGCCTTCGGTGCGGGAGGCTGCTGCGCCACGGGTGGCACTTACCGTTCCAGGGACGGTGAGCTGTGGAAGAAGCAGTGAAGTGCGCCGGATAAAGGCGAACTCTAGCCCGCCATCGGCGTCCAGTGATTGTCCAGCCGCACGTTCTTGAGCACTGGCGAAGCCGTGCGGCCCGTGCCGTCGCGCATCAGCGCGACTAGCCGCCCGCCGGCCCAGAGTGTGGTGTCAGCTTCGCCCGCCGTAGAAGCTGAGGCGACGGCGCAGGCCTCTTCCAGCGGGAAAAATCCCGTCCAGCGCCCATCGGCTTGCCACACGGCCACGCCGTTGGCGCGCGGACAACCCACGGCAAAGCCGCCTGCCGCCCAGGCGATGTCGCCGCCGTAACCTGCAAGCACCTGCCCGGCGCCTGCCGCACAGGTCTGCAGCTTCTGGCCGTCAAAAAGTGCCAGCACGGGCGCGGTGGTTTTGGCCGCGGTGTCGTCATGCTCGGCCTGCAGGGCGATGCCCAGTACACGCGCACTGCCCGCCGCCGGCGCGCGGCCCCAGGCCATGTGCCGCAGGCTCAGGCGTTTGTCGGCCAGGCGCCACTGGCCCAGCAGGGCCCCGTTTCGCGTGTCCAGCCGCACCAGCGAGGCGTCCATGCGGTCCATGTGAATTTTCAGACGGCCGGTTTCCGGCAATGCGGGAATGCCGCCGTTCGCCACGACCAGGCTGCCGTCGCCATCCAGCAGCAGTTCGTGCGGGTCCATGCCATGGGTCGGCCATTCGCCTATTTTTTCAAGCGTGGCGGCATCGCGCAGGCCCACCAGGCCCTGGCCGGTTTCGAGATTTGTTTCGGTGGTGTAGAGCGTCTTGCCGCCGGGGCCGGCGATCACGTGGCCGTTGAAGGCGCGGTCCGGGTCAGCCCAAGCCCAGGCGATGGCCTTGGCGCTGCCTTCGCCTACGGGTCGCCAGCGCAGCAGCCAGTCCCCCGGCCGGCGTGCCACGGCCAGCAGCGTGCCGCCGCGCTCGGCCCATACGCCGTGGGCGCGCGTCGGTACGTCCAGGGCGGCGCTGACCTTCAGCGTGTCACCGCGATAAGCCAGCACACCGACCTGATAGCCATGGGCCGCCTCCCAGGCCGCCGCCAGTTGCAGCGGCTGGGCGGCGGCCGCTGCCAGGGCCGGCTTGAACCAGGCACCCGCACCGGCCGCGGCCAGTAGTGCCAGCCACTGCCGGCGCTGCAATGTCGTCTGGGCTTGCTGCATGGCGGATTTCTAGTCGCCGTCGGCGTCTGAAAAACCGATGCTGACCTCGAGCGCCGGCGCGATCTCGGCTTCCGCGAGTTTTTTCAGGTCGGCCAGCGAGCGCCCGGCGGCGATGACGCCGGCCCGGTTCGCGGGCGAGAGATTCTGCAGCGCCTTGTCGGCCTTGCCCACGCTTTGCGCCAGCGCGTCGGCTGGTTCGTTGCGGCCCAGGCCGCGCAGATAAGTTTCAATCGGCGCCAGGCCCTCGCCGGGCCGGGGCGCTTCGGAGGCTTGCGAGGCGCCCAGCGTGCGCAACGCCTGCCACTGCGCGGCCCAGCGCGCGGCCGTCTGGCCGCTGGCACCACGTGCATAAGCGGCGGCGTTGCGGCCGCCTTGCGCGCTGCCGGCGAGGCGGGGCTTTTCCATTTCGGCCCAGCGCAGCCGCTCCAGTGCGCCGGTCCATTGGTTGACGAGTTCGCTCATCGCGGGGCCCTGGGTTTCTTCGCCTTGGCCGGGCGGCCGGGCGGCCAGTTCGTCGAAGGCCTTGGCGAGGATGTCGGCTTCGCGCTGGATGTCGGCGGCCACCTGCACCGCATAGCGACAGGCGGGTGTGCTTGGCGCGATGGGCTGGATCCACAGCAGCCACTCCAGCGCCGGCAGCCCCTTGGCCGGCGTGCCTACGCTTTCCATGGCGGTGGCGTCTTGCGGGGCAGCCTGGATCGCGCGCTTGATGAGTTCGGGCCGCGTCGGCGTGAAGTCGATCTGGCGCGCCGAGCGCCGCTGCACCAGCGGGCCTATCTGCACGCCGCTCAGGCGGTCCCAGGTGAGAGCGCTGGCTTTCCAGCGTTCGCGCGCCTGCTCCAGCCTGGCCGCGGCCGCATCGGCGTCCGCATCGCAGACCGCGGCGATCGCCGTGGGAAGGCCTCCGGCCTGTTCGGCAAACGCGGCGGCTTGCGGCGCGTACCAGAAGCGGTAGACGCCACGCATGAAATCGCCGGCCGTGTAAAACGGCACCGCGACGTTGGAAGGGACGGTTTGCGCCTGCGCGGCGCCGCCCAGCAGGACGGCGGCACCGGCGAGGAGCACCAAGGCCGGCTTCAAGGGTGCAAAAAAGGATTTCATGGCACTCACAGCGATTCGAGGAATTTGACCAGCGCGGCGCGCTCCTGCGCATTCATTTGCAAAACCTTGTCCTTGCTGGCCTTGGCCTCGCCGTCATGCC
The DNA here is from genome assembly GCF_056405195.1 of Polaromonas sp. P1_H6. NCBI lineage: Bacteria > Pseudomonadati > Pseudomonadota > Betaproteobacteria > Burkholderiales > Comamonadaceae > Polaromonas > Polaromonas sp. P1_H6. The sequence continues at coordinate 33,893 of NZ_JBFUCN010000009.1, forward strand.
AGAGCACCGCCTCCAGCGCGCCGCGCGCACGGCCGTCGTGCAGCAGGCGGTTGTGGCCGTTAACGTCGGGCACCAGGCCCAGGCCCCACAGCGGCGGCGTGCGCCACTGGCGGCCGTTCGCGAGAAAGTCGGGCCGGCCGTCGGCCAGCCCTTCGCCCATGTCGTGCAGCAACAGGTCGGTATAGGGGTAGATGGTCTGGCCCTGCGCGGCCTTGCTACCCAGGCGCGGAAAGGGAATCTCGCCGGTCACATAACTCGGGCGGTGGCAGGCGGCGCATTGCGCCTGGGCAAACAGCTTCTGGCCCTGCACCACCTGGGCATCCTTGGGGTTGCGCCGCGCGGCCGGCGCCAGCGTGCTTTCGTAGAACACCACGTCGCTAAAAGTCTTCTCGTCGATCTCGGGCGCCTTGCCTTGCGCGCCGCGCGGCGCGGCCAGGCAGTCTTTCTGCGCGTTCGTGCAGGTTTCCTTGGGAAAGAGCGGAGAGGTGATGCCCATGTCACCGAGAAAAGCGCCGCCGGTCTGGTGGGCCAGCGTGGCGACGTTGGCCTTCCAGCCGAAGCGTCCCACGCGCATTTGCTGCGTGGGCGCATCCCATACCTGGTTGACCACGCCGCGCACCGGCCCGCCCAGGGCCGCGTGGTCGCGCGCATTGCGCAGGATCTCAGCCTCGGGAATCGCCTCGAGCAAACCCACGCCGGCCATTTGCGGCGCGATGCGCGGGCTCAGCATCACGTCTTTGGCCATGGGGCCGTAGTTGAGCTTGCTGAAACCGTAGCGGGGCTTTTGCAACTGGTAGGGCGTGCCGTCGGCGAACTTGCCGCGCAAGGTGTCGTAGCGCAACGAGATCTGCCCCTCGGGCGTCACGCCCTGGACCGCGAAGTTGGAAAACTGGTCGCCATACACCGGGTCGGGCAGGGGGCCGCCGTGCGCGTCCTTGCCCGGAATCGACAGGCGAAGCAAGAGGCCCACGGGCTGGTCGGACAGGCCGCGCGTGAAATCCGGCGGCGCACCGCGGCCGTCCTGCACATGGCAGCCGCCGCAGGAGCGGGCGATGAAATGCGGGCCCAGGCCGTCGCGCGCGGTGGTCGACGATGGCGCCTGCACCCAGTTGCGCTTGAAAAACGAATTGCCGATGACGAAGCGCGTGCGCTCCTCATCGGGCAGGTTGGCCAGCGGAAATGAGAAGGCGTTCTGGCCGGTGGCGAACACGGTGGTGTCGCCGCCGGTTTTTTCGTCATCGGGCGCGGCGCCGTCCTGGCCGGCGGGCCCTGCGGATGCCCAGAAGGCCAGGCCCGCGAGGCCCGTCACGGCCAGCCACAGCAGCCCCGCGCGCAGGGAGCGCGGGAGCGGTCGGGGCAAAGCGGTGCGCAACACTTAAGGTTTGACCAGGGTCAGCTTGGTGATGCCGGCCGCATTGGCCGCTTCGACCAGGTCCTTGCTTTGCAGCACCAGGCTGTCTATGGTTTTCTGCACGCGCAGGCGGCCGGGCGCGTCCTTGGCGCCGACGATCTCACGGTCAAACGGCGCCCGTATGCCTTCGGCGGCGGCGACCGACGCGGCGATCTGTTGGGTGGTGCGTTCGGCCAGCGCCGGGTTTTTCGCGGCCACCAGTTCGCGCAGCGAAACACCGCTGAGCGTGCTGCCGTCGGCGCGTTTGTACTGGCCCAGCCAGGCGTTCTGTATGCCCTTGGCGTTGTTCACCACGTCGCGGTGCGTGTTGTCGGAAAAGCAGGAGTGCTCGTCTTCCTGGTCCTGGCTGGCCAGCGCGACTTCCAGGCGCTCACCCGCGAGTTCGCCGCGCGAGAGCGAGCCGAGGCCGACAAACATCTTGCGCACCGACTCCATGCCGCCGCGCTCGAACTTCGCGCGGTAGGACGTGGCCGTGGGCGCCCAGGCCTTGGTCAGGCTGCGCAGGTCGTCGACCAGCAGCTCGGTCGCCACCTGCAGGTACTGGCGGCGGCGGTCGGCGTTGGGCTTCTTGCCGTCCACAAAATCTTCAAACGAACGGTTGCCCGGGCCGGTGGTGCTCAGGTCCTGGCCCCACAGCAAAAATTCGATGGCGTGCCAGCCGGTGGCGATGTTCTCTTCGCCGTTGCGCTCGTTCAGGCTGGCCAGCTGCTTCTTGCCGATGACGGCCTTGCGATTGTTGATGATGCCGGCGTTGGGCGCGTCTTTCACGTAGTCGACATAGGACTCGTCCATGGGCCAGGCGTTGATGCGGCCTTCGGGGCCGTTTTTGTCGTCGATGGGGCCGCCGTAAAAACGGAATGCCTCCGTCTGGCCGTAAAACTCGCGTGCGTCCAGCCAGGCCTTGCGCGCGGCTTTGAGGCCTTCGTCCGAGGGCGCGGCGGTGAAGGACTGCACGGCCTTTTGCAGCGTGAGCGCGCCGGCCAGCGTGTCCTCATAGCTGGCCAGCACCAGTTGCGCGTAATGCTTGGCCACGGCGGGCGCCGTCACGGCTTGCGCGGCCGGTGCTGCCGCCACGGTGCCACTTGCGGCCGCTGCGGGCTGGGCCATGGCGGGCGCTGCGAGCAGGGCAAGCAGGGTGGCAAGAAAGACGGGTTTCAGCACGGGTGTCATGGCGGCTCCTGGATTTTGGGATTGGCGAAAAAGGGAATTATACAAATGAGAATAGTTATCAATATCAACGGCATACGAAATACCGGGTCATTTCCGCCAGGTTCGGTGATGCAAAAAATGGGAGATGAGAGCCGCTCTCAAAACCCAGCGAAGCGGTCCTGGCTAGGCGCGCCGCCGCAGACAGCACACCAGTGCGGCAAGGCGGTGCAACAACGCCAGGAGGGTTTTTGAGCAGCTCTCAGCGCCGCCGGCCGGCCTTGCGCGCTTCGTAGCGCTTCATCAGCGGCGTGACCGAAACGCCGTGCGCGACGACCGAGGCCACCACCACGGCCAGCGTGATCGAAAGCAGCTGCTGGGCCAGCGCGCGTTGGATGTCGTGGTTGATGGCGTAGAGCAGGTAATAGAGCGAGCCGATGCCGCGTATGCCGAACCAGCCCATCAGGTTGCGCTGCGCGCCCCTGACCCGTGTGCCCAGCAGGCCGATGTAAACCGCCAGCGGCCGCACCACCAGGAACAGCACTGGGATGAACCACAGCACCTCCGGGCGAAAGCGCACGGTGGCCACCAGCACGCCGACGGCCAGCACGATGGCGACTTCGACAAAACTTTCCAGCTGGCTGTTGAAGCGCGCCACCGCGCGCATCATGTGGGCCGGCGCTTCGGCACCCGAAGCCTCCTGGTCCGCGGGGCTCAGCGTTTCGCCGGGGACGGGTGCCGGCGCCTGCGGGCGCACATGGGGCTCGTCAATGCGGCGCAGTGCCAGCCCGGCCGCGAACACCGCCAGGAATCCGTAGGTGTGGCTGAGCAGCGCGAGGCCGTAGGTGAGCCCTATCAGCCCCAACGCGATAAATTCGTCCGAGCCCAGCGCCTCGCGGTGCCGCATGCGCAGGTAGAGGATGGCGCGGCCCACCAGCGTGCCCAGCAGCCAGCCCAGTGCCAGGCCACCGGCTACCGCCCACAGCACGTCGACGGCCCACCAGCGCCAGCCGCCTTCGCCGAGTTCGTGCAGGCCCAGCAGGCCCAGGCCGAGCATGACAAAAGGAAAGGCCGTGCCGTCGTTGAGCCCGCCTTCACCCGTGAGGCCGAAGCGCAGGCGGTCACGGTCGCCGGGATCGGCCACCTGCACGTCGGAGGCCAGCACCGGGTCGGTGGGCGCCAGGATGGCGCCCAGCAGTACGGCCGCGCCCAGCGGGAGGTTCAGCAGGTACACGCCCAGCGCGGCGACGGCCGCCACCGTGAGCACCATGGACACCGTCGCCAGCTGCACCGGAATGCGCCAGCGGCCGTCGTGCCGGCGGAATTCGAGTTTCATGCCGCAGGTGAACAGCGAGACCAGCACCGCCACTTCCGTCAGGCGCTCCAGCAGCACGGCGTTCTTCAGCGCGTCGAGCTTGAGCAGCCCCAGCCCCACCGGGCTGACGGCCACGCCCACGCCGAGATAAAGCATGGCGGCGCTCAGCGGCAGGCGCGCGATGAAGGAGCCCCCCAGCGTCATCGCGATCAGCAGCGCGCCGGCCACGATGCAAGCCAGGGTGAAGGTGGTGGGCTCGTTCATGGCCCGAGCTTACGGCCGGTGCGCGCCTGTGTGTATCAGCCGGCACGCCGTCTTGTGCTGGCTATGGGCGGCGGCGCCGCGGCTACCAGTCGACCAAGCTCAGGCCCACGCTCAGGACGTTGCGTTTGCGGTTGTAGTCCACCAGGCTGTCGCCGTAGCCGCTGAAGAGCTGCACGTGGTAGCGCAGGCCGGTGTAGTTGGGCGACGAGGCGGGTGCCATCATCCAGTCAAGGCGCGCAGAACCGCGGGCCTCTTTGCGCAGCGAGTGCCGCAGCGTCACGCCCACTGTATTGGCCTTGTTGATCTGCCAGCTGCCGGTGACCTCGGCGCGGCCTATGTAGTTCTCGATGCCGGGGTTGTCGTCGTTGCCCGAGGACTCCTTGAGCCGGTCCCAGATGCGTCCCTGCAGGATCAGGCCCGAGTCCTGCCCCAGCGTCTTTTCCGCCGCGCCCATCAGGTAGACGCGGTTCCAGCTGCGTGACAGCGGCAGCGACTGGCCGTTGGACTGGTGCACCAGCCCCAGGCCCGAGAGCCGGTAGGTCCAGCCGCCGGCCAGCGGGATCTGGTGCGGGTACATATAGAGGATTTCGGGCTCGTGGTCGGTGGTGCGGAAAGGCCGTGAGATGGCGCCGTTGAACAGCTGCCAGTAGCTTTGCTGCGTGTAGCCGAACCACAGCGAGTCGTGGTCGTCCTCGTCCTCGGGGCCGTTCTTCAGCAGGCCCTTGGCGATCTTGGTGCGCACCGAGAGCTGGATCTTGTTTTCAGTCCGCATATAGGGCTGCGAAGTCAGCGCGGTATGGCCCAGCGACGGCGACGACGGCTGCATGTTCACGCTGTCGGAGGTGACCACCGCCAGCGAGATCGGCCGGTAGCCGCGCAGCGAGAAAGTGTCGCAGTCGGTGCCGCGCTGCAGCTCCCAGAAGCGCGAGAGTTCGGAGTACTTGGTGTTCTTGCAGCCTATGGGTTTGCCGTCCGGCGCCTCGGTGTTCAGCGAAGGCAGCAGCAGCACCGGCGTGGCCGGCTGGCCGGTCGCCGGATTGGCCGGCGCCGTGGTGAGGCTGGGCGCGGGCATGTTGGCCGGCGTCTGCGCGTCCGCCCATTGCTGGAAGCAGGCCAGTTGCGCGGCCGGGTCGGCCTTCATGGCCTGGCAAGCCTGCCAGCCCGTGGCGGGGGCGCGTGCCGAAGCCGAAGAAGAGGTTTGCGCCGGCGCCGGGGACATGGCGAAAAGCCCCAGGAGGCCGCCCCACAGCAGGGGCGCGGCAAATAGGGAGGGTATCGGTCGCATGGTTGGGCAGTCGGTTCGGTGATGTTTTAAAGGAATTTTCAGGCGCCCGCGCTTGGGGCTCAAGGCAGCCGGGTCAGCGTGAAGGGAATATCGGGCGCGTTGTCGGGCGCGCTGCTGCTGGTGTCTTTCCAGCTGCCCTTGAAGGCCTTGCCGCAGGAGCCCTCGACCATCTCGCCGTTCCAGGTGCCGGTGATGCTCACGTTGTCGGAAGACTCGTCGAGCAGCAGCATGCCGCCCTCGAGGTCGCCGGCCAGCGCGGCCTTGGCGGCATGGCCGGCAATGGCCTTGGAGCCGCCGGCCGGCCCCAGGTCGCGGCTCACAACGCCGGCCAGGCTTTCGGCGAATTCGGCGTGCCGCTCCAGCAGCATGGTGGCGCGGGCCGGCAGTCCGGCGGGCGGGTTGGAAAAACGCACGGCCCACAGGCCATAAAGCTGCGCGGCCTTCATGTCCGTCGCCGCGGGGCATCCGCTATCAGCTTTGGTTTGGGCGCTTGCCCCGGTAAACAGAGTGCAGCTTGCTATCAACAAAAGAGCAAATCGGAAGGTATTCGAAGTCATGAACAGATGAACGACGGCTCGAGGCCGTTCGGAACGGGGCTGCAGGAACGCTGCGCAAACCTGGCCGGGGCGGCCGGTCTGCGCAGCGGTGGAATGAAAACCCGGGCGGTGAGGTGCGGGGTTTAAGCAACGCGCAGCCTGGGGCTTGCGCACTATCTCACGAATACATCTTCTATGACGCGCAACTCAGGCAAACCCGCGAGTTGAAACCATTTGTAACTGAGATACTGAATTTGTTTCCATTTTTTACTCCGAAAGGCCCCACCATGAAAATCCGTCAATACATAAGTGTGCTGGTGCTGGCTTTGCTGGCTGGCCAAGCCTCGGCCCAGGGGGCGCCATTGGTGTTCGCCGTGAATGAAGGCGTGACTTATCGCGTCAATCCGGGCGCGACCGTCGAGCGTTTTCGGGACTTGTCCGAGGACCTGGGCAAGCTGCTCAAGCGCCCGGTCAAGATACAGCCCGTAACAGACTACAAAGAACTCGCGGCGGGCATGGCCGAGCAGCGCTACGACATCGCCTATGTGCACCCGGCCCACCATTCCATCCGGGCGATGTCCAAAAACGGCTACCGCCTGATCGCACTGACCAAGGGCTTCACCGACTACAGCGCTTCCTTCATGGTGCGCAGCGACTCCCCGCTCAAGTCCCTCAACGACCTGAAGGGCCTCAAGATAGGCGCGCCCAGTGAAGACTCCATCACCTCGGTGATCATGCGCGCCACCTTGCGAGACGCGCTCGGGACGCAACCGGTGGAAACCGTTTACGTCAAACTGCAGGATGCGGTGCCCTTCATGGTGGAAAACAACATGGTCGCCTCAGGCGTCACCGCGTCACGCGCGGTGGTCAAGGACTGGCAGGCCAAGGGCGGCAAGGTGCTGGCCACCAGCAAGCCCGTACCCATCAAGCATCTGCTCGCCAGCGGCAAGCTGACCGACGCGGAGCGCGCCCAGATCACCGCCTACTTTGTGGGGCTGGATCAATCCGCCGACGGCAAAAAACGGCTGGATGCGCTCGCCGTGCAGGGGTTCATCGAGTATGACCAGGCCAAGCTGATGGACCTCGGCAAATGGCTCGGGCTGTGACGTCCCATTCCTATTTCAACGCGATATGTCGTTGCAGCCCCCTTGCCGTGCTGTAGCACTGTCTGCGGGGTCGCGCCTAATCTCGCATTGAACTAGAAATGGGAGCGGTGGCGCTTTAACGAGTCTCGGAAGCCGCAGCTGCCGCAATCCCTTCAGCGGATTTTTTCGCAAACTCCGCGCGCAAGGCTTTGAGCTTTTCGCGCGGGTCTTCCTTCACCGTGGCCTTGTCCAGCGCCATCTCGGCGATGAAGCGGCTGGGCGCGCCGGGGATCATGTCGCGGCCTTTTTTGCGTTTGCGCAGCCAGTTCACGGCCAGCGTGCGCTGCGCGCGCGTGATGCCCACATACATCAGGCGGCGCTCTTCCTGCAGGCGCAGCGCGATGTTGTCGGTATTGGTGCCGTCGTCGTCTTCCAGCTTGAAGGGCAACAGGCCCTCGTTCACGCCGGCCAGCACCACGTGCGGCCACTCCAGGCCCTTGGCCGCGTGCAGGGTGGACAGCGTCACCACGTTCTGGTCGCCTTCGCGTTCGCTGATGGTGGACAGCAGCGCGATGGTCTGCACCACCTCCAGCATGGTCTTGGTTTCGGCGGCCACCACCGCGCCCGAGGCGTCGTCAATCTGGCCGCCGCAGCGCTGGGCCACCCAGTCGCAGAAATCCATCACATTGGTCCAGCGCGCGGCCGCGAGCTTCTCGCTGTCCTCGCCGTCGTACAGGTGTTTTTCGTAGTCGATTTCCTTGAGCCAGTCATTCAGGAAAGCGCGCGCGTCCTCGGCGCCCACGGTGCGTTTGGCGCGGTACTCGAGGTCGTTGAGGTAGCGGCCGAACTCATGCAGCGAGCCCACCGCCTTGGCCGGCAGCACCGAGCCCAGCGAGTTGCTGAACAGCGCCTCAAACAGGCTCTGCTTGGACTGGCTCGCGAAGTTGCCCAGCGCGCCCAGCGTGGTGTGGCCTATGCCGCGCTTGGGCGTGGTCACCGCGCGCATAAACGCCGGGTCGTCGTTGTTGTTGACCAGCAGCCGCATCCAGCAGCACAGGTCCTTGATCTCGGCGCGGTCGAAAAAGCTTTGCCCGCCCGAAACCTTGTAGGGGATGTTGGCCTTGCGAAAAGCCTTCTCGAAAGGTTTGGCCAGGTGGTTGGCGCGGTACAGCACGCAGAAGTCTTTCCACTCCTTGTACTGCCCGCCCTCGGCCTGCAGGCTGCCTTCGGCGCGCAGGCTCTGGATGCGCGCCACCACGCGCTCGGCCTCGTGTTCCTCGCTGTCGCAGTCGACCACGCGCACCGGCTCGCCTTCGCCGAGCTCGCTGAACAGCGTCTTGGGAAACAGCTTGGGATTGGGGCCGATCACGTTGTTGGCCGCACGCAGGATGGCGCTGGTCGAGCGGTAGTTCTGCTCGAGCTTCACCACCTTGAGGTTGGGGTAGTCCTGCGGCAGTTTCCTGAGGTTGTCCAGCGTGGCGCCGCGCCAGCCATAGATCGACTGGTCGTCGTCGCCCACCGCGGTGAAGCGGCCGCGCGGGCCCACCAGCAGCTTGAGCATTTCATACTGCGTGGCGTTGGTGTCCTGGTATTCGTCGACCAGCACATGGCTGAGCGACTCCTGCCATTTGCCGCGCACGCTGTCGTGCTCGCGCAGCAGCTTGAGCGGCAGGCCCACCAGGTCGTCGAAGTCCACGCTCTGGTAGGCGGTCAGGCGTTCTTCATAGTGCGCCATGACGCGCGCGATGGCGCGTTCCTCGTCGCCGTTGGCCTGCGCCATGGCCTCGGCCGCGTTGAGGCCCATGTTCTTCCAGAGGCTGATGGTCCACTGCCACTGCCGCGCGGTGGCCGCATCGGTGCTGCCGCCGGCGTCCTTGATGATGCTGGTCACGTCGTCGCTGTCGAGAATCGAGAATTGGGGCTTCAGGCCCAGGGCCGCGCCGTCCTGGCGCAGCATGCGCACGCCCAGCGCGTGGAAGGTGCAGATCAGCACGCCCTTGGCGCTTTTGCCGATCAACGCCTTGGCCCGCTCGCGCATCTCGGCGGCGGCCTTGTTGGTGAAGGTGATCGCGGCAACCTGCTCCGGCTTGAGCCCCGACTGGATCAAGCGGCCGATCTTGTGCGTGATCACCCGCGTCTTGCCCGAACCCGCGCCCGCCAGCACCAGGCAGGGACCATGCAGGTAGTTCACGGCTTCTTGTTGGGCGAGGTTCAGGCCGTGAGTCATGAAAAAGAATCGATTCCAAGGAGAGAAAATGCGCGGGACCGGCCATGTCAAGGACTGCCGGTGAAGGGCAAATCATAGCGGTTGCCCTTTTGCGGTCCGCGGTGCGGGGAACACCCGAAATTCCGGATTCAGGGAATAAATGCCCGCAGCGAATCCTCACGGGCCCAGGAAGCTATCAAAGCAATAGCGCTGCCGGACCTGGCTCGGCTTCACGCATACCGGCTCGCCGGGGCGAAGCCGCCCTGCGTCAGGGACAAGGCCTGGGCCGCCTGCTGCAGCAGCAGTCGCACGGTTTTCTGGTCGGGGCCGACGTGGCGGTCTATGCGCCGCACGTAAGGGCAGGTCAGTGCCGCCAGCGCGCTGTGGTCGGGCCCGAAGATCGGGCAGGAAATATCGGCCACGCCGAAAGATTGCAGGCTGTCGCGCTCGAAATAGCCTTGCTTGCGGATCACGCCGAGGGCGGCAGCCAATGCATCGGACTCGATCGGCACCTCGCCTTCGAGCGCCGTGTGCTGGGCCAGCATTTGCTGGGCCTGGCTGGCATCCGCGAAAGCCAGCAACACCCGGCCCGAGGCGGTGTCGACCAGCCCGACATGCACCCCCACGCGGATCGTCATGCTCCAGGTGCCGGGGCCGTTGACCTGTGCGGTGACCAGCACATTGCCCTGGTCATAAACGCCCATGTGGCAGGCCTGCTCCGCCTTCTGCGCGAAAGCTTCCATGATGGGAATGGCCTGGGTCACCAGCCGGTTGAGCGGCGGATGCATGTGGGCCAGCGAGAAGAGCTTCAGGCTCAGCGAGTAGCGGTCGCCCGAGAGCGAGCGCATCACATATTGCCGCGCCACCAGGCGCTCCAGCATGCGGTAGATCTCGCTCGCGTTGCGGTCCATTTCCTTGACGATCTCCGCGCGTGTCAGGCCCTGCGGCTGACGGGCCAGCAACTCCAGGATGTCCAGGCCTTTGTCGAGCGCCGGTGCGCGGTAGCGGTCTTCCGCAAGAGGCGGAGATGCGGTGGCGCCAGCGTCATTCGGGGTCGGGTCGATCGTCGGGGGAAAAGATTTTGGTGTCATGGCGGCGGGTTGGGTGAGGGCAAAGGCATTGCAATTTTGATATGTAACGCAGCGCTCCTGATATGTCACATGGCGCTTGCGAGGACTTTCGCCTTCATTGCGTTGAGTTTATTTACTTTTGCACTTAATGTTCATCAATAAATTAAATCCTGACCTAGGGAAAGTCCGGAGCTTGGAAAGATGAGCAAATTTCTATGATTCACACCGTTTCGATCCATAAGTGAATAGATTGTTCATCAATGAACCATTTGTAACAATAAGTTTCCTGCCTTTGGCGCCCTGCCTCGTAAATGGTCCCGTCAGCTAAAAAAGGTTTTTGTTATGCGCCCAGGACGATTTGAGAAGAAAACGGTATCGGTCTCAGCGCCGGCGTCCGGACTGGTGGCCGCAGCCTGTGCACCGGCTTGCGCCGGGGACGGCGCTCGGGGCACGTCTTTCTTGTGCGCCGGCGGCGTCGTAAGGACCTGAGTGAACACCGCAGTTGCCAGCAACCGCTCATGACACCTCTTGTGGCCATCACCAAGCTGTGCAAGTCCTTCCCGGGAGTGCGCGCGCTGCACAACGCCCGGTTTGAGCTTGCCGCGGGCGAAGTGCACGCCCTGATGGGCGAGAACGGTGCCGGCAAATCCACCTTGATGAAGATACTGGCCGGGGTCTACCAGAAGGACGCCGGCGAGATCAGCATCGACGGCCAGCCAGTCGAGATCACCAGCCCGCGCGCCGCGCAAGCACTGGGCATCGGCATCATCCACCAGGAGCTCAACCTGATGGGCCACCTCAGCGTGGCACAGAACATCTTCATCGGACGCGAGCCGCTCGGCCGGCTGGGCCTGTTCGTCGACACCGAAAAGATGGCCCGTGATACCCAGGCGATCTTCGACCGCCTGAACCTGAGCCTGGAGCCGCATACGCTGGTCTGCGACCTGACGGTGGCGCGCCAGCAGATGGTCGAGATCGCCAAGGCGCTGTCCTTCGACTCGCGCGTGCTGATCCTGGACGAGCCCACCGCCGCGCTGAACAACGCCGAAATCGACGACCTGTTTCGCATCATCGGCCAGCTCAAGCGCCAGGGCGTCGGCATGGTCTACATCTCGCACAAGATGGACGAGCTCAAGCGCATCTCGGACCGCGTGACGGTGATGCGCGACGGCCAGTACATCGGCACCGTGCCGACCGCCACCACCAGCATGGACACCATCATCGGCATGATGGTGGGGCGCGCGCTGCTGGAAGACGAGCGACCGCCGGCAGGCGACCAGGGCGGGGAGACCGTGCTGGAGGTGCGCGGCCTCAATCGCGGCCGCACGATCAAGGATGTCAGCTTCAGCGTGCGCAAGGGCGAGATCCTGGGCTTTGCCGGCCTGATGGGCGCCGGCCGGACCGAAGTGGCACGCGCCGTATTCGGCGCCGACAAAAGGGATTCGGGAGAGATCTGGGTCAGGGGCCGCCGGATCGGGGTGCACAGCCCGGCCGACGCGGTGAAGCACGGCATCGGCTACCTGTCGGAAGACCGCAAGCACTTTGGCCTGGCCACCGGCATGGACGTGCAGACCAACATCGTGCTGGCGACCCTGCGGCGCTTTCTGAGCTTCAGCTTTTTCCTCAAGCCCGCCGCGATGCAGGAAACGGCGGTGAAACTGATCGCGCAGCTGGGCATCAAGACACCCAGCGCGCAGCAGAAAGTGGCGCTGCTGTCGGGCGGCAACCAGCAAAAAATCGTGGTCGCCAAATGGCTGGTGCGCGACTGCGAGATCCTGTTTTTCGACGAGCCCACGCGCGGCATCGACGTGGGCGCCAAGAGCGAAATCTACAAGCTGCTCAATGCGCTGGCGGCGCAAGGCCGCGCGATCGTGATGATCTCTTCGGAACTGCCCGAGGTGCTTCGCCTGAGCCACCGCATCGTGGTGATGTGTGAGGGCCGCATCACCGGCGAGCTGTCGGCCAGAGAGGCCACCCAGGAAAAAATCATGCAGTTGGCCACCCAGCGCGAAGCGCCGGCGGCCGTTTCCAGCCTGGTTGCCGTTGGCGCCTTCTAAAACAACAACGGAACCTTCCTCCATGACCGTCTCCAAGTTGCTGCAGGGTTTTAAAACTGCGGCCTTCAGCAGCAATACCCGTCAAAAGCTTCTGGCGTTTGCCAGCTTGCTGGGTTTGCTGATTTTCTTCAGTGTGGCCTCACCCAGCTTCATGCAAACCGACAACATGGTGGGCATTTTGCAGGCCACCGCGGTGAACGGCGTGCTGGCCATTGCCTGCACCTTCGTCATCATCACCTCGGGCATAGATCTTTCGGTGGGCACCCTGATGACGTTCTGCGCCGTCATGGCCGGGGTGGTGTTGACCTACTGGGGCCTGCCCTTCTACCTGGGCGTGCTGGCGGCGATCTTCTTCGGCGCGCTCTCAGGCTTCATCTCGGGCATGCTGATTGCCAAGCTGAAGATTCCGCCCTTCATTGCCACGCTGGGCATGATGCTCATGCTCAAGGGCCTGTCGCTGGTCATCACCCATTCCAAGCCGATCTATTTCAACGACACGCCTGAGTTCTCGCTCATTTCCCAGGAATCGCTGATCGGCTACTTCCTGCCCGAACTCCCCATCCCCAACGCGGTGCTGATCCTCTTTGTGGTGGCGGTGCTGTCCAGCCTGGTGCTGAACAAGACGGTGCTGGGCACCTACACCTTCGCGCTGGGCAGCAACGAAGAGGCAGTGCGCCTGTCGGGCGTGAACGTGGACCGCTGGAAGATCATTGTCTACACGCTGAGCGGCGCGATCTGCGGCATAGCCGGCCTGCTCATCGCCTCGCGCCTGAACTCCGCACAGCCCTCACTGGGCCAGGGCTACGAGCTGGACGCGATTGCCGCCGTCGTGATCGGCGGCACCTCGCTCAGCGGCGGGGTCGGCACGATCCTGGGCACCATCATCGGCGCTTTCATCATGAGCGTGCTGACCAACGGGCTGCGCATCATGTCGGTGGCCCAGGAGTGGCAGACCGTGGTGACCGGCCTGATCATCATCGCGGCGGTATATGCCGACATCTTGCGAAAGCGCAGGTAGATGCAAGCAAACGCCGTCTCAGCCGCCGGGCCGCCTGCGTGCGGTCCTTAGCAAGGAGAACCCCAAATCCCCAGCCCATGCAGACGTTTGATTTTGATATTCATCGCAGCAAACCATAACGATCAGGAGACGACATGATTTTGAAACGAACACTTTTAAGCCTCGCGCTGGGCCTTGGCCTGGCTTCCACCTTGAGTACGGCGCTGGCCGCCGACGAGATCTACATCCCGATGATCTCCAAGGGCTTTCAGCACCAGTTCTGGCAGGCCGTCAAGGCAGGGGCCGAGCAGGCCGGCAAGGACTACAAGGTCAAGGTGACCTTCGAAGGCCCCGAGAGCGAGAGCATGGTGGACAAGCAGATCGACATGTTCGCGGCGGCGCTGGCCAAAAAACCGTCGGCCATCGGCTTTGCCGCGCTGGACAGCAAGGCGTCGATCCCGCTGCTGAAAAAAGCCCAGGCCGCCAAGATCCCGGTCATCGCCTTTGACTCGGGCGTGGACAGCGACATTCCGGTGACCACAACCACCACCAACAACGTGGCCGCCGCCGCCCTGGCCGCCGACAAGATGGCCGAGCTGATCGGTAAAAGCGGCGATGTCGCCCTGGTCGTGCACGACCAGACCAGCCGCACCGGTATCGACCGCACCGACGGATTTGTCAACCGCATCAAGTCGACTTATCCCAACATCAAGATCGTCAGCGTGCAGTACGGCGGCGGCGACCAGCTCAAATCGACCGAGATCACCAAGTCCATCCTGCAAGCCAATCCCAACCTGAAGGGCATTTTCGGCGCCAACGAAGGCTCGGCCATCGGTGCGTTGAACGGCGCCAGGGAGATGAAGCGCAAGCTGGTGATCATCGGCTACGACTCCGGCAAGCAGCAAAAAGCCGCCATCCTGGACGGCTCCATGGCCGGCGCCATCACCCAGAACCCGGTCGGCATCGGCTACAAGACCGTCGAGGCGGCGGTCAAGTCCCTCAAGGGCGAGAAGCTGCCCAAGGTCATAGACACCGGCTTCTATTACTACGACAAGACCACCATCAACGATCCCAAGATCGCGGCGGTCCTGTATGACTGATGGGTGCGGCGGCCTCAAGGCTGCCACGCGCTGAAGCGCTTCTTCACCAGGCAAACGGCAATCCTTCATGAGCACTATCCAATCCATGCGTGTCATCGACGTGCGCTTTCCCACGTCGCGGCATCTTGACGGCTCGGATGCGATGAATCCGGACCCGGATTATTCGGCTGCCTATGTGGTGCTGGAAACCGGCCAGCCGGGGCTCGAAGGCCATGGCCTGACGTTCACCATAGGCCGCGGCAATGAAATCTGCTGCGCCGCCATCGAAGCCATGCGCCACCTGGTGGTCGGCCTGGACATGGACTGGGTGACCGCGGACATGGGCCGTTTCTGGCGTTACATCACCTCGGACAGCCAGCTGCGGTGGATAGGCCCGGACAAGGGCGCCATCCACCTGGCGACGGCCGCCGTGGTCAACGCCGTGTGGGACCTGTGGGCCAAGCAGGAGGGCCTGCCGGTGTGGAAGCTGGTGGCCCGCATGAGCCCGGAAGAAATCGTCAGGCTGATCGACTTTCGCTACATCACCGACTGCATCACGCCGGCCGAAGCACTGGCGCTGCTGACGCGCCAGGCCGCCGGCAAGGACGCGCGCCTGGAGACGCTGGAGCGGGAAGGCTACGCCTGCTACACCACTTCCGCCGGCTGGCTGGGCTATGACGACGAAAAGCTCAGGCGCCTGGCCCAGGAGGCGGTGGATGCCGGCTTTTCGCACATCAAGCTCAAGGTGGGCCGCGACCTGCAGGACGACATCCGGCGGGTGCGTGTCGCCCGCGAGGTGCTCGGCCCCGACCGCACCCTGATGATCGATGCCAACCAGGTGTGGGATGTGAACGAGGCGATTGAATGGCTGGGCCACCTGGGTTTTGCGAAACCCTGGTTCATCGAGGAGCCGACCAGCCCCGACGACATCGAGGGGCATCGCCGCATCCGCGAGGCGGTCAAGGGCGACATGCAGGTCGCCACCGGCGAGATGTGCCAGAACCGCGTCATGTTCAAGCAGCTCATCATGCAGGGCGCCATTGACGTGGTGCAGATCGACGCCTGCCGGCTCGGCGGGGTCAATGAAGTGCTGGCCGTGATGTTGATGGCCGCCAAGTACGGGCTCAAGGTGTGCCCGCATGCCGGCGGGGTCGGCCTGTGCGAATACGTGCAGCACCTGTCGATGATCGACTACCTCTGCATCGCCGGCACCAAGGAAGGCCGGGTCATCGAATACGTGGACCACCTGCACGAGCACTTTGTGGATCCCTGCGTGATTCGCAATGCCGCCTACATGCCGCCGCAGCGGCCGGG
Organism: Polaromonas sp. P1_H6; assembly: GCF_056405195.1. NCBI lineage: Bacteria > Pseudomonadati > Pseudomonadota > Betaproteobacteria > Burkholderiales > Comamonadaceae > Polaromonas > Polaromonas sp. P1_H6. Next base: position 49,658 of record NZ_JBFUCN010000009.1, read on the forward strand.
TTATTCGATCGAGATGAAGCGCGAGTCGCTGGCGCAGTACGCCTTCAGGGCTTGACGGCCCGCCGCCCCTTCATTGCCTGCCCCACCCATGACCAACAGACGAGACCGGAGCCCCACGATGGACTTATCGACCGACCGCGAAATTGCCGACACGGCAGTGTTCCTGCCGCCGGGCGCCATGAACAGACATCCACACCGCCGAAACGCCATGCGGCGCTGCCAGCCACCGGGCCTGAAGAGCACGGTGAAAGCGGGCCGCCATGTTTTCCCCGCCCGAACCGGGTTCGCTCTGGGCAGCCATGCCGGCGAATGGGCATATCCGGACTTCTTCAACTGACTCAATCCAACCACAGAAAAGAGAGACAAATCATGAAAAGTGCTATCCGTAGTATGTACCTGGGCGTTGCCTGCGCGGCCGTGCTGGCTCCGCAAATGGCCTCTGCCCAGTCCACCGTCACCTTGTACGGACGGGTCGTGTCAGGCCTGGCCTATATCGACCATGTGTTTGACCCGGTGGCCAATGCCAGCTTCTCCAAAACCATGGTGGCCAGCAACCAGTGGGGCACCAGCATGTGGGGCATGAAGGGCAAGGAAGATCTGGGGGGCGGACTGGCGGCCAATTTCACCCTCGAAAGCGGGTTTGAGCTTAAAAACGGGGGGGCCGGAACGAACCTGTTCAACCGCCGCGCCTATGTCGGCCTGTCCAACGCCAGCTGGGGCAGTTTTCGCCTCGGCAAGAACCTGTTCATCAGCAATGATGTGTGGGACCTGGACCCGACCGGCCAGCAGTGGGTGGGCAGCGCCACCCTGGTCAGGGGACGCAGCTGGCCCGGTGCCAACAATGTGATCGAGTATTCAACGCCGGATATGGGCGGCTTTAATGCCACGGGGCAGATCTCGCTCGGCGAACAGGCGGGCAACAACAAGGCCAACCGCGGCGAAGGCTTTTCTCTGACCTATGCGAACCAGGACCTGATGCTGCGCGCCATCTATTCCCAGCGCCGTAATGCCGCCGGCACCTTCACGGATGTTTTCAACACCTCCAAGGAAACCATCGTCGGCGGCACTTACAAGATCGGCCCGGCCAAGCTGTATGCGGCCTACGACTACATCACCGCAGCTGACGCGGCCCTCACCGCAGCGACCAAGCTCAAGCATGCCTGGGTCGGCGTTCGCTACGATGTGACGCCGGCGCTCACGCTGATCGGTTCGGTCTTCCACGTCAAGTCTGACCGGGTGGCCGGCAAGGCCACGCTGGGCATGGTGGGCGCGGACTACAGCATGTCCAAGCGCACGCTGCTGTACGCGGCATTCGGCAACGTCAGCAACTCCAGTGGCGCCAACTTCGGGGTGGACACGGTATCGGGAAATCCGGCGATCAACCAGTCGCAAAGAACCATTTACGCGGGCATTGCGCACAGCTTTTAAAGCGGCGGCGCCGGGCGAAGGCCAGGCGTTCGGCGGCGGGCTGGCGGGATTCGCATCGGAATCACGCCACCCGCCAGCCGTCCTGCCGTCATTTGCCCTGTCATGAATAAGTAGCTGCAGCGCAGGCACTCCCTGCGCTGCAGCTATTTTTTTTGCCCAATCGACAGGCGGGCGGAGCTTTGCGACGCACCCACACGCAAGGCGTGGGCGACAATCAGCGCCGTGCTCGGCATTCTTTTCGTCACCTTCCCCTTTTTCGCCTTGGTGCTGTGCGGCTACCTGGCCGCGCGCCGCGGCCTGCTTCCGCATCTGGCCATCCCCGGCCTCAACACCTTTGTGCTGTATTTCGCGCTGCCCTGCATGCTCTACCGCTTCGGCGCCGGCACGCCGATCGCGCAGCTGCTGGACGCCAGCCTGGTCGCGGTTTACCTGGTGTGCGCGCTGCTGATGGTGGCTTTCACCGTGATGCTCACGCGCAAGGGCCGCATTGCCTGGAACGATGCGTCCTTCGGCGCGCTGGTCGCGGCCTTTCCCAACACCGGCTTCATGGGTGTGCCCCTGCTGGTGGCGCTGCTGGGCGCGCAGGCCGCCGGCCCGGCCATCGTCACCATCCTTGTTGATCTATTGGTGACGAGTTCGCTGTGCATCGCGCTGTCGCGGCTGGATTCGGCCGACATCCACGGCGCCGAAGTCGCCGCGCAGAAGGCGCTCAAGGGCGTGGCGCTCAATCCCATGCCCTGGGCCATCGTGCTGGGCGCGCTGTCGTCAGGCTTCGGGGTGGCGCTCCCCGGGCCGGTGATGCAGACCGTGGGGCTGCTGGCCGACGCCGCCTCGCCGGTGGCGCTGTTCACCATAGGCGCGGTGCTGGCCCGCTCACAGATGAACAGCGTTGCGGCCACGCCGCTCAGGGACTACGTGCCGGTGGCGCTGATCAAGCTGGTGGTCCATCCGGTGCTCGTGGGCCTGGTGGGGCTGGGCGCCATCGCGCTGGGCGTGCCGCTGGATCGGTTTGCGCTCACCGTGATCGTGCTGGTGGCGGCCCTGCCCAGCGCCAGCAACGTGGCGATGCTGGCCGAGCGCTTCGGCGCCGACAACGGCCGCATCGCGCGCATCATCCTGTTGTCCACTGTGCTGGCCTTTTTCAGCTTTTCGGCGGCCGTAGCCCTGCTCACCTGAGGCGGAGCCCGGGCCTGCGCCCGGGTTTCAGCGGCTGTTACAAAAAAACTGAAAAAAGACGGCGCCCCTGCTGTCGATTTCGCTCCGCCCGTTCGTCGTACCGGTAAGAGCAGGATGTTTCTGCCCGGGTTGTCCGGGCTCTCCGCTCCCAACCCAAAGGAGTCCGATATGAAATTCATGGTTCTGGTGAAAGCCGACAAACACAGCGAAGCCGGTGAAATGCCCGGCGAACAACTGCTGGCCGACATGGGCAAGTTCAACGAATCACTGGTCAAGGCCGGCGTGATGCTCGCGGGCGAGGGGCTGCACCCCAGTTCCAAAGGCGCGCGTGTCAGGTTTTCCGGCAGCAAGCGCACCGTGATTGACGGGCCTTTCCCCGAAACCAAGGAACTGGTGGCCGGCTTCTGGATGCTGCAGGTTTCGTCGAAGGAAGAGGCGATTGAATGGGTCAAACGCTGCCCGTTTCCGCCTGAGAGCGAAGCTGAAATCGAAATCCGCCAGGTGTTCTCGGCCGAAGACTTCGGGGCCGAGTTCACGCCCGAACTGCGCGAGGCCGAGGAGCGCCTGCGCCGGCAGGTCGAAGCGCGGAGCTGAAACGCACTCGCCCCGCGTTTGAGGTAAAAACCGGGTTCTAAGGAGACTCCACGCATGCAATTCATGATCCTGCGCAAATCCGACGCGAGCACCGAGGCTGGTGAACTGCCCGGCCCCGCGTTGCTGGCCGCCATGGGCGCTTACAACGAAGAACTGGCCAAGGCCGGCATGCTGCTGGGCGGAGAGGGCCTGCAGCCGAGTTCAAAGGGTGCTCGCATCCGCTTCTCCGGCGGCAAGCCCACGGTCGTCGACGGCCCCTTCACCGAAGCCAAGGAGCTGATCGCCGGCTTCACTATGGTCGAGGCGGCCTCGCGCCAGGAAGTCATCGAGTGGCTCAAACGTTGGCCGCAGGAAGATGCCGGCGGCAACAGTTCGCTGGAGGTCCGCGAAGGCGGCTGCCCCGGCGGCCTGCGCGGCGTGGCCGGTGAAGGCGCGCCGGCTTTGCCCGAAGGCTTTCGGCGTTTCATGATTTTGCTCAAGGCCAACGACAGGGCCGAAGCCGGCACCGTGCCCGACAAGCAGTGGCTGGGGCGCATGGCCCAGCACAACGACGAGGCCGTCAAGGTCGGCGTGCTGCTGATGGGCGAAGGCCTCAAGCCCAGCGCCAGCGCATCTCGTCTCAAATTCACCCGGGGTAAACCCAGTGTGATGGACGGGCCCTTTGCCGAAGCCAAGGAATTGCTGGCCGGCTTCTGGATCATCCAGGCGCGCTCGCTGCAGGCCGCGGTGGACTGGGCGCTGGGCTACCCGTTTCCTTTCAGCGACACCGAGGAGGTCGAGGTTGAAATCCGGCTGCTGTATGAGGCCGCCGATTTCGCCGCGGCCTGAAGGTCGGGGTGCGGCCAAAAAAATCTGAAATTTTTTTGGCAGGGCATGTCGATTTCATGTTTTCCGTTCGTCGTAACGGTGAGCAGACGTTTTTTGGAGGCCGCACAGCGTGCGTGCCCGATAAACCCGGCGCTCGCCCATTCATGAAGTGAACGAACACCAAAAAGGGGATTTACATGTTCAAGACCATTGCCATCATTGCCGCCGTCGTTATCGTGCTTTTTGTCGCGACGGTGCTGGTGCTTGCCGCCGGCAAGCCCGAGACTTTTCGTGTCCAGCGTCAGGTCACCGTCCAGGCGCCGCCCGAAAAAATCTTTCCGTTGATCAACGACTACAAGAACTGGGGCGCCTGGTCGCCCTGGGAGAAAAAGGACGCGGCCATGAAGCGCAGCTTCAGCGGCCCGGCCACCGGCAAGGGCGCGGCCTATGCCTGGGAGAGCAAGGAGGTCGGCATGGGCGACATGCTGATCACTGAGTCCGTGCCATCTTCCCTCGTCAAGATAGACCTGAACTTCAGCAAGCCCTTTGAAGCCCATAACAAGGTGGTGTTCAGCATCCAGCCGCAGGCCGGCGGCAGCGTGGTGAGCTGGGAGATGGCGGGCCCCGCACCCCTGATCTCCAGGGTCATGCATGTCTTTTTCAACATCGACAAGATGGTGGGCAAGGACTTTGAAGACGGCCTGGCCGCCATGAAGGCCGCTGCGGAAAAGTAAGAAGCTTGTTTGAAATTTTCTCGGGGAAACCTTGTCGATTTCCCCAAAACCATTCGTCATAGAGTTAGAGCCAGGCACTCCAGGGTGACGCACCCCAACCCGGCTCGCAATCTCAACCCACACTCAAGGAGTTATTCAAATGCGATTCATGATGCTGATGATCCCCAAAGGCTACGAAAGCGCCGCCGCCGGCACCCTGCCCAGCGCCGACGCCGTGGCCGCCATGATGAAGTACAACGAAGAACTGCAAAAAGCCGGCGTGCTGCTCTCGCTCGAAGGCCTGCATCCGCCGTCCATGGGCGCGCGCGTGAGTTTCCCCGGCGGCAAGCCGCGTGTGAGCGACGGCCCCTTCGCCGAAGCCCGCGAAGTGGTGGGGGGCTTCTGGATGATCAATGTGGCCTCGCGCGAGGAAGCCATCCAATGGGCTTCGCGCTGCCCCGCCGCCGAAAACGAAACCATCGAGCTGCGCCAGGTGATGGAAATGTCGGACTTCCCGAGCGACGTGCAGGAAGCCGCCGCCGGCTTCACCGAGATGCAGCAGGCCCCGAGCGGAAAAAGCCAGGGCGCCTGAAGCGGCATGGCCTCGCATGAAACCCACCGCGCCATCGACGCCGTCTGGCGCATCGAGTCGGCCAAGGTCATCGCCAAGGTCGCGCGCATGGTGCAGGAGGTGGGCCTGGCTGAAGAGATCGCACAGGATGCGCTGGTCACGGCACTCGAGCGCTGGCCCAAGACCGGTGTTCCCGACAACCCGGGCGCCTGGCTCATGGCCGTCGCAAAGCACCGTGCCATTGATTATTTGCGGCGGCGCAAGCTGCTGGCGCTCAAGCATGAAGAGCTGGGCCATGAACTCGAGCTGGAGCAGGACATGGCTTTCGCCGACGTAGACGAGCCCGGCGACGGGGACGACGGCGCTGATGACTACGGCGACGACCTGCTGCGCCTGATCTTCACCGCCTGCCACCCGGTGCTGTCCACCGAGGCGCGCATCGCGCTCACGCTGCGGCTGCTGGGCGGCCTGAGCACCGACGAGATCGCGCGCGCCTTCCTGGTGCCTGAGCCCACCGTGGCCCAGCGCATCGTGCGCGCCAAACGCACCCTGGCCGAGGCGCGCGTTCCCTTTGAAGTACCCGGCCCCGAAGAGCGCGATGCCCGGCTGGCCTCGGTGCTGGAAGTCATCTACCTGATCTTCAACGAAGGCTATTCGGCCACCTCGGGCAGCGACTGGATGCGGCCCGCGCTGTGCGACGAAGCCCTGCGGCTGGGGCGTGTGCTGGCCGAGCTCGCGACGCAGGAGCCCGAAGTCCACGGCCTGGTCGCCCTCATGGAAATCCAGGCCTCGCGTGCCAAGGCGCGCACCGGGCCATCGGGTGAGCCCATCCTGCTGCTGGAACAGAACCGCGCGCGCTGGGACCATTTGCTGATACGCCGCGGCTTTGCCGCACTCGCGCGCGCCGAGGCACTGGGCGGCGCGCTGGGGCCGTACGCGCTGCAGGCCGCCATCGCCGCCTGCCATGCGCGCGCGCCCACGGGGGCAGACACCGACTGGACGCGCATCGCCGCGCTCTACGACGCGCTGGCGCAGCTCGCGCCCTCGCCGGTGGTCGAGCTGAATCGCGCCGTGGCGCTGGCCATGGCTTTCGGCCCTGCCACGGGGCTGGAGGTGGCCGACGCGCTGCTGGCCGAGCCCTTGATGAAAAACTACCACCTGCTGCCCAGCGTGCGCGGCGACTTTTTGTTCAAGCTGGGACGCCTCGAGGAGGCCCATGCCGAATTCGAACGCGCCGCCTCGCTTACGCGCAACCTGCGCGAGCGCGAGCTGCTGCTGGCGCGCGCCGCGGCTTGTTTGCCGGATTCCACGCCGCGCCTGGGCTGAACTTCAGCCTGCGGGCTTGCGGCCGCCCAGCATGCAGGCAATCGCGGCCAGCTGCAGCAGCACCGTCGCGCCGAAATAAAGTCCCGTGCCGGCACCCAGGTGCGCGGGGCTTCCATGGCTGGTCACCAGCAGCAGGGCAAACGTGGCCGGCGCCAGCGCCCACAGGCCTTGCGACATCGCGACGATCAGCGCCACCACGCGCGCCACGTCTTCCTTGACGAACTCCACCTGCGCCACCAGCGGAGGCAGCGAGGTCGCGTTGCCGATGCCGACGCCGAACAGCACCACGCCCAGCAGGATCAGCGCGCCCTGGTGTTCCGCTGCGCAGGCCAAAGCCAGTGAGCCGGCGATCTGCACCGCGTAACTCACACTGGCGACCAGCCGCCGGTCGGCGCCGGCCGGCATGCATTTGGCCACGATGGTGCGCCCGCCAATCGCACAAGCGGTCGCCAGCGCCATCGCCAGGCCCGCGCCCKGGGCGCCCAGGGCCGAAACCAGCAGCGAATACAGGTGCGTGATCAAGCCGGCCTGCGCGAACAGGCTCAGCGCCATGGCGCCGGCCAGCGTGCGAAAGCCGCGGTCCCGCCACAACAGCCGGCCCGGCAGCGGCCTGGCATGCGCTGAGGTAACGCTGCCGGGCGGCGTGCTCGGCGCATCGCCGTCGGGCCGCTGGCCCAGGCGCTCCGGCGTTTGCACCACCACAAAAAAGCTCAGGCAGCCCACGACGGCCAGCATGGCCGCGCCCACCCACAGCGTTGCGGCGGTAAACCCCATCGCGGCAATCAGCGCACCCCATAGCGGTGAAAAAATCACCCCACCCAGGCTGGCGCCGTTGTAGGCCTTGGCCAGCGCCATCGGCCGGCCGCGCACAAACCAGGGCGAAATGATGGCGTTGATGCCCGCCGCGCCCATGGTCACCCAGCCGCCGCCGGTCAGCAGCGCGGCCGCAAACAATTGCCAGGGCTGGGCAGCCAGCGCCCAGCCGAGCAGGCCCACGGCCAGCGCGGCGGCACCGGCAGCCGTCGTCGCGGCCACACCGAGACGGGCATGGATGCGAGGCATGCAGGCCACCACACCCGCGCCGAACAAAAAGTGAAAGGTCACGGCGCTTGACACCAGCGGCAGCGCCCAGCCGGTGCGCGCCAGCACCGCGTGCAGAAAAATCGCCGGGCTGTAAAAACCTATGCCCCAGCCGAAGATGGCCAGCACAAAGGCGGCGCGCACCACGGTGGCACCGAAGAAGGCGCGCGGTACCGGGGGCTGGAGAGTGGGGGTCGCGGATGTTTCCATGGGAGTTTCCTTGAGAGGGGACAGTGCTTGCCGCATGGCCTCCATGGTGCGGCGCGCCGGGGCCGCGATACTTAGCTCCGGAGCGAAGCATGGGCTCTCCGATGCTGCTAAGGTTGCTGTATGAACACCAACCAGATCGCCCACATCGCCTCGCTGGTCGGCGAGCCGGCCCGCACCGCCATGCTGATGGAACTGCTGGACGGCCGTTCGCTCACGGCCCATGAATTGGCCGGCGCCGGCAATGTGTCGCCGCAAACCGCCAGCCGCCACCTCGCGCTGCTGGTCGAAGGCGGCTTGCTGCGCGTGGAGCAGCACGGCCGCCACCGCTATCACCGCCTGGCCTCGGCCGACGTGGCCCGCGTGCTCGAAGGCATCACGCAGCTCGCGGCGCAGAACGCGCCAGCCGTTCGCCGCGCCGTGGTGCCCGGGCCCAAGGACGCCGCCATGCGCATGGCGCGCAGCTGCTACGACCACATCGCCGGCCGGCTCGGCGTGGCCATTGCCCAGCACCTGGTGGCCGACGGCGCGATTGCGTTTGAGGGGGAGGCCGGCCATGTGACCGACAAAGCCGGCGCCGTGCTGGCACGCCTGGGCATTGACCTGACGGCTTCACTGCCTGGCACCAACACCAAGCGGCCTTACTGCCGCCCATGCCTTGACTGGAGCGAGCGCCGCTTCCATGTGGCTGGGCAACTGGGCACGCTGATTTGCGCGCACTGCCTGGACAGCGGCTGGTTGATGCGTCGCCAGGGCGTGCGCGCGCTGGAGATCACGCCCAGGGGCGTGATGGCGCTGCGCGGCTGGATGGGGCAGGAAAACTGGCGGCAGGTGACGGAGGGCGATGCAGTGCCTGTGCAAGGGGAGCCGCGATCCATGGCTGCCTGAGCCGGGCGCCCGCAACGTGGCATTGCCGGCTGATTGTTTCGGCGCGAATCACGGGGGCATCGTGCGCTCGGAAGCCGGCCTTTGCAGTGCCTGGGCTTGGATATCAATGCCTTGAACGCTACGGAAGCGGAGTTTTGGGGCCTTCTTCAGATGAGGGGATGTTCAAGCCTGCGCATTTGGTCCAGAATCGCCGCAAGTCTGGAATGCGCCATTGATGCCAGTTCCGGCGTTGCTGCTAATACATTAAGTCAGGTACTCACCGCCATGCCACTGTCTGAAGAAGAGCTCGTCGCGGGGCTCGTGCCCAACGACGACTACGCCCATCACATTGGCCAGGTTGTCAGTGTTGGAACGGAAACGCTCAGGGTCTTGAAGAAGCAATTCTCCATCACGACGCCATACCGAATAGACACCGTGCCGCTTAAAACTTGCGTGGGCTTGCGGTACGAGTCGGGTTCATCGGTCTTTCACATCATCGCCGGGGCACTTCTGGTGGTATTGATGTTGGCCATCGGATACTTCCTCATCATGTATTGGTCACGGTTGGAGCCAGGAACGAGAGTCCAGGTGGGTCTGCTGACACTCGCCTTTGCGTACGGCCTCCGGTGGGCCTTCATGTCCAAGCATCATCGCCTGGTGTTCAACTTGCGGGACGGAGCGAGACTTCATTGGCGGTCTCGGTCTGGGGATTTCAAGTATCGTGAGCGCGCGGTTGAGAAGGTCATTGAGTACATGCGGTCCATTGGAGTCCCTGTGACCACGAATGAAGCGCGCACTTGACGGGTCAATCGACACAGACCCACACCTATGGGAGGCGGCTTCGCGCAGATGGCGGTGGCATTTGCGGAAAACATAACGTTAGTTCCCACAATCCACGTCCATGAAAACACTTTCCGCACTCGCCTCAGCTGCCGGCATCTTGCTCTGGTCCTCGCAAGTCTTCGCTGAAGACCTGACTATCGGGCTCACTGATCCCTATTTCAAAGTTGTTGTGCCTGGCGCACCGCAAGTTCAATTTCGGCCGCATCCCTCAGCGGCCCAAAACCCAGCCGCGCTGTTGTTGGGCTCAACACCGGATGGATTCAATGTCTCTGCGCTCTCGGAGAAGGCTGATGGCGCCTCGGCCCAGCAGTGTGCAAGTTGGCTCGTTGGGAGCACTATTTCAAGGTACAAGCCGGATCTTGCAACTGTGCAAATTATTCCCGCGGGCGCTAACGCCTGGGTACTTTTATATGCGTTCAAAATTGGGCCCATCGAGCAACTGAAGGCTCACGTGTTTTCCGGCAATGACAAGGGCCGATGCCTGGAAATTCACATGTCACGTCTTGGCGCGACTCCGGAGCAACGCGAGGCGTGGTTCCGCAGTTTCCGCGGTATCACGGTCAGGGCTGAGATTGAGTAGTGGCGTTGGCAGTCCCGAATTCCCTTGCGAGACTATGCGTGGGTCCTTGCCTACGCCTTGGGGCTGCTTGCAAGGCTCGTGGGGGATGTCATGGCCCGCTGCATAGAGTGCACGAAGTGCCGCCTGACAGGTCGATCGACACGGACGTCCTGTCGTCGGGCCTCGCTCGCCTGCTGTCCGCCGGTTATCTCCAACATTAGGCACCGCATCCATGCTCTTGCTCTTCCTCTTCCTCGCAATTCTCCTTTGTGTCGTTGTGCACCTTGCGGCTATCGCCTGGTTAGCAAGGTATCTGGGGATCACAGTCCGCGAGGTCTCGATAGGCCTGGGCCCGACCCTGGTCAGAGGCAAGGGCTTTCGACTGGGCCTTTTTCCTGTCGGCGGGTATGTCCGCCTGCGGAGCATCCACGAGGAAGATGTGCCAGTCGATGAAGTTCGATCAACCCTTGAAGGCGCGTCAGTCATCAAGCAATTCGCCGTAGCGTTGTTTGGCTGCCTCGTTCTACTCGTACTCGCATGCGTGCTGGCGGGATCGCATGCGCTTGCAGCCTTCTTGAATATGCCGACCCAAATCGTCGCAGGTGCCATCCCGCCATTCGAAACGGCGCAGAAGTTGCTCATCGAGACCAGTACATTCCTGCGAGATGCGCCGGCAACATTGATCCTCGGCGTAGTCGCTGCGAAATTCGCCGCGCTCAACCTGCTTCCTCTACCTGCGCTGAATGGGGGCGCCGCGTTGGGTGTTCTTGGTCGCGCCAGCGGTATCGCGCGAGTGTGGCCTCAAGCAGCCACCAACGCGCTTCTCTTCGTTTGGCTGGGGTTGCTGGCTCTTTGGCTTCTTGCCCTCGTCACGTGGCTCAGCGGTGCCTGACACTTGATGAAAATACAGCGCCTGCCATTCCATCAAATCGCAATCGGGTCCACATCAATCGCCCAGCGAATCAGGCTTTTGAATTCAGCCTGCTGGCGCGTTTCAAACAGCACCGGCTGCCAGGCCGCCAGGAAGCGCTGCAGCGCCGCGCGCGAAGAACTTTCGACCAGCATCTGCGCGCGCTCGATATCGGCCACGCGCTGTATCGTCATCGGCACCGCCGGGTAGGCCGTGACCTGGCCGTTGCCCGTGAGCTGCAGCGCGTCGGCCTGGGCTGCCGCCGCATTCAGAAAGCCTTGCGCCACCTCCTGTGTGCGCGCCTCGGCGCGCACCAGCGCCGAAAAGCCGAAGGGCGACATGCCGGCCGCTTCGCGTTCGGCCAGCTGCTGGGCCGCGAAGCCCGCGTAGTCGTGCCGCTTGAGCGCCTCGAACAGGGGGTGCTCGGGGTGGAAGGTCTGCACCCACATCTCGCTGGCGCCGCTGTGGCGCGCGTCGCGGCCGGCCCGGCCACCGGCCTGCATCAGCAGGCTGAAGAGTCGCTCGGGCGCGCGGAAGTCGCTGGAGAACAGCGCGCCGTCGGGGTTGATGGCCGCCACCAGCGTGATGTGCCGGAAGTCGTGGCCCTTGGCGATCATCTGCGTGCCGACCAGCACGTCGACCTCGCCCGCATGCACGCTGGCCAGCTGGGATTCGAGCGCGCCCTTGAGCCGCGTGGTGTCGGCGTCTATGCGGGCGATGCGCACCGGCTCGCCGTCGGGCCGTTTCACGCCGGCCAGCAGCTCGGCCAGGTGTTCTTCGAGCCGCTCGGTGCCGCGGCCCACGGGCGCGATGTCGATGTTGCCGCAGCTCGGGCAGGCGCGCGGCACGCGTTCGGTGAAACCGCAGTGGTGGCAGCGCAAGGTGCGGTCCATCTTGTGGAAGACGCGAAACGCGCTGCAATGCGGGCACTCGCTTTTCCAGCCGCAGTCATGGCAGGCCAGCACGGGCGCATAACCGCGCCGGTTCAGAAAGATCAGCGACTGCTCGCCGCGCGCCACGCGCTGGGCGATCGCGTCCAGCAACGGCGGCGCGATGATGCAGTGCTTGGGCTGGTGGTTCATGTCCACGCGCCGCACCGTGGGCAGGCTGCCGGCATCGCCCAGGGGGCCGGGTTCGCTGGCTAGCAGCGGTGTGGAAGCTTCGGGCTGAGGCCCGGCGGAGTAGGGCGCCAGCTCTTCGCCGGTTGATGAAACAGTGCCAATGCGCTCATCCATGACGAGCCGTTGGTAGCGACCGGCCAGCGTGGCCTGCCAGCTCTCCAGCGAAGGCGTGGCCGAGCCCAGCAGCACGCGGCAGGGGCCGTGCGCGTGCGTGGCGTCTTCGGTTTCTATCTTGGCGCGGTAGACCGCCAGGTCGCGCGCAGAATAACGCGCGCCTTCCTGTTGTTTGTAGCTTGGGTCGTGTTCTTCGTCGACCACGATCAGGCGCAAATTGGGCATGGAGGCGAACACCGCCATGCGCGTGCCCAGCACCAGGCGCGCGTGGCCGGCGTGGGCCGCCAGCCAGCTTTTCAGGCGCTGGGCCGGGGTCAGGCCGCTGTGCAGGGCCACCACGCGTTCCTTGCCCAAGTGGGAAAAGCGCTGCTCGAAGCGTGACTGCAGCTGCGGCGTGAGGTTGATCTCGGGCACCATCACCAGCACCTGGGCGGCCGGGTCGAGCTCAAGCACGCGGGCCGCGGCGCGCAGGTAGACCTCGGTCTTGCCGCTGCCGGTAGCGCCGAACAGCAGCGCGGGCCGGCTGTCGGCATGGAATTCAGCCAGCACGGCGGCCTGCTGCGTGCTGAGCGCCCACAGGCCGCGGCCGTCCGGCGCGCAACTGGTGTCGGCTACCGGGCGTTTGAGCCGCCGCGCCAGCTGCACATTGCTGAGGTCGCGCAGTTGCGGCGGCAGCGCGGCCAACGCCACCTCGCCCAGCGAGCGCTGGTAATACGCCGCGGTGAACTGCACCAGCTTGCGCCAGGTGGCGGACAAGGGGGGCAGGCCTTCCAGCGCGCCGGCGACCTGGCGCGTCTGCATTTCCAGCAGTGCGCCGCTGTCGGCCAGCAGTTCCCAGACCACGCCCAGGACCTCGCGCCGGCCCAGCGGCACGCGCACCAGCGAGCCCACAGGCAGTGGCGACTCACTCTGGTAAGTCAGGGGCCCGGCGATGGAACTGTGCGCGGGCGCCGCGACGACGACTTGCAACCAATAGCTCATTCGGAGTAACTAAATGTGTTTACTTCTTGAGGAATACATCCAGATGATGCGCTAAGTCCTTGATTTCGCGCCACTTTACAGATTTCCAGATTTTCTGTGGATAACTTTGTTGACAGCTTGTCCGCGAAGGTCGCGAAGCCTTGTAAATCAAGGCTTTTCTTAAATTGCCCGGAAAAAAAGCAATTTAAAGTCTTTATATAAATCAAGGACTTACGAGCGCTATTGCTTTGATAGCGCGAGATCGGACAGAGTCCCCGCATTGCGGCGGCGCAACAAGATTTTTGTGCATAAGTCCAGCAGCCAAGGCCCGGTTTTGTGCTAGCCATGGTTGAAATCGGCCAATTTCGGGCAGTTTCGGGATATGCGCAAAAAGCGTTAGCTGCGGGCAGGGCGCATGCTGCGAGAGTGAGCGTGCACTGCGCGCACCAGCACTTCGACGCTCTCGGGCGGCGTGTGCTGGCTGATGCCGTGGCCCAGGTTGAAAATATGGGTCGGCCCGGCCTTGTTGGGGTCGGTATGGGGGGCGCCAAAGCTGTCCAGCACGCTGGCCACCTCGGCCTCGATCTGTGCCGGATTGGCGAACAGCACGTTGGGGTCCAGGTTGCCCTGCAGCGCCTTGGCCTGCGGCCCGTGCTCGCCGACCAGCGCGCGCGCACGGGCCAGGTTGACGGTCCAATCCAGTCCCAGCACCTCGCAATCGAGCTGCGCCATGGCTTCCAGCCACTGGCCGCCGCCCTTGGTGAACACCAGGCGCGGGATCTTCACACCCTCATGTTCGCGTTTGAGCTGGGCCAGCACGCGGGCCGTGTAGGCCAGGCTGAAGGTCTTGAAGGCTGCGTCGGCCAGCACGCCGCCCCAGCTGTCGAAAATCATCACGGCCTGGGCGCCGGCTTCGATCTGGGCATTCAGGTAAGTGGCCACCGCGTCGGCGTTCACGGCCAGCATCTTGTGCATCAGGTCGGGGCGCTGGTACAGCATGGTCTTGACCAGGCGATAGTCGTCGGAACCCGCGCCTTCGACCATATAGCAGGCCAGCGTCCAGGGGCTGCCCGAAAAGCCGATCAGCGGCACGCGGCCGTTCAGGGCCTTGCGGATGGAAGTGACGGCGTCGAACACATAGCGCAGTTTGGCCATGTCGGGCACCTGCAACTTGGCCACGGCGGCCTCGTCGCGCACCGGCGTGGCAAAACGCGGGCCCTCGCCCAGCGCGAAAGACAGGCCCAGGCCCATGGCGTCGGGCACGGTCAGGATGTCGCTGAACAGGATGGCGGCGTCCAGCGGATAGCGCTCCAGCGGCTGCAGCGTGACCTCGGTGGCGTAGTCGGTGTTGGTGGCCAGGCCCATGAAGCTGCCGGCCTGGGCGCGCGTGGCGCGGTATTCAGGCAAATAGCGGCCGGCCTGGCGCATCAGCCAGACAGGGGTGTGGGGGGTGGCCTGGCGCAGGCAGGCGCGCAAAAAAGTGTCGTTTTGAAGGGGTGCGAACATGCACCGATTGTCTCAGGTGTGAGTCTGTGTCCGCTGGCACAGGCACTGGCACTGGCGCGGCTTCGGATTTACCATGGCCGCAGGGGGCCCCGACCAGCCCCGGAACAGCGTCCAAGGAGTGTTTCCATGCGCATGAACGACCAGGAATATTTCCGCAGCTGCATCGCCAAGGAACGCCACCTGGCGCAATTGCTGGGGCACACGCACATCGAGGAATGTTATGAAAGCGCGGGCACGCTGTGGGACGGCGCCCAGGCCCTGCCGCAATGGACGCGCGACTGGCGCGCCTGCGGGCCGCTGATGACGGCGCATGGCATCAGCGTGACCTATGACGGCGAAGGCGCGACCCTGGGCGCCACCACGGTGCACTTCAGCGACCACCCGAACCGCGACCGCGCCGTAATGTACGGCATCGTCAAGGAGGTGATCTTCCGGCTGGAGCATCAACGCCAGCACCAGCACCACAAGGCCGCGGCCTAGCGGCCGCGTCACATCGGCAAGGTCTTGATAAAGGCTTCCAGCTCATCAATCGGCAGCGGCTTGCAGAATAAATAACCCTGGTAGCAGTCGCAGCCGTGGCGCGACAAAAAGTCGCGCTGCGCCTCGGTTTCCACGCCCTCGGCCACCACGCCCAGGCCCAGGCTTTGCGCCAGGCCGATGATGGTGCGCGCGATGGCCGCGTCATTGGGGTCGCGCAGGATGTCTTCCACAAAGGACTTGTCGATCTTGAGCTGGTCCAGCGGCAGGCGCTTGAGGCAGGACAGCGAGGAATAGCCCATGCCGAAATCGTCGAGCGACAGGGTCACGCCCATTTTCTTGAGCCTGGCCATCTTGGTGATGGTGATTTCCATGTCCTCGGCCAGCAGGCTTTCGGTGAGCTCCAGCTTGAGCTTGTGCGGGCTGACCTGGGTTTCTTTCAGCGCGGCCATCACCAGGTCGACGAACTCGGGGTGGCGGAACTGCCGCACGCTGACGTTGACCGCGATGCTCAGCGCCGCGGTTTCGGGGCGCTGCGCCCAGGCCGCGAGCTGCCGGCAGGCCGTCTCCAGCGCCCATTGGCCCAGCGGCAGTATCAGCCCGGCGTCTTCGGCGGCCGGGATGAACTCCGCGGGCTGCACCAGCCCGCGCTCCCCATGCCGCCAGCGCAGCAGCGCTTCCACCCCCGTCATGCGGCCGTCGCGGCCCACCTGCGGCTGGTAATACAGCAGGAACTGTTTCTCACGCAGGCCCTGGCGCAGGTCCGACTGCAGCGCGGCGCTGGCGGTCACGGCGGCCTGCATGGCCGGGTTAAAAAAACAGACCGTGTTGCGCCCCGCCATCTTGGCCTGGTACATCGCGAGGTCGGCCTGTTTGAGCAGGTCGCCGATGTTGTTCAGGGTCTGGTTGAAGGCGGTCACGCCTATGCTGCAGGTGCTGTAGTGCTGGTAGCCCGCCAGGCTGTAGGGCTCGCACAGCGCGGCCAGGATCTGCCCGCTGACGATTTCGGCCTTGACGGTGGCTTCGGCGGGGTCCTGGCCCAGGTCTTCCAGCATGACCACAAACTCGTCGCCGCCCAGGCGCGCCACCGTGTCGGTTTGTCGCACGCAGGCCGCCAGCCGCCTGGCCACCTGCTGCAGCAGCAGGTCGCCTTTCTGGTGGCCCATGGTGTCGTTGAGCGTCTTGAAATTGTCCAGGTCGATGAACATCAGCGCGCCTTCGCGCGGATGCCGGCGGTTGTGCAGCAACGCCTTGTCCAGCCTGTCCATCAGCAGCTGGCGGTTCGGCAGCTGGGTCAGCGGGTCGTAGAAGGCCAGGTGCTTGATCTCGCTTTCCGCCACTTTGCGCCGCGTGATGTCGCGCCCCACCGCCACCCAGTGCGTGACGAACACGCCGGCATCGTCGGCCACCGGCACGATGTCGATTTCCATCCAGAAATGCCGGCCGTTCTTTTTGTAGGTGATGAGCTCGGCCTGCACCGGTTCGCCCTTCTGGAAGGCGTTGCGCAGGCGCTCGAGTTCGCTGCGCTGCGTCAGCGGCCCGCACAGCAGGCGCGGCGAATGGCCCAGCGCTTCTTCGGGGCTGTAGCCCGTGTGCTGCTCGAAGGCGTTGTTGACGAAGATGATGCGCAGCCCGGGCCGGCCCGAGGGAACCGCCTCGGCGATGAGCACGATGTCGTTGAGCCGCGAGATGCTGGTCTCCAGCAGCATGAGCTGCTCGCGCGCCTTGCGCCGCTCGCTGACGTCGCGGAAGTAAATCGCTACGCCGTCGGGAAAAGGGTAGGCGCGTATCTCGAACCATTTGTCGAGTGGCGCATACAGCGCCTCGAACTCCACCTGGTAGTTGCCCGCCACTGCCGCGCGCACCTGCTCGGAGAACAAGGTGTTGATGGCGCCCGGGAACTCCTTCCAGATGCTTTTGCCCAGCAACTCCGTGGAGGGCCGGCCCAGCAGGCGCGCGCCTTCGCGGTTGAGGTAGCTGAAGCGCCACTGCGGGTCCAGCGTGTAAAAGCCTTCGGTGATGCTTTCCAGCGTGATGCCCAGGCGCGTGGCCAGGCGTTGGGCGTCCTCGCCGGTCTGGGCAGCCTGTGGCGCGCCGGCATGCCGCGCATCCAGCTGGGCGGCGGCCAGCCCGGCCAGCGTCTCCAGGTCCTCTTCCTGCTCGGGGCCCAGGCTGCGCGCTGTTTTGTCCATGACCGCCAGTACGCCCAGCAGCGTGCCGTCCTCCCGGCTCAAGGGCAGGCCGCGGTAAAAGCTGATCTGGGCCGCACCGCGCGCCGGCAGCGGCGGCTGGCGCGGCGGTGCCTCGAGCGTGGCGCCGCACAGCGCGACCAGCCCTTCGCGCTCCTGCGCGGAAAAACCGGTGCCCGCGACGAACACGGCTTCGCCGTCTTCAAGGGCCGCGACGATGGCGATCGGCACGCCGCAGGCGCGGGCCGCCAGCCGGGCGAGCCGGTCCGCGCCGGAATGCGGCAGCACATGCAGCGCGAAGGCGGGCGCCAGGGAGGGAACAGAAACGGACACGGGCAAGCACCTGCTTTTCAGACATTCGATCAATGATGCTGACGCATGGCGGGGCGGTTTTCACAGGAGATTTGAAAGCGTTGGCGATAAAGCGTTGCAAAACGTTCCGTCACTTACCTGCGCACGGTTTTGTCCTACGCTGCAGGTCTGCGGCGCCTCACGACAGCACGCAGCCCCACCCTTCATGCTGCACCACCCGTCCACGCTATTGGTGCGGCTTCCCCGTTGTCCCGTGTTTTATTCCAGGCAAGGACCCATGAGCCCTCTCGAACTCGACCAGTTGCAGCAATGCCCTGATATCGCCACCCTGCAAACCGTCTTGGGGACCTTGTGCAGCCGCTTCGGCTCGGTCACGCAGCTCAACATCGTGCCGGCTGCCCATGCCGGCAAGCAGCAGGCCCTGTGCTTTGTACGCATGGCCTCGGAGGAAGAAGAGCAAAAGCTCATGAGCGGCCTGGGCATAGGCCGCTTCGGCGGCGAACTCGTGGTGGTCGTGGATTTGCTGGCGGATCAGCCCTCACCAAGCGCCGACCTGTGGAGTTCCGCCGCCTGAGACGTCTCTTATTTTTTGGCCGAGGCGTCGACTGAAACGTGCCTGAGCAGCAGGCGCTCCAGCGCGTTCAGCGTCTCATAAGATTCGGCGAAGTCGGCGAACAGTGTGGTGTTGTCGGGCGCTGTCGCCTTGCCTTGCCAGGCCGCGCGGAACTGCTCGAAGATCTCGCCGAAGCTGCGGCGGCCGTCTATCAGGCCCAGGATCTTCGCGCCGTACTTGCCCGGGTTGACCATCACGGAAACACCCGAATGCTGGTGCCTGAGCATGAAGGGCTGGCCGCGGCTGTTGCCGAAGACCTGCGCCGCGATCTCGCCCGTCAAGGGCTCGTGGTAGAAAAAAGGCACGTAGTCGGCATCGCCGTAAGGCGCGGTGCAGGCCGCATCGCGTGTCAGGTACAGCGAATGCGTGATGATGTTGCCGCCCATCAGCTCGGCCATTTCATACTGCTGCCTGAGCGGCAGCTTGCGCAGCGCGGCGGCCATGGCCGGCGGCTTGCTGCCCAGCACCATGTGCGGCAGGTAAGGCGCGCGGCCGCGCTGCACGTCGCTGAAGGCCAGGTGCAGGCCGTGCCCCTCGCCCAGCCAGTCGAACAACTCGCCGACTCCGTACGAGCGGTCCTGCGAATGCAGCAGCAAGTCGTAGATGCCGGCGTCCCCGGCCTTGTGGTCGTGGTGCAGTTCTTCGCTGCGCTTGAACCAGTTGCCGGGCGGCAGGCTGGCCAGGATGTCGCGGGTGTTGGCGATCTTGCGCTGTGCGTCGGTCTCGCCGCCGTTGACCATGCGCATCAGCGCCTGCATCTGGTAGACACCGATGCGGCCCGTGGTGGCATAGACCATCAGGCCGATGGCGCCGCCTTCTTTGAGCACGCTCATGAGCGCCTTGAAGCCCAGGTCGGGATCGGCCAGGTGGTGCAGTACGCCGCTGCAGTTGATGTAGTCGAATTTGCCAAGCTGCGCGGCCAGCGCCGGCAGGTTCAACAGTGAGTCGTGCACCCAGGTGATGTTGCCGAGCCCGCGGATCTGCGCGCGCTCTTTGGCCAGCGCGATGCTGGCTTCGCTCATGTCCAGGTGCACCACCTGCGCATCGGTGTGGCGCAGCTGCTCGGCCAGGAAGATCGTCGCGTCGCCCGTGCCGCCGCCGGCCACCAGCGCCCGGAAGCCCTTCTGGAAGGACTGCTTCCCGGCAAAGCAGTAGTGGTTGATCATGGGCAGGTCTTCCAGCCAGGTCAGCACCAGGCGCTTATGGTCGTCCTGCGGGTCGCAAGGCGGGTAAGGCAGGGCCTCGTACTGGTTTCGGACCTCGGGCAGGTAGTTGTCGGGCATGGCGGCTTCCGGAATTGGCGGCAAACACGTATTGTCTCCGCCCGCAGACTCACCTCGCTCCCAATCAAGTGACAGCACGGAACCGGCTTTGCCGGGCCGTAGGTGTCGCCCCCTGCAAGGGGGGATCCCGCTACACGAAGTGAGCGGAGAAGGGGGTGTGCTTGCTTTACCGGACGGGCAAGAACTGGAGGAACGTACCGCCCAAGAGGTTCTGGACATAAGTGATCACGGCACGCCTGTATTTCTCGGTCAGCACCGAGGCCAGCAAATCCAGCCGCCCTATGACCTTGCCGAACTCGCGCTCGAAACTCAGGTTGCGTTCACGCTCGGTGATCTCGTCGGCCAGCAGCAGGGGCTGGCCCGCGGCATTGCGGCGATTCGACAGCATCCAGACGGCAATCTCGATGTTGCGCGCGGCGTTGTAGATGTACTGCGCGTCCAGGCTGTCGGTCAGGTAGAAGCTGGTTTTGCCGCCGTGGGCCGTGACCACCATGTCGGCGCTGGCGTAGATGAAGGCCGCCACGCGGTCGCCCTTGAAGTCCGGGCCCAACGCCAGCGACAGCGCCGCGATGTCGCGCCTGCCCTGCAGCTCCGGCCAGGGAGTGCGTGTGTCGACGGCCACGCGCAGCTGGGCCAGGGCCGCGTCGCGGCTGACGGTGCTGGTCTTTCGCCATTCGGCCGGGTTGCGGCGGTACAGCTTGTCGGCCAGGCGCAGCAGGCTTTCGAGGTTGTCCCGCATGCCCAGTGTGGCCATGCGGTTCACGTCCGACTGGCCCACCTCGCTGGGGGCCATGGGCGCTGCCTGTGCCTCACCCCGGTGCGTGGGCGCCGGGCCGGCGCAACCGGCCAGCGCCGCGAGGGCCAGCAGCAGTGAAAGGCGGAGCAAGGAAAAAAGCGAAGGCGAAACGGCAGGGGTGGGAGGGAAGGTGGTTGCCGTGCGCAGGGACATGGCGCATTCTCAGCGGCCGCGCCCGGCCGCGCAAGCATGGCTTTCCCGGGCCTTGGCCGGATGCCGCAAAGGCAAGCTCAGGCCGAAGCCGCGCCCGTGTGGGCCGTCGTGTCCAGCAGGCCGCGCGACTGCAGCACCCGGTGGTCTATCTTGATGCAGTGGTCCTGCACGACCAGCAGGCCCGCGGCCTCGGCTTTGGCCGCCGCGGCCGGGTTGCTGATGCCCAGTTGCATCCAGACCGCCTTGGCGCCTATGGCGATGGCCTCGTCGACCACGGGCGGAATGTCGGCGCTGTTGCGAAAGCAGTTCACCAGCTCGATTTTTTCGTGGCGCGCGGCCTCGGTCAGCGAGGCATAGGCTTTTTCGCCGAGCACCTCGGTGGCGTTTGGGTTCACCGGGATGATGCGGTAGCCGTTGGCTTGCATGTAGCGCGCCACGTCAAAACTGGCGCGGTGCGGATGGGGCGACAGGCCGACCACCGCGATGTTGCGGTAGTGGTTCAGGATGTAGGGCATGCGTTCGGCGGGGGGCAGGGAAGTCATGGCGGGCCTTTGCAGGAGAGGTTTACGCATCCTTGTACTTGACCGAGCAACCATACGCGCGGCTGCTCGCCACGCTCAGCGGCTTGCCGCCCAGCGCTTCCGTCAGGCCCTGGCGCACGTAGTTGGTGGCGGTCTTGATGTCGTCCACGCGGGCCGAGGGAATGCTGTCGATGCCGCCGGCATAGACCAGCTGGCCTTGCGGACTGATGATGTACATGTGCGGCGTGGTCTTGGCGCCGTAGAGCTGGCCGAGCTGGCCCGATTCGTCCATCAGCGTGGCGCTGGGCTGGCCCTGTTTCTCGGTCATCCAGCCGGCGAGCCTGGCGGGCGCCAGGTAGTCGCCGCTGCCGGCTTCGGTGGAATTGACGGCCAGCCACACCACGCCCTTGGCGGTGAATTCTTTTTGCAGGCTCTGCATGTTGCCGCTGTAGTGCTTGCGCACAAAAGGGCAGCCCGGGTTGGTCCATTCCAGCACCACCAGCTTGCCTTTGTAGTCGGCCAGGCGATGCGTCTTGCCGGAGGTGTCCACGGCGGAAAAGTCGGGCGCCGCCTGACCCACGGCGGCCGCAGAAGCGGCCTGCGCGGAAAGCGGGGAAAGCGCGGCCGTGGCCAGCCAGGGCAGGGTGGCCAGGGCGCCGGAAAAAAGACGGCGGTTCAGTGGCCGCGCAGAGCGTGCTTGATCATTCATGGCTTGACTCCTTGCAAGAAGAAATAGACGACATCACAGCTTGGCGAGCTCGGTCCTCACCTCATCCACCGACAGGATCTCCGACATCACGACGGGCGCGCGGCCGGGCTTGTAGATCACGTAGACCGGCACGCCGTTGCGGCCCAGCTGGGCCAGCGCCGCGGTCACCGCCGGGTCGCGCCGCGTCCAGTCGGCGCGCAGCAGTGCCACGTTTTTCGCCTGGATGTCGGCCAGCACCGCGGCATTCGACAGCGTGGTCTTCTTGTTGTACTGGCAGGTCACGCACCAGGCGGCGGTGAAATCCACGAACACACTTTGCCCTTGCGCGGCGAGCTGGTCAACCCGGCCCGGCTCCCAGGCCTGCCAGCCGCCGGCGACCGGTGCGGCCGACGCGGCGGCCACCGGCCGGGTGATGTTCGGGCCCACGGACCACAGGCCCCATGCGCCCAGCGCAAGGGAAAAAGCCGCGAGCAAGGTGCGCGCCGTGCCGCGCAGCGTGAAGGCCCAGATCACCAGCGCCATCAGCACCAGCAAGGCCAGCAATGCGCCCGCGCCGTCCACCCCGCTTTGCTGGCCCAGCACCCAGACCAGCCAGGCCACGGTGGCGAACATCGGGAAGGCCATCAGCTGCTTGAAGGTCAGCATCCAGGGGCCGGGGCGCGGCAGCGCGCGCGCGACGGCGGGGATGGCACTGGCCGCAAGATAAGGCAGGGCCATGCCCACGCCCAGGGCCGCGAAAATCGCCAGCGCTTCGAAGGCCGGCAAGCCCACGGCATAACCGAGTGAGGCGCCCATGAAAGGCGCGGTGCAGGGCGAGGCGATGGCCGTGGCCAGGACGCCCGACAAAAACGCATTGACGGTGGGGTTCTTGGCCTGCCAGCCCGCGAGCCGGCCGGGCAGCAGGTTGCCGAATTCAAACAGGCCCGCGAGGTTCAGGCCCAGCAGCGTGAACAAGGCCGCCATCAGCGCGACCACGGCCGGGTTCTGCAGCTGAAAGCCCCAGCCCAATTGCTCGCCCGCGGCACGCAGGCCCAGCAGCAGCGCGCCCAGCGCCAGGAAGGACAGCACCACGCCCACGGTATAGGCCAGGCCGGTCGTCAGGCGCGTGGCGGAGTCCTTCACCTGCACAAAGCCCACGACCTTGATGGCCAGCACCGGGAACACGCAGGGCATGAGGTTGAGCACCAGCCCGCCGAGCAGGGCGCCCAGCAGTGCGGCGATCAGGCCCACGGGCGCCGCGCTGGTTTGCAACGGCGTGGCGCCCGCCGAGGCATTGGCGCGCAGCGCCGCTTCGAGCGCGGGCGGCACCACGGCGGCGGCGGCCGGTGCGGGCCAGCTGCCTTTGACCGGCGCGTCTATGCGGTAGGCGGCATTCTCGAGGGCCACCACCAGCGGCATGCTGGCCGGGCTTTCGGTGCGCTGGCCGGACAGCGGCACTTCGGCCGTCCACACCGCACCTTGCCAGGCTTGCTGCCAGGCGGCCGCGGGTTCGATCACGCTGCCGGTCTCGGGGTACAGCGCCAGCGTCTTGCCCTGCAGCGTGGCGGGCAGGCCGGCCAGGGAAATCCTGATGGCCTTGCCGCCGCCGACTTCCACCTGGCTGGCGCCGGCGGGCAGCGCCTTGGGCGTGGCGGCAAAAGTGTCCTTGAACAGCTGGCTGCTGGCGGCGGTCGAGCTGCGCACCGGGATGCTCAGCGCGAAGTCGCCCTCCTGCGGGATGCATTCCTTGCGGCACACCAGCCAGGCCGCCTTGAGCTTCACCTCAAGCTGGCTGCCGGCAAAGCCGGGCGCGACCGTCAGCGGCACGGGCAGCAGCACGGTTTTTTCGTAGCCGTAGTTGGCCAGTGTGCCGATGGGGATTTTTTTCGGGGTCGGCCAGGCGATCTCGCCGGCATCGATGCCGGCCGGCAACTGCCAGTCGAGCTGCGTGGGCAGTCCCGAGTCGCCCGAATTCTTCCAGTAGGTGTGCCACTCGGGCTGGTGCGTGAGCTGCAGGCCCACCCAGACCGGCTTGCCGGGCTCCACGCCCTCGGGCGCCCAGGCCAGCAGTTCGGCGCGCACCTGGTCGGTCGTGACCACGCTGGCGGCCGCGCCGCGGCTGCTTTTTCCGGGCAGGTTCAAGGGCGCATTCTGGGCGCCGGCCACCATGGGTATTGCGCCAATAGCTATCAAAAGCGTAGCGGCAAGGGCGGCGAACAGAGGGCGCTTGAAATGCATGGTGGGAGTGTGAGCGGGCGGTGGGGGCATTAGTTCCTGGGGCGGGTGGCGCTGGATCCGACTGCCGGCCAGGTGATTACAGCCGTTTTGGGAGCCAACTCCGATAATAGGGTCATGCCCCGTATTGTCCTGGCCACCCTCAACGCGAAGTACATCCACGCCTCGCTGGGCCTGCGCTACCTGCTGGCGAATATGGACAAACACGGCGGGCCAGGCCTTCGCGAAGCCACGCAGCTACGCGAATTCGTGATCCAGCAGCGGCCCACCCAGATCGTCGAAGAGCTGCTGGCGCTGCAGCCCGAGGTGATAGGCCTGGGTATCTATATATGGAACGTGGTCGAGACCACCCAGGTGGTGCGCCTGCTCAAGGCCTTGCGGCCCGGCATCAAGATCGTGCTGGGCGGGCCCGAGGTCAGCTACGAGACCGGCGAACAGGAGATCTGCCGCCTGGCCGACCACGTGGTCACCGGCTGGGGCGACGTGAGTTTTCCCAAGCTCTGCCGCGCGCTGCTTGACGGCCCCCAGCCGCTCATGAAGGTGATCGCCGGCGAACAGCCGCCGCTGGAGGTGCTGGCCCTGCCTTATGGCGACTACACCGCCGAAGACCTGGCCAAGCGCCTGCTCTACGTCGAAGCCTCGCGTGGCTGCCCCTTCAAGTGCGAGTTCTGCCTGAGCTCGCTGGACAAGACCGCCTGGGCTTTCGACCTCGACCTGTTCATGGCGGAGATGGACGCGCTGTACCAGCGCGGCGCGCGCAACTTCAAGTTTGTCGACCGCACCTTCAACCTCAAGGTCGAGAACTCGGTGCGCATCCTGCAGTTTTTCCTGGACCGGATGGCGCCTGAGCTGTTTGTGCATTTTGAGGTCGTGCCCGACAGCCTGCCCGAGCGCCTGAAGGCCCTGATTGCGCAGTTCCCGGCGGGCTCACTGCAGTTTGAAGTCGGCATCCAGAGCTTCAACCCCGAGGTGCAGCAGCGCATCTCGCGCAAGCAGGACAACGGCAAGACCGTCGACAACCTGCGCTGGCTGGTGAACGAAAGCCGGGCCCATGTGCACGCCGACCTGATCTTCGGCCTGCCCGGCGAAACCCTGGAAAGTTTTGCCCAGGGCTTTGACCGCCTGCATGAACTGGCGCCGCATGAAATCCAGTTCGGCATCCTGAAGCGCCTGCGCGGCACGCCGATCACGCGGCACACCGAGGCCTTCGCCATGGCCTACGACCCGCAGACGCCGTACACCATCTTGCAGAACTCCACGATCGATTTCGCCACCATGCAGCGCATCAACCGTTTTGCGCGCTACTGGGAGATGGTCGCGAACTCCGGCCGCTTCGCGCGGGCGCTCCAGCTGCTGCTGGCGCCGGGCTCGGCTTTCGGAAACTTCCTGCGCTTCAGCGACTGGCTGTGGGCGACCACGGCCAAGACGCATGAATTCGCGCTGGAGAAACTCGTGGACCTGCTGTTTGACCA
Source organism: Polaromonas sp. P1_H6 (assembly GCF_056405195.1). Lineage (NCBI taxonomy): Bacteria > Pseudomonadati > Pseudomonadota > Betaproteobacteria > Burkholderiales > Comamonadaceae > Polaromonas > Polaromonas sp. P1_H6. The sequence continues at coordinate 75,179 of NZ_JBFUCN010000009.1, forward strand.
CCTCACGGAGGTGCGCGACCTGGCCGGGAAAGAGGTTCGCGATGCGCTGCTCGCGGATTACCTGGCCAGTGGCGCGCGCGGGCGGCCGCAATGCCTGGCCGGGGCTTTGGGGGCGGTGCGGGCCGCGGCGCCCTTGCGGACCGGACGACAGGGCGCCGAGCGGCAGGGACGGCATGTGAGCCAGGAGATTCGCAAGGCTGCCGCCGCAGCCTGAGCTTTGTGCGGGCCGCCCAATACAACCAAAGGTTTCGTCGGGCCCGGAAAAGCACCGACTCGCTATCAAATCAATAGCTGAGGAAGCCCAGATGCGATAGGCTGGCGCGGAAAATGCTTTTAAATCCGGTCCCTCGTATCCCATCCCCCTCAGTGTCAAAGATTTCAGCTATCCTTAGCCCCTTCACAACTACCGACCGCCATCACGTGTCCGACGTTCCCCCCAGTCGGTCTTCCAGGCCGGAAGACAAGCGAGGTTTTCTGCAAAAGCTCGCTGAAATGCTCCACCCCGGTCCCGACTCGAAAGACGAGTTGATCGAAACCCTGGTGGAGGCCCAGGACAATGACGTTATTGGCGCCCAGAGCCGTGAAATGCTCGAGGGCGTGATCCGCATGGCCGACATGACGGCCGGCGACGTCATGGTGGCCGCGCCGCGCATGGACGTGATCAACATCGACGCGCCCTTCGACGAGCTGCTGCACCTGGTGATAGACACCGCCCACTCGCGCTTTCCCGTCTACGAGGGCGAAAAGGAAAACATCCTCGGCATCCTGATGGCCAAGGATTTGCTCAAGCTGCAGCGCGCGCCCGAACTCAACATCAAGGCCCTGCTGCGTCCCGCCGTCTTCGTGCCCGAAAGCAAGGGCCTGAACGACCTGCTGCGCGAATTCCGCGGCAACCGCAACCACCTGGCCATCGTGATCGACGAGTTCGGCCGCGTCGCCGGCCTCATCACGATTGAAGACGTGCTCGAACAGATCGTCGGCGAGATCGAGGACGAATTCGACATCGCCGAGGACGACGGCGACATCTTCGGCCTGACCGACCACACCTACCGCGTCAGCGGCGACACCTCGATAGAGCGCGTCAACGAGGCTTTCGGCGTGACGCTGCCCGAAACCGACTTCGACACCATAGGCGGCCTGGTGGCGCACGAGATGGGCCATGTGCCCAAGCGCGGCGAACACTACGCGCTGGCGGGGCTGCAATTCACGGTGCTGCACACCAAGGGTGGCGCGGTGCGCTGGTTCAAGGTATCGCCGGTCTCCGCCGGCGTCTGACGACACACACAATAAAGTAAAGAGGGCAATATATGGCACGGGACTCGATTCACAGCATGATGTCCCACCTGCCGACCTTGCCCGCCTTGCTTGAGCACGCGCGCAACCTGCCGCCGCGCAAGGGCTTCTCCCCCTTCCAGCTGGCCATGGTCCTGATTGCCGGTTGCCTGCATGCCGCCAGCATGGCCTGGCCGTTTGATTTCGCCTTCGTGCAGGGTCAACCTCTGGGGGGCATGCAGTTGCTGGCGATGTTCCTGTTCGCCGCGCAGATCGACAGCTGCCGCTCCTTGAAGCGCGCCGCCTGGCTGGGCGTCGCCTTCGGAACGGCCATGCTGTGCAGCACTTTCTGGTGGCTGTTCATTTCCATGCACTACTACGGCGGGCTGGCCGCGCCGCTGACGGTGCTGGCCGTGGTGCTGCTCGCGGCCTTTTTGTCGCTGTACTACGCGGCGGCGGGCGCGCTGTTTGTGCGTCTGGCGCCGCGCCGCAAGCTGCCGCGCGCCGGGGTGTTCGCCGCGCTGTGGCTGCTGGCCGAACTGGCCCGCGTCGAATTTTTCACCGGTTTTCCGTGGGGTGAGGGCGGCTACGCCCATGTGGACGGCTGGGCCAGGCCGCTGGCCGCCCTGGTGGGCGTGCACGGCATCACCTTTCTGGCGGCGCTGGCCGCCGCCTGGCTGGCCATGGCCATGCGTGCCTCCCGCATGCAGTGGGCGACCGCGATTGCCATCGTGGTGGCTTGCTTCGTCCTGTCCTACCTGCCGGTGCAAAGCGCCCTGCCGGGGGAGGCGGGCTCCACCGCGGCCGGGGAGCCGCTGCAGGTCACGCTGCTGCAGGGCAATATCCCGCAGAACGAAAAATTCCAGAGCGGCACCGGCGTGGCCACCGCGCTGAACTGGTACGGCCAGCAGCTGCGCGATGTGAAGACGCCGCTGGTGGTGGCGCCCGAAACCGCCATTCCCCTGCTGCCCATGCAGTTGCCCGAAGGCTACTGGCGGGCGCTGCAGTCGCGCTTTGCCACCGGCCAGCAAGCGGCGCTGGTGGGCATCCCCGTGGGCAGCCCGCAGGCCGGCTATGCCAACTCGGTGGTCGGCTTCAAGCCCGGGCAGCCCGAGCCCTACCGCTTTGACAAACACCACCTGGTGCCTTTTGGTGAATTCGTTCCGCCGGGCTTTCGCTGGTTCATCAACATGATGCGCATCCCGCTGGGCGACTTCAACCGCGGCGCGGTCGGCCAGGCTTCCTTTGAATGGAAAGGCCAGCGGCTGGCGCCCAACATCTGTTACGAGGATTTGTTCGGCGAAGAACTGGGCGCGCGTTTTGCCGACCCGGCGCTGGCGCCCACGATTTTTGTCAACGTCAGCAACATCGCCTGGTTCGGCAACACCGTGGCCATAGACCAGCACCTGCAGATCTCGCGCATGCGCGCGCTCGAATTCAGCCGCCCCATGATCCGCGCCACCAACACCGGTGCCACCGTCATCATCGACCACACCGGCAAGGTCACCTACTCGCTGGAGCGCCACACGCGCGGCGCACTGGTCGGCGAGGTCGAGGGCCGCAACGGCATCACGCCCTATGCCGCCTGGGTGTCGCGCTACGGGATGTGGCCGCTGTGGGGGCTGGGGTTGGGTATCGCGGTTCTGGCGCTGCTGTTCCGCCGCCGCTGAAGCTGAGTTGTTGCGGCGCAGAGAGCCGTTCACAAAGCCCAGCGAAGCGGTCCTGGCTAGGCGCGTCGCCGCAGACAGTGCTACAGCACGGCAAGGCCGGCGCAACAACGCCAGGAGGGTTTTGTGAGCGGCTCTACCGCGCCGCCATCACGCCGTGGAGTAGATCCGGCAGCATTTCCAGCATGCGCAGCGCATCCTGCCCCGGCGGCGTGCTCGTGGCGAAATACATCTGCAGCGGCGCATGGGCGAAGTCATGCAGCGGCACCGCCGTCAGCGAGGCCGGGTCCAGGTTGCTGGCCGTGAGGAAATCCACCACCGTCCAGCCCATGCCGCGCTTGACCAGTTCCAGCGCCAGCCGCGAGGTCTGCACCTGCAGGCCGGCCGGGGCGCTCAGGCCCAGGTGGCGGGCCAGTTCGTCGATGGACTGGCACATCGGGTCTTCACCCACCAGGCGTATCAGCGGCATGCTGGCCAGGAAAGACATGGGGTTCTGCCGCCGCGCCCGCACGGCGCGCTGCCAGATATCCCGCGTGACCGCCAGGTAGAGCGGCCCGCTCACCAGCGTGGTGCTGGTCAGCAACGGATGCGGGTGCTCGTAAAAACCCAGCGCGAAGTCGACGCCGCGGGTCAGCAGGGCCTGCACCATCTGGTCCTGGTGCAGGGTGCGCACCTCGATGCGCACGCGCGGGTGCCGCGCCATGTGGCGCTCCAGCACCAGGGGTAAAAATTCGTGGCTGATGGATGGGATGGCCGCCAGCCGCACCTGGCCGTCGGCCGCCTGCCGCAGGTTCACGGCGATGCGCTTGAGCCCATCCAGCTTCTGGTGGATCAGGGTGGATTCTTCGAACAGCACACGCGCTTCCGGCGTGGGCGCCAGCGTGCCCTTGCCACGCGTGAACAGCTTGTAGCCCAGCTGCAGTTCGGTGTGGGCAATGGTCTTGCTGACGGCCGATGGCGTGATGCAGATCAACCGCGCGGCGGCGCTCATATTGCCCGTCTGCATGACGGCCTGGAAGACTTCAAGTTGCCTGAGGTTCATCGTTCTGCCGGGTGACGGCGCGGCAAGAAGGCCTGCTGCCGGAGGGTGTGAGTTTTAGTCACACCCCTCGTTACATTATGCATCGCCGCATCCCGGCGGCGTGGCTACGATGAGCCACCTTTGGCCCTGGCGCCGGAGGAGACATCGGGGCGCGGGCCCTGCGCAAGCCACTCTTCACGGGGTGTCCTGCGCGTGCCGCGGTCCGGCAGAACAATTTCACCTTTCCTGGAATACCTCATGCAAATCACCTCCACCCTCCTCAAAATAGGCGCCGGGCTCGGCATCGCCGCCTTCACCGCGCTGGGCGTACCAGCCTCCGTGCTGGCGCAAACGGCCGGCAAGCCCAACGTCGTCATCCTGGCCACCGGCGGCACCATCGCCGGCGCCGGCGCCTCGGCCCTGAACAGCGCCACCTACGCCGCCGCCAAAGTGCCGGTCGACAAGCTGCTGGCCGGCCTGCCCGAGCTGGCCAATGTGGCCAACGTCAAGGGCGAGCAGGTCTCGCAGATCGCTTCCGAGAGTTTTACCAACGACAACCTCATGAAGCTGGGCAAGCGCATCTCGGCGCTGGTCAAGCAGGCCGACGTGGACGGCATCGTCGTCACCCACGGCACCGACACGCTGGAAGAGACCGCCTACTTCCTGAACCTCGTGATCCGCACCAGCAAGCCCATCGTGGTGGTGGGTTCGATGCGTCCGGGCACGGCGCTGTCGGCCGACGGCGCGCTGAACCTGTTTGACGCGGTGAGCGTTGCCGCCAGCAAGGATGCGGTCGGCAAGGGCGTGCTGGTGACCATGAACGACGAGATCCAGAGCGGTCGCGACGTCGCCAAAACCATCAACATCAAGACCGAAGCCTTCAAGAGCCAGTGGGGCCCGCTGGGCATGGTGGTAGAAGGCCAGAATTACTGGTTCCGCGCACCTGTGAAACGCCACACCGCCCAGTCCGAATTCAACATCGATGAATTCGAGGCGCTCGCGCCGGTCGACATCGTCTACGGTTACGGTAACGTGCCGCGCGCCGCAGTCGATGCCGTCGGCAAGTCCGGCATCAAGGCCCTGATCCACGCCGGCACCGGCAACGGCTCGGTCGCCGACCGCGTGGTTCCCGCGCTGCAGGAAGTCCGCGCCAAGGGCGTGCAGGTCGTGCGTTCCTCGCGTGTGCCCGCGGGCTTTGTGCTGCGCAACGCCGAGCAGCCTGATGACAAATACGACTGGGTGGTCGCGCATGACCTGAACCCGCAAAAGGCCCGCATCCTGGCGGCCGTGGCCCTGACGAAGAACGTGGACAGCAAGGAATTGCAGCGCATCTTCTGGCAGTACTGAGCCCTCGTGGCATAGAGAAAAAGGGCGGTGCCGGCAACGGCATTGCCCTTTTTCATTTGCGCGGAGAAGGCTTAGAGTTGACTCATGCCGCCGTCCACGATCAGTTCCGTTCCCACGATAAACGCGGCTTCCGGCGACGACAGGTAGACCACGGCGCTGGCCACTTCGTCGGGCGTGCCGAAGCGCTTGACCGGCACCTGCGCCTGGATGCCGGCGGCCAGCGCATCCAGCTGGTCGGCGGGCACGCCCAGCTTGCCGTACAGCGGCGTCGTGACAGGGCCGGGGCTCACCACGTTGACGCGGATGCCGCGTGCCACCAGTTCGCCCGACAGCGTCTTGGCCAGCGAAATCAGCGCGGCCTTGCTGGCGGCATAGACGCTGGAGTTGGGCATGCCGATGTGGGCGTTGATGGAGCCGTTCAGGATGACGGCCGCCCCCTTGTTCAGCAGCGGCGACAGTGCCTGGATCGCGAAGTAGGCGCCCTTCACGTTGACGTTGAAGGTCTCGTCCCAGAGTGCTTCGTCCACGCTTTCCAGTGGCGCGAATTTGGCAAGGCCGGCATTGATGAAGACCGCGTCCAGCGTGATGCCTTCGGCGGCCAGAGCGCCGGCCAATGCCTTGGCCGAACCGCTGGCGCCTGCGTCGTTGCGCAGGGCGATGGCGCCTATGCCCAACTGGGCTTTGGCCTTGTCCAGCGAAGCCTGGTCGCGGCCGGTGATGATGACGCGGGCGCCCTGGGCGGCGAATTGCAGCGCGGTGGCCAGGCCGATGCCGCTGTTGCCGCCGGTGACGAGCACGGTTTTGTTGTCAAAGCGTTTTGCGGTGGAAAGTGGGGAGGTCGTTTGCGTGGTCATTTCAGTGTCCTGTTCGAGTGAGTTGATAAAAACTTCCGGGTCGGCCTGTGTGGTTCGTCTGCCGATGTGTCCAATGTATGGTTTATGTTCTATGAGAAGAAGGTTTGAAAAGTGTTTTAATCATTCAGGTTTTATGAACGTCAGGGATCGAAGGAACCGCCATGGACCGTTTGCGTGCCTTTGAAGTGTTTGCCGCCGTCGTGGGGCGCGGCAGTTTCACGCGCGCGGCCGATGCGCTGGACACCTCGCCGGCCAACGTCACGCGCTACATCAACGAACTCGAGGCGCACCTCGGCACACGCCTGCTCAACCGCAGCTCCCGCAAGCTCTCGCTGACCGAAAGTGGCGAGGCGCTGTACGAGCGCAGCAAGTCCATCCTCGAGGAGGTCGCCGACGCCGAGGCGCTGGCCTCGTCGGCCACCCTGCAGCCGCGCGGGCGCCTGCGCATCAACGCGCCCGTGAGCTTCGGCATACGCCAGCTGGCGCCGCTGTGGCCGCGCTTCATGCAAAGCTACCCGGACGTGGAGCTCGACATCGCGCTCAGCGATCGCGTGGTCGACATCGTGGAAGAGGGTTACGACCTCGCCATCCGCATCTCGCGCACCGGCCCTGCCACCCATGCGGCGCGCAAGCTGGCCACCTCCTGCAACATCGTCTGCGCCGCGCCTGCCTACCTCCAACAGCATGGCACGCCGCGGGTGCCCGCCGACCTCGCGGCGCACCGCTGCCTGGGCTACACCTATGCCGCCACCGCCAACGAATGGCATTTCGTGGATGAACAGGCGCGCCCGCACCAGGTCAGGGTCAACTACGTCATGCATGCCAACAACGGCGACACGGCGCGCGAGGCAGCCCTGGCCGGGCAGGGCATCATCTGGCAGCCGGCCTTCCTGGTCGGCGACGACCTGCGTGCGGGGCGCCTGCTGCCGCTGCTGCCGGGCTACAGCATGCCCGACATCGACGTGCTGGCCGTCTATCCCAGCCGCCGCCACCTGAGCGCCAAGGTCCGCGTGATGGTGGATTTCCTGGCCGAGGCCTTCAAGGCCGGGCCGGCCTGGTATGTGCCGCCCGAGGCGGCTGCCGCGGCGCCCGCGCGCCGTCGCCGCGTAAAATGACCGCTTTGGCACAGCCGCCCGGTGCGGCCTGGCCTTCCCGGCGCCTCCACAGGCGCCGTGCTTTTGCCCTCAACCCACTTCTATGCTTACTTTCCAGCAAATCATCTTGAAGCTGCAGTCCTACTGGGCCGACCAGGGCTGCGCGCTGCTGCAGCCCTATGACATGGAGGTCGGCGCCGGCACCTCGCACACCGCGACCTTTCTGCGGGCGCTGGGCCCCGAGCCCTGGAAGGCCGCTTATGTGCAGCCCAGCCGCCGCCCCAAGGACGGCCGCTACGGCGAGAACCCGAATCGCCTGCAGCACTATTACCAGTACCAGGTCGTGCTCAAGCCCGCGCCCGCCAACATCCTGGAGCTTTACCTCGGCTCGCTCGAGGCCCTGGGCTTTGACCTGAAGAAAAACGACATCCGCTTCGTCGAGGACGATTGGGAAAACCCCACGCTGGGCGCCTGGGGCCTGGGCTGGGAAGTCTGGCTCAACGGCATGGAAGTCACGCAGTTCACCTACTTCCAGCAGGTCGGCGGCATCGACTGCAAACCCGCGACCGGCGAAATCACCTACGGCCTGGAGCGCCTGGCCATGTACCTGCAGGGCGTGGACAACGTCTACAACCTGGTCTGGACCGAAGGCGCCGACGGCTCGAAACTGAGCTACGGCGACGTCTACAAACAAAACGAGGTCGAGCAGTCCACCTACAACTTCGAGCACAGCGACGCCGATTTCCTGTTCACCGCCTTCACGGCGCATGAAAAGCAGGCCAAGCACCTGATCGAGGTGCAGCTGGCCCTGCCAGCCTACGAGCAGGTGCTCAAGGCCGCGCACAGCTTCAACCTGCTGGACGCGCGCGGCGCCATCAGCGTGACCGAACGCGCCGCCTACATAGGCCGCATCCGCAACCTGGCCCGCGCCGTGGCGCAAAGTTATTACGAAAGCCGCGAACGCCTGGGCTTCCCGATGGCGCCGCGCGAGTGGGTCGAGCAGATGCCCAAGAAGGCCGCCTGAGGTTTCACGCAGCACGCCGCACCACCCGATGCCCACCATCTTTTCCCATATTGCCGTCCCCATTGCCGCCGCGGTGGCGATGGGCAGCAAGCGGATACCGCCCACCATGCTACTGGCGGGCATGGTCGCGGCCATTCTTCCCGACTTTGACGGCGTCGCTTTCAAGCTCGGCATCCATTACGGCGGTATCTGGGGGCATCGCGGCTTCACCCATACCCTGGGCTTTGCGCTGCTTACGGGCTTGATCGGCTGGTGGCTGGCAAGGCATTGGAAACTGCCGCCGTGGCAAGGCTATGCATGGGTAGCGCTTTGCATGTTTTCGCATCCTGTGCTGGATACCCTGACCAACGGCGGCGTGGCGATCCCGCTCTACTGGCCGTTTTCCGAGCAGCGGTTTTTCAGCCCCTGGCGGCCCGTCGAGGTGTCGCCGGTCTCCTTTTCCCGATTTTTCACGCAGCGCGGCGCCGACGTGTTGCTCAACGAGGTCAAAACCATCTGGCTCCCGCTGATGGCCGCAGCCCTGGCAATTTTTGCGCTCCGACATTCCCGAAAAAACCAATGAACGGTTCTCAAAATATTCTTGTTGAACTGTTTGTCGAGGAGCCGCTGCTCAAGGCCGCTCACAGCTGCAACTTGCTGCTCGCGTGTGGCGCCATCGGTGTGACGGGCCATGCGCCCTGCATTGGCCGTATCCGCAACCTGGCGCAAAGTGGTTACTTCGCGCCGCGTCGACGGGTAGAACAGATGCCGACGAAGGCCGCCTGACCCATGAAGTCAATACTGTTGACAAGCGCAACGCTGGCGGGGCTTGCCATGCTCGGTGCCGCCGTGCCTTCTGCTGCACAGCCGCAGGTGCAATCTCCGGTGCAACTCGATGCCAAGCCCAATCGGCAGGCGCAGTACGAAATGGCTCTGGGACACATGCGCACCGGGAAGGCTCAAGCATGCCGGGGCGACCTTGCATTGTTGCGTTATCCGTATGAGGCGGGTTACCGGCATGCGCGGAATGCCGCAGGACGTAATGTAGAAGAAGCGCCGGCGGATGCCCGCCGAAAGGATTTGTTGCAAGCCATCGTCAAGCTCCCTGTGAGCCTGGTTCGGCCCGGTGGCGCTCGTGATGCGGCGCCCGATGAGGCTGGCGCCGCGACAGCCCGGCAGGCGGCGCGGGCATCTTTTACTTCTGCGGTTGCGATCCTCGAAAAGCTGCTCGCTGGCGATCCCGGGCAGGCCGCGTGGCAGCGTGATCTGGCGATGTCGTATTCGCGCCTGGCTGAAGTGTCAGGTGTGTGGGCCACAAGCCGCGATCTGCACCAAAAATCCGTCGACCTGCAAAAAGGCCTTGTCGCGAAAGATTACGCCAACAGTGCGTGGCGGCATGACCTTGCGGACCTGTACCGGGGCCTGGGCTCCGTGCAATTCGGCATGGGTGGAGAAAAACCGGCACGCGCCGCCAAAATCGCCGAACTCGAACTGCGAGAAAAGCTGGCCGAGGAGGCGCCCTCCAACGCCGCACTGCAGCATGAACTTGCGCTGAACTACGACCGATTGGGCGAGATGTTCCACATCGTCGTCAACGTCAGCCAGGCGCGCGACGCGTACCAGGCTGGCTTTGAAATCCACAAGAAGCTGGTGCAACGTGACCCCGCCAACCTCGTGTGGCAACGCGATCTGGCGCACAACCGCGCCAGCGCTGGTGTGTTTGAAAGCAACAAGGGTAAAAGCGACGTTGGCGCCCAGTTGCTGCGGGAGGCCTTGCGGTTGCGTACGGCCATAGTGGAGCGTGATCCCGCCAGTATCGACGCCCAGATGGATCTGCGCAGCAGCTACCTGCAGATCGCCGACGATCACCTCAACGCCGGGCGAACTGACGCCGCCGTGGCGGTTTATGGTGACGCACTCCAACACATGCAACGCCTGGCGGTGGCACATCCCACCGACCCCGGCTGGCTGTATTACCAGCTAGAGTTCCAGTTTCGCATCGGCGAGGCGATCCAGGACGAAATCCGGCCGCGATTAGGCACCCGCGTTGCGCCACCGCCCGAGCAGGTCGCGCGCGTAACCGCGCAGACCGAGAAAATTGGTCAGTCGATGCTTGCGACCGCGCGTGCGCTGGTTGGCATGAGCGCTACCTCCGAAACCACCCGAATCTACGAAACCGCGCAGGCACCCCGCTTGTGCACAATCTCACTATGACAACCCAAAGCCTGCTTGTTGAACTGTTTGTTGAAGAGCTGCCCCCGAAGGCGCTGAATAAGCTGGGCGATGCCTTTGCCGGCGTGCTGTTCGAGCAACTCAAAGCCCAGGGCCTCACGGCAGCTGATTCGATGCTCACCGCATTTGCCTCTCCGCGCCGGCTGGCCGCGCGTGTCACCGCGGTTGCGGCCCAGGCCGCCGACAAAGCTGTTTCGCAAAAACTCATGCCGGTGGCGGTGGGGCTGGACGCGTCGGGCAATGCCACGCCCGCACTGCTCAAGAAATTGCAGGCGCTGGGTGCCGATGCATCGGCCGTGGCCGGCCTCAAGCGCGCGCCCGACGGTAAGGCCGAGGCGCTGTTTTACGACAGCATTGTGAAGGGCGCGACGCTGGCCGAGGGCTTGCAAAAAGCCTTGCTTGAAGCCATCGCCAAACTGCCGATTCCCAAGGTCATGACCTACCAGCTGGCCGACGGCTGGAGCGACGTGAAGTTTGTGCGCCCGGCCCATGGCCTGGTCGCGCTGCACGGCAGCGACGTGGTGGCCATCGAGGCGCTGGGCCTGAAGGCCGGCAACAGCACCCACGGCCACCGCTTTGAAGCGGCGGTGGATCCTGTCGTGCTGAAAGACGCCGACAGCTACGCCGCCACGCTGCAAAAAGACGGCGCGGTGATCGCCGGCTTCGCCGAACGCAAAGCCGAGATCGCCAGCCAGCTGGCGGCTGCCGCGGCCAAGGTCGGCGGCGGCGTGAAGGCGATTGAAGACGACGCGCTGCTCGACGAGGTGACCGCACTGGTCGAGCGCCCCAACGTGCTGGTCTGCGAGTTCGAGAAGGAATTCCTGGGCGTGCCGCAGGAATGCCTGATCCTCACGATGAAGGCCAACCAGAAGTACTTCCCGCTGCTCGACGCCGCAGGCAAGCTCACCAACAAGTTTCTGGTCGTCAGCAACATCAGTCCCGCTGATGCGAGCGCGGTGATCGGCGGCAACGAGCGTGTCGTGCGCCCGCGCCTGGCCGACGCCAAATTCTTCTTCGACCAGGACCGCAAGAAGACCCTGGCCTCGCGCGTCGCCGGGCTGGACAAAGTGGTGTATCACAACAAGCTGGGCACGCAGGGCGAGCGCACGCAGCGCGTGCGCGCGATAGCCGAGGCTATCGCCAACCGCATCGACGTTGGACGGGTTGCCGACGTGCAGCGCGCCGCCGAACTCGCCAAGACCGACCTGGTGACCGACATGGTCGGAGAGTTCCCCGAGCTGCAGGGCACCATGGGCCGCTACTACGCGCTCAATGACGGCCTTGGCGCCGACGTGGCCGATGCGATCGAAGACCATTACAAGCCGCGCTTTGCCGGCGACGAGCTGCCGCGCAACAGCGTGGGTGTGATTGTCGCGCTGGCCGACAAGCTCGAAACCCTGGTCGGCATGTTCGGCATCGGCAACCTGCCGACCGGCGACAAGGACCCGTTCGCGCTGCGCCGCCATGCACTCGGCGTGATCCGCATGCTGGTCGAGAAAGACCTGCCACTTGGACTGGCCGAACTGGTCGAAAGCGCCCAGCCGGTGTTCGGCGACAAGATCCAGGATGCCTCCGCCGCGCTGGTCGACTTCATCTACGACCGCCTCGCCGGCTCCCTGCGCGAGCAAGGCTACAGCGCACAGGAGGTCGATGCCGTGCTCGCGCTCAAGCCCCAGCGCCTGGGCGACGTCGCCAAGCGCCTGGCGGCCGTGCGCGCCTTTGCCGCATTGCCTGAAGCCCCTGCTCTGGCAGCGGCCAACAAGCGTGTCGGTAACATCCTGAAAAAGGCTGAAGGCGCGGTCGAGGCTGCCATCAAGCCTGAACTGCTGCAGGAAGCCGCCGAGAAATCCCTCGCCGACGCATTGAAGACCGTCGGCCCCAAAGCCGAAGCCGCTTTTACCTCCGGCGATTACGCCGCCTCGCTGCAGGCGCTGGCCGCCCTGAAAGCGCCTGTCGACGCTTTCTTCGACGGCGTGATGGTCAATGCCGAAGACCCGACGCTGCGCGCGAACCGGCTGGGGCTGCTGGCAACGCTGCACCAGGCCATGAACCGCGTGGCCGACCTCTCCAAACTGGCAACATGAGCCCCCACGCTCCGCACTTCGTGTCGTCGCTGCCCCCCGAGGGGGCTGGCCGGCCTTGGGGCGGCCCGGCGTCCGGCCGCTCTTTTTGGTAAGGTAAAACACCATGAAACTCGTCATCCTCGACCGCGACGGCACCATCAATAGCGACAGCGACGACTTCGTCAAATCGCCGGACGAATGGCTGCCGCTGCCCGGTTCGCTGGAGGCGATCGCGCGGCTCAACCATGCGGGCTGGCATGTGGTGATCGCGTCCAACCAGTCGGGGCTGGGGCGCGGCCTGTTCGACGTGGCCTCGCTCAACGCCATGCACGCCAAGATGCACAAGATGCTGGCCGCCGTCGGCGGCCGCATCGACGCGGTGTTCTACTGCCCGCACAGCCCCGAGGAAAGCTGCATCTGCCGCAAGCCCTTGCCCGGCCTGTTCGAGCAGATAGGCGCGCGCTTCGGCGTGCAACTGGCGGGCGTGCCCACGGTCGGTGATTCGCTGCGCGACCTGCAGGCCGGCGCCGCGGCCGGCTGCGAGCCGCACCTGGTGCTTACGGGCAAGTCGGCCCAGTACCGGGGCGGCGGCCAGCCCGAGGGCCTGCCGGCGGGCACCACCTTGCATGCGGACTTGCCGGCCTTCGCCGATTTCCTGCTGGAACGCGGCGCGCGGCCGCTGCCGGTGGCCATCTGAACATCGCGCGTTCCGCGGAAAACCGCTTGCCGCCCCTTACAACCTGACCCGATAGCCGGAAGCTCCCACATGCCCTTTATCCGCTCCGTCCTGCACCTTCTGTGGATGTCCGTCACCATCATTCCGTGGGCCACCTTCGTGGTCATCGCGTCGCTCTTCGTCAGCAGCACCACCATGTACTGGATGTGCGCGGGCTGGCTTCGCGTGGCGGTCAGCGGCGGCACCTTCATCCTCGGCATCAAGAACCGCGTGAGCGGCATGGAAAACCTGCCCACGGGCGAAACCAGCGCCGCGGTGCTGCTGCTCAAGCATCAGAGCACCTGGGAGACCCTGTGCATGCCCACGCTGATGCCGCATCCGCTGGCTTATGTGTTCAAGAAGGAGCTGCTGTATGTGCCCTTCTTCGGCTGGGCGATGGCACGCATGGACATGATCCACATCGACCGCAGCCAGCGTGCCCAGGCCTTCAACAAGGTCGTGATGCAGGGCAAGCGCCTGATGGCGCAGGGCACCTGGGTCATCATGTTTCCCGAAGGAACGCGCATCCCGCGCGGGCAGAAGGGCACTTACAAATCCGGCGGCACGCGCCTTGCGATTGAGACCGGCGCGCCGGTGATCCCGATCGCCGTGACCTCGGCCAAATGCTGGCCGCGCAAGGCCTTCATCAAGAAGCCGGGCATCGTCGACATCTCCATCGGCAAGCCCATCCCCAGCGCGGGCCGGCAGCCGGACGAACTGATGCGCGAAGTGGAAGCCTGGATCGAATCGGAAATGCACCGGCTTGATCCCGAGGCCTACGCGCCCGCGGTGTCGAATACCTGAGCGGTGCCTGCGCTTATATCGCGCCGCGCTAAACTGACATGATGCAACGGCTTCTCCAGTTCACGCTCGACCTGTTTGACGCCCATCCCGCGCCGCCGGTCCGCAGCGCGGGCCCGAAAACCGGCAAACCCCCGGCCAAGCCGCGCGCCCCCAAACCGGTGGCTCCCGTCCCGCGGCCGGAGCCGGCCGCCGAGGCCGAGTTCATCGGGCCGCAGCTTCCCGCCCAAAGCCTGCAACAGGCCCTGGCCCCGGCCACCTTCCGCCACCCGCGCGCCACGCGCGAGTCTGTGCTGGACGGCATCCTGGTGGCCTACGAATTCCGGCGCAGCAAACGCAAGACCATCGGTTTTTCAGCCGGCGCCGACGGCCTCACGGTGAGCGCGCCCAAATGGGTGCCGCTCTATGAAATCGACAAGGCCGTGCTTGAAAAGTCCGGCTGGATACTCGCCAAGCTGCAGGAGACCCGTGAGCGCCACGAACGCATGGAATCCGCGCGCATAGACTGGAAGGACGGCACCACCCTGCCTTTCCTGGGCGACCAGGTCATCGTGGTGATAGACCCTCGGCATGCCTTCGGCGGCATAGGTGCTGAACTCAAGACCCACACGCCCAACACGCCCGAGGTGCTGCTGCAGGGCGCGGACGGCGCGGCCAACGACACGCTGCCCGGCGTGGCGCAGCTGACCTTGCACGTGGGCCTGCCCCACCACGCGTCGGCCGAGCAGATCCGCGACACCGTGCAGGCCTGGCTGATGCGCCAGGCCAAGCGCATCTTCATCGAGCGGCTCAACCATTTCGCGCCGCAACTCGGCGTGCAATGGCACAAGCTCAGCCTGTCCAGTGCCGGCACGCGCTGGGGCAGCGCCAGTGCCGACGGTTCCATCCGGCTGAACTGGCGGCTGGTCCATTTCAGGCAGTCGGTGATCGACTATGTGGTGGTGCATGAACTGAGCCACCTGCGCGTGATGGACCACAGCCCGCGCTTCTGGGACACGGTGCGCACCATCGTGCCCGACTACGCCGAATTGCGCGGCCAACTCAAAGACGAAGCGATTCCGCGCTGGTAGATAGCGGAGTGCGCATGCCGCAGAGACTGTGCGGGGCCAAACCTTGGCCTTTGGGGGATCATCGATAACAAAGTAGTACATGTCAGCGTTACTTGGTAATATGACAAAAATATCAAAAATGCCAGAACCCCCAGGGAATTGATGTCGTACTTCTCAAGCACCTCCATGAACGACAAGCTCATACTCGTAGTTGAAGACAATCCCGACCACCTGGAGTTGACCGTCTTGACTCTGGAGGAGCAGGGCGTCACCGCCGAGATCGCGGTGGCCCGCGATGGCGTGCAGGCGCTGGACTATCTCTTCGGGCAGGGCAGTCACGCGGGGCGCGACACGCAGCGGCAGCCCTCGTTCATCCTGCTGGACATGAAGCTGCCCAAGCTGTCGGGGCTGGATGTGCTGCGCAGCGTGCGCGGCAACCCGCTCACGGCCCTGGTGCCGGTGGTCATGCTGACGTCTTCCAGCGAGCGCTCCGACATCGTGGCCTGCTACCAGGCCGGCGCCAACGGTTTTGTCCGCAAGCCCGTGGATTTCGGAGACCTCACGGAAAAACTCCAGCGGCTCCAGGCCTATTGGCTGGATGTCAATGAATCCATCGCGGCCGGTTGAGATTCCTGCGATGCAGGGCGCCCGCGCGGCTTTGGCGGGCTCCTGAGAGATGGCCGCGATGAAGGTTCAGATCACGCTGCGGACCCGCCTCGTCATTCTGGTGCTGGCCGCGATCGTTCCGCTGTTCGGCCTGTCCATCTTCAAGGCCTTCTACAACGCCGATGTCGCCGTCGAGCGGGCCATGACCGACCTGCAGTTCGCGGCCTCGCTGGCAGCCTCCAACCAGCAGCAGCTGGCCGAGACGGCGCGCCAGGTGCTCACGGCCGTTGTCCATGCGCCCGAGTTGCTGAGCGACGAGGCCGGCAAAACCGTCAAAGGCGGCAGGGGCGGGCGCTGCGACGCCTACCTGGTGGAGCTGAACCGGCAGTTCCCGCTGTACGCCAACCTGGGCATTGTGGGCATGGATGGCCGGGCGCTGTGCAACGGGATTCCCAATTCGACGCTGAACTACCTGGGTGACCGCGCGTATTTCCGCGAAGCCGTGGCCCGCCGCAGCTTCGTGACCGGCGAATACATCGTGGGCCGCGCCACGGGCATACCCTCCATCACCTTCGCGCTGCCCCTGCTGGACCGAGAGGGGCACGTCCTGGTGGTGGCCTATGCGTCGGTGGACCTGGCCGAAATGGCCAAGTCGGCGCTGGGCATCGAATTGCCGCCCGGCGCCGCGCTCGGCATCCACGACCGCAACGGCGTGCTGCTGACGGGAAAACCGGCCCTGCCTATCCGCATCGGCCAGAAGGCCGCCAGCCCGGTGCTGCGCGAGGCGGTCAAGGGCATGCGGACCGGCACGGCCGACGGCCCGGACGGCGCGGGCATGCGGAGGCTGTGGGCCTACATGCCCAGCAGCAGCAACCCGGGCGAGGCGTTTTTTGTGGCGGTCAGCCTGGACCATAACCTCGTGGTGGGCGCCTCCCAGCGCCAGCTGTGGCTGGAACTGGGCGTGCTGTCCTCGCTGGCCTTCCTGAGCGGCCTGCTCGCCTGGATGATGGGCGGGCGCGCTATCGTGCGCCCCACGCGCAACATCCTGGAGGCGACCCGGCGCATCGAGGACGGGCGGCTGGACGTGCGCATCCCGGTCAGCCCGTCCGATGACGGCGGGGAGTTCTCCCGGATCTCCGCCGGCTTCAACCGCATGGCCGAATCGCTGCAGAAGCACCGCGGCGCCCTGGAGGCGGAACTGGCGAACAGCGAAGCCATCCAGCGCAGGCTGCAGGATGCCCAGCGGCTGGGGCGCATAGGGTATTGGCAGCTCGACGTCCGCACCGAAAAGACCTGGTGGTCCGACGAGGTCTATGACTTGCTCGGCGTGGACAAGGAGGTGTTCGCCGCCAGCCGCGAAGCCTTCCTGCAGCTCATCCACCCCGGCGACCGCCGGGACTTCAAGGCCAGGCGCGACGCCGCCGTCGAGGGCGGCCTGCCGCTGGACGTCGAGTTCCGCGTCATCACGGCGGCCGGCGAGGTGCGCTGGATCCACCTGATGGGCCGCGCCCATGATCGGCAGGACGGCCAGCCGGGGCATGAGCCGCGACGCTCCGGCGTGCTCCAGGAGATCACCGACCGCAAGCAGGCGGAACTGGAAATTGCCCGCGGCACCGAGTTGCTGAACCGCACCGGCGAGCTCGCCAAAATCGGCGGGTGGGAAGTCCAGGTCGACACCATGACGCCCTACTGGTCCCAGGAAATCTACCGCATCCATGACCTGGAGCCCGGGGCCAGGCTGAGCATAGGGCATGCGATCCGTTCTTATGCGCCGGAAGCGCAGCCTGTCGTCAGGGCCGCGGCTGAAGCCGCCTTCCTTCACGGCACGCCATGGGACCTGGAGCTGCCGCTCATCACCGAGAAGGGCCGGCGCATCTGGGTGCGCACGCGGGGCCGTGCGCTGCAGCGGGACGGCAAGGTCGTGAGCCTGGTCGGCGTGCTGCAGGACATCACCGAGCAGCACCAGGCCCAGGAGCACCTGCGCCTGCTGGAGTCCTGCGTCTCCCGCCTCAACGACATCGTGCTGATCACCGAGGCCGGGCCGATCGACGCGCCCGGCCCGCGCATCGTCTTCGTCAACGACGCCTTCGAGCGCCGCACCGGCTACACCCGCGAAGAAGTGCTGGGCCGGACGCCGCGCCTGCTGCAGGGTCCCAACACACAGCGGGCCGAACTCGACCGCATCCGCGCCGCGCTGGAGGCGTGGCAGCCGGTGCGGGCCGAACTGATCAACTACACCAAGGGCGGCGATGAGTTCTGGGTGGACCTCGACATCGTCCCCATCGCCGACGCCAAAGGCCTTTTCACGCACTGGGTGGCGGTGGAGCGCGATGTCACGCAGCGCAAGCGGGCCGAGCAGGCGCTGATGGACAGCGAACAGCGCTACGCGGCCCTGTTTGAAATGGCGCCGGTGCCCATGTGGGTGTTCGACGTCGCCACCAAGCGTTTCCTCAACGTCAACAAGGCGGCGGTGGACAGCTACGGCTACTCGGCGGCCGAGTTCCTGGGCATGACCCTGTTCGACATCCGTCCCGAGGTCGAGCACTCTCGCCTGGAGCGGGCGCTTGAAGACGACTCGGTCGAAAGGAAAGGCGACTGGCAGCACCGCCGAAAGGACGGCTCGGTTTTTTCCGTCCACGCCGTGTCGCGGCCCATCCAGTACGCCGGCGTGCCCGCGCGTTTTGTGCTGGCGATGGACATCACGGCCCAGCGCAAGGCCGAGCGCGACGTGCAGGAGCACCTGTTCACCCTGCAGCGCGCCGCCGACGCCGCGCAGGCCATCACCTGGCACCAGACGCTGGAAGGCACCATGCATGAGGTCGCCGAACAGGCCAGGGGCGTGGTCGGCGCGCACCAGTCCATCGTCAGCCTGACCGTCAGCAACGACTGGAAGCAGGCCATCAACGCGCTCTCGCTGTCCGACAAATACGCGAAATACCGCGACCTCATCGAGCCGCCCGACGGCACCGGCATCTATGCGATGGTCTGCCAGACCAACCGCTCCATGCGCATGACGCAGGCCGAGCTCGAAGCCCATCCGCGCTGGCGCGGTTTCGGCAGCTATGCCGGCGAACACCCCGCCATGCGCGGCTGGCTGGCCGTGCCGCTGACCGGGCGCGACGGCCGCAACATCGGCCTGCTCCAGCTGTCCGACAAGTACGAAGGCGAGTTCACGCAGCAGGATGAATACGTCGCGCTCGAACTGGCGCAGCTGGCCTCCATCGCCATCGAGAACGCCCGCCTGCTCGAGGAAGTCAGCCAGCTCAACACCGGGCTGGAGCAGAAGGTGGCAGAGCGCACGCTGGCGCTGGAGCGCCAGCAGGCCTTGTTCCGCGCGCTGGCCGAACAGGCGCCCCAGGTGGTGTGGACCATCAACCCCGACGGCGCCGCCACCTACTTCAACCGCGCCTGGTTCGACCTGGTCGGCGGCAAGCTTGAGGACTGGACCGGCACGCAGTGGTTCTCCGTCATCCACCCCGAGGACCTTCCCGACGTTCAGGCCACGTGGGTGGCCGCCAAGGCCGCGCAGACGCCCTATATGGGCATACGCCGCGTGCTGGCCCGCGATGGCAGCACCCACACCATGTCCTACCGTGCGTCGCCCGTGCTGGACGAGCAGGGCCAGGTGGCCTTCTGGGTCGGCATAGACGCCGACATCACCGAGATCAAGGCCATCGAAGCCGCCCTGCGGCTGTCCAACCACGAGCTCGAGGCTTTTTCCTATTCGGTGTCGCACGACCTGCGTTCGCCGCTCAACACCGTGGACGGCTTCAGCCGCCTGCTGGCCAAGCAGCTGGGCGCCGACGCCGGCGACAGGGTCACGCACTACCTGTCGCGCATCCAGGCCGGCGTGGCGCAGATGGGCCAGCTGATCGAAGACCTGCTGTCGCTGGCGCAGGTGTCACGCGCGCCCCTGAGCAACAAGACGGTGGACCTGTCGGCGCTGGCGCGCAGCATCATGGACGAGTGGCAGTCGCGCGACCCCGAACGCAAGGCCGTGGTGAGCATCGAAAAAGGGCTGAAGGCCCACGGCGACGCCCGGCTGGTCCGCGTGGTCATGGAAAACCTGCTCGGCAACGCCTGGAAGTTCAGCTCCCACGAGGGCGTGGCCGAGATCACCGTCGGCCATACCCAGGACGCCGCGGGGCTTCCCGTGTACTTCGTGCGCGACAATGGCGCCGGTTTTGACATGGCCTACGCCGACAAGCTCTTCAACCCCTTCCAGCGCCTGCATGCCGCCTCGGAATTTCCCGGCACCGGCATAGGTCTGGCCACCTCCAGCCGGGTCATCAAGCGCCATGGCGGCAGGCTGTGGGCGGAGTCCGCACCCGGCCAGGGCGCGACCTTTTTCTTCACCCTGCCCAAAACGCCGCAGGCGTCCTGATGTGTCCTGATGTGACGCGATGTGTCCTGATCGGGTTTAATTACATGCACAGAAGGATGTTTTCACCTCTTTTCTCGTGTTTTTCCTAGGGCTTTTTAGAACGAATTGATTAAAATGCGAAAAATGCGAAAAACAATCCTTTACGAGACTGACCATGCGTGAACCCAAGTCCTTCGAGGCCGCCATCACCGCTTCGGATTTCTCGAGCGAGGATTACTGCGGCACCAGCTATGCGGCCAAGCTGCTGGGCCTGTCCGTCGCCACCGTGCAATCGCTGGTGGAAAAAGGCGAGATCGAGGCCTGGAAAACGCTGGGCGGCCATCGCCGCATCGCGCTGCAATCCATCAACGCTTACCTTGCCAAGAACAACCCGCAGCTCTCGCGGGCGGACACCGACCCCAAGCACCGCCTGCGCGTGCTGATGGTCGAAGACGACGAGAACACCCGCGAGCTCTACCGCTGCCAGTTCGAGGACTGGGACCTGCCGGTCGACTGCACCTTCATGCCCTCGGCGCTCGAAGCCATGATGGACATCGCAAGCATGCGGCCCGACCTGCTGATCACCGACCTGTCCATGCCCGGGGTCGATGGCATTGAAATGCTCAAGGCCTGCAAGCGCAACCTGCAGCTCTCCGACATGCAGATCGTCGTCATCAGCGGCCTGGCGCCCGAAGCCGTCAAGGCGCGCGGCGGCCTGCCGGCCGAAGCCCACCTGCTGCAAAAGCCGATCAACTTCGACTGGCTGCACGGTTATGTCACGGCTTTGGTCACGGCCAATCGCAAGTGGAGACACTAGCCCCCACGGTGGATGTGGCCCCCACGGTCGCTCACTTCGTGTAGCTCCCTGCCCCCCGAGGGGGCCGCTGCGCCTGCGGCCTGGCAAAGCCAGTTCCGCGGCCCCTGCTGGTGTGGGAGGTGCTATGCCGGGGCGTTGCTAAAGCGGTAGATCCCGTCGGCGCCCAACTGGCGCGTCAGCTTTTCCTGGAACCACAGCGCATGCAGGTGCGCCACGGCTTCGCCCATGGCGAAGGTGGTCTGGTGCAAGTCCAGCTTGCGGGGGAACATGATGGGCAGGATGTCGGCGGCGCTGCAGGGGGCTGCTTCGCAGGCCTGCATGACTTCGGCGAGGCGGTCGCGGTGGTGGTCGTGCAGCTGGCCTATGCGGGTGTGCAGGCCGCGGAATGGTTTTCCGTGTGAGGGCAGCACCAGCGTGTCCTTGTCCAGCGGCAGGAACTTGTCGATGGATTCCAGGAACAGCGTGAGCGCGTTGGACTCGGGCTCCATGTCGTAAACGCTCACGTTGGTGGAGATGCGCGGCAGCACCATGTCGCCGCTGATCAGCGTGTCAAGCTCCTGGCAATGCAGCGCGATGTGCTCGGGCGCGTGGCC
The DNA here is from genome assembly GCF_056405195.1 of Polaromonas sp. P1_H6. Classification (NCBI taxonomy): domain Bacteria; kingdom Pseudomonadati; phylum Pseudomonadota; class Betaproteobacteria; order Burkholderiales; family Comamonadaceae; genus Polaromonas; species Polaromonas sp. P1_H6. The sequence continues at coordinate 96,676 of NZ_JBFUCN010000009.1, forward strand.
GTAGCCGCTGATGCAGCGCCAGTCGCGCCCGCCTATGCGCACCGCCATGCCGTCCATGATGCGCACATAACTTGCCGGCACCGAGGGCACCATGCCTGGGTAGTAGCTGGCCCGGCCACGGATTTTCTCGATGGACTCCGGGTCCACCAGGCCGTGCGAGGCAAAAAAGCGCGCCGCGCTTTCGCCGCCGAAACCCGTGGTGCTCTGCGAGCCGATACGCGCCGAGTGGTAGTCGGTGGCGCTGACCCACAGGCGGCAGGCCCAGCGTTCGCACAACCAGTGGGCCAGGCCGATGTGGTCGGGGTGCATGTGCGTCACGATGACGCGCAGCACCGGCAAGCCTTCGAGCTGCGCCGCAAAAATCGCTTCCCATTGGGCTTTTGATTCCTCGCGGCTGATGCAGCAATCGACGATGGTCCAGCCCTGGAGCTTCGCGCCCGGGCGGTTCGGGTCGTCCATCTCGTCGCGCAGCAGCCACAGGTTGATGTGGTCCAGCGCGAAGGGCAGCGCCATGCGTATCCACTTCACGCCGGGCGCCACCTCCAGCGTCGTGCCCAGCGCCGGAAGGGTGTCACCGAAGGGGTAGTGGAGTTGCTGCTCGAGGAGGTTCATGGCAATATTCGCGGTATATTTGACGTTTACGTAAACGTCATACACAGGCATTGTAGGGACAGCACCCGTTTCGCGCTGTCGCCCGCGTTTGCACAGGGTTTGCACAAGACTTCACACCATGGCCACCACCTACACCATCAGCGACCTGGCAAAAGAATTTGACCTGACCACGCGCGCCATGCGGTTCTATGAAGACATGGGCCTGCTGCAGCCGCAGCGCGAAGGGGCGGGCGGCCGCAACCGCGTCTACACCGCGCGCGACCGCACCCGGCTCAAGCTCACGCTGCGCGCCAAACGCCTGGGGCTGTCGCTGGTGGAGGCCAAGGAAATCATCGACTCCTACGACAGCCCGCGCGACACCGCGCCGCAGCTCAAGAAATTCCTGGCCATCCTGACGGAGCACCGCAAGAAGCTCGAGGCCCAGATGCTCGACCTGCAGGCCAACCTCGACGAAATCCGCACCCACGAAAAAGAAGCCAAGGCCCTGCTCGCCAAAACCGAGAAGGCCAAGGCCGGCAAGCCCTAGGCCCCCGGCCGCTTTGGCCCCAGGCCGCGCCGGGTCAAAGCCGGGCGGTCCGTAAATACGCCATAATTGACGTTTACGTAAACGTCAATCAAAAATCGCGATTCCCCGCAGCTCGTAAAAGGCTCTTTATGGACACTCCCGCCACCCCGACAGCCCTGTTCCAGCGCATCGAAGCCAGCTTTCTGCGCCAGGGCCTGATGCAGCACCTGGGCGCCCGGTTGCTGCGCGTGGAGCCCGGCCTCTGTGAGGTTGCCCTGCCTTATTCGGAGCGCGTCACCCAGCAGCAGGGCGGCTTTCACGGCGGCGCCATGGGCGCGCTGGCCGACATCGCCGGCGGCTACGCGGCACTCACCGTCGCCGCGGAAGACTCCGAAGTCACCACCGTCGAATACAAGATCAACTTCATGGCCGGTTTCAAGGACGGCGAGCTGCGCGCCCTGGGCCGTGTCGCCAAGGCCGGCAAGCGCATCATCGTCACCACCGCCGAGGTCACGCACGTCGCCCCCGGCGGCAAGGAAAGCGCCTGTGCCCTGATGCAGCAGACCCTGGTGCCCGTGCCCAAGACCTACTGACTTATCCAGCCCATCATTCGCTCCCAGAAAGCCCATCATGACCAATATGCCCGGACTCAACTTCATGCTCGGTGAAGACATCGACGCCCTGCGCGACGCGGTGCGCGAATTCGCCCAGGCCGAAATCGCCCCGCGCGCCGCCGAGATCGACCGCAGCGACCAGTTCCCCATGGACCTGTGGCCCAAGATGGGCGCGCTCGGCGTGCTCGGCATCACCGTGGGCGAGGAGTTCGGCGGCGCCAACATGGGCTACCTGGCCCACATGATCGCCATGGAAGAGATCAGCCGCGCCAGCGCCTCGGTCGGCCTGTCCTACGGCGCGCACAGCAACCTCTGTGTCAACCAGATCAAACGCAACGGCAGCGACGAGCAGCGTAAAAAATACCTGCCCAAGCTGATCAGCGGCGAACACGTGGGCGCGCTCGCCATGAGCGAGCCCGGCGCCGGTAGCGACGTCATCAGCATGAAATTGAAAGCCGAGGACAAGGGCGGCTATTACCTGCTCAACGGCAGCAAGATGTGGATCACCAACGGCCCCGACGCCGACACCCTGGTGGTCTACGCCAAGACCGAACCCGAACTCGGCGCGCGCGGCGTCACCGCCTTCCTGATTGAAAAAGGCATGAAGGGCTTTTCCGTCGCGCAAAAGCTCGACAAGCTCGGCATGCGCGGCAGCCACACCGGCGAGCTGGTCTTCAACAACGTCGAAGTGCCGGCCAGCCAGATTCTGGGCGGCCTCAACAGCGGCGCCAAGGTGCTCATGAGCGGCCTCGACTACGAGCGCGCCGTGCTCACCGGCGGCCCGCTGGGCATCATGCAGTCCGTCATGGACAGCGTCGTGCCCTACATCCATGACCGCAAGCAGTTCGGCCAGAGCATCGGCGAGTTCCAGCTGATCCAGGGCAAGGTCGCCGATATGTACACCGTGCTGCAGGCCGGCCGCGCTTTTGCCTACACCGTCGCCAAAAACCTCGACATGCTGGGCACCGACCACGTGCGCCAGGTCCGCAAGGACTGCGCCTCCGTCATCCTCTGGTGCGCCGAAAAAGCCACCTGGATGGCCGGCGAGGGCCTGCAGATCCACGGTGGCAACGGCTACATCAACGACTACCCGCTGGGCCGCCTTTGGCGCGACGCCAAGCTCTATGAAATCGGCGCCGGCACCAGCGAAATCCGCCGCATGCTGATTGGGCGCGAGCTGTTCGCCGAGACCATGTGAGGCCAGTGCCCATGCCGTTGATGCATCAGAAGCTGAAATGGGCCCTTGTGCTCGCGCTTGCCACGCTTCTCGCTGCGTGCGAGAAAGACGAGCCCCTGCCCTACGCGGCAGTGCCGCAAGCCGACGCCACATTCGAATGCGGCGTCCCCGAATCGCTGCGGGGAAAGGCCGTCAACGTCTTTCTGGATGCCTCAAGAGTAGGGGAGGCCTCCGAGGAAGCCATTCTCGCCCTGAAAGGCCGTTTCGCGGCGTACGCCGTCGGCTTGACTTTGCGGGACGGCACAACCGTCAGCATCGACCTTGACGAACCCATGGGTTTTACCGCCAAGGGCCAGGCGCTTCACACGGGCTGTGAGCAGTTCAAGTGGACAAGCATGGGAAACCTCACGCTGTTTGAATACACCCATGGCGCCGGAAATCCTTTTCCCGCCCAGCAGTTGATGTACTCGCACGGCCCAACGCCTGACTTCAAGAGCCTGCGCCCACTTCTCACAGGGGGCACGGCCGCCTTCTATGAACGCGAAGGGGACCGCTGCCTGACCGGACTGGTCCAGGGTGACGGTGAAGTGGGCAGGTGGTGCTACCAGAGCGGCAAGATGCACCAAACCCGGAAGATGCTGACTACGTCGCTCTCTGACGGCAAATACCGCTTTGTCTGTGATTTCTCCGGGGAAGGGCCTTTGTTGATCGACGCATCGATCGTGAAGTCCGGGCCCAACCCCACACCTTCGGATCCGCACAGCGACAAGGAACTCGCCACCATGACGGACAAATGCCTGGCCGAAAAAGCGCTTCTGAAGCCGAAGGGGTTCGATGAAACATGATTTCAGCCGCTTCCCGGGCGGCATCCCCGCAGGCAGGTGAAAATACGCCCATGACCACCTCGCTCCAAGACCTTTTCGCCCACAACCGCGCCTGGGCCGCGCAGATGGAAGCCGAACGGCCCGGCTTCTTCACCAGCCTGGTGAAGCAGCAGACGCCCAAGTACATGTGGATAGGATGCTCCGACAGCCGCGTGCCCGCCAACCAGATCACCGGCCTCGAGCCCGGCGAGGTCTTCGTGCACCGCAACGTCGCCAACATCGTTGTGCATTCCGACCTCAACGCGCTCTCGGCCATCCAGTTCGCCGTCGAGCGCCTCAAGGTCAAGGACATCATGGTCGTCGGCCACTACGGCTGCTCCGGCGTGCAGGCCGCCCTTGAAGGCGCGCGCATCGGCCTGGCCGACAACTGGATACGCCACATCCAGGACGTGCGCCACCGCCATCGCCAGCTGCTCGACAGCCTCCCTGAGGAGGTGCGCGCCCAGGCCCTGTGCGACATCAACGTCATCGAGCAGGTCGTCAACGTCTCGGTCAGCACCGTCATGGTCGACGCCTGGGCGCGCGGCCAGGAGGTCACCGTGCACGGCTGGGCCTTCGGCGTGCACGACGGCCTGCTGCAGGACCTGCAGATGAGCGTCTCCGGCCCGGAAGAGCTCGACAGGCTCTACAGCAAGGCCGTAGACCGCGTCTGGGATGTGTGGATGGCCCGCGTCGGCGGCGGCACGCAGCAGCAGCTGGTCTGAGCGGAAGCCGCCATGTTCCCCCAGCGCCTGGACTCGAGCATCGCCTACGACATCGCCAAGGCGATGATGGACGGCTTCAACCGCCACTACCAGCTGTTCCGCACCGAGTCCGCGCGCGCCAAACACCGCTTTGAAACGGCCGACTGGCACGGCCAGCAGCGCGCCCAGCGCGAGCGCATCGAGTTCTACGACCTGCGCGTGCGCGAGGCCTCCACCCGGCTGGAGCGCGAGTTCAAGGCCGGCGAGCAGCCCATGGACGTCTGGCAGCAGGTCAAGCTCCATTACATCGGCCTGCTGGTCAACCACCACCAACCCGAACTCGCCGAGACCTTCTTCAACTCGGTCACCACCAAGATCCTGCACCGCAGCTACTTCCAGAACGACTTCATCTTCGTGCGCCCGGCCGTCAGCACCGAGTACATCGAGAACGACGAGCTCGCCTCGCAGCCCACCTACCGCGCCTACTACCCCACACGCGACAACATGCGCGAGGTGCTGCTGCAGCTGGTGCGCGACTTCGACCTGCGCCTGCCCTTCGACGACCTCGAGCGCGACGCCGGTTACGTGCTCGAGGCCATCAGCGAGCGCTTCGCCGACGTCAAGCTGCGCGCCAACTTCCAGATCCAGGTGCTGACCAGCCTGTTCTTCCGCAACAAGGGCGCTTACGTCGTTGGCAAGATCATCAACGGCTTCAACGAAGTGCCCTTCGCGCTGCCGGTGCTGCACAACAAGGCCGGAAAACTGGTCATAGACGCGGCCTTGTTCGGCGAAGACGATCTGCTGATCCTCTTCAGCTTCGCGCGCGCCTACTTCATGGTCGACATGGGCATCCCTTCGGCCTATGTGCAGTTTTTGCGCAGCATGATGCCGCACATGCCGCGCGCCGAGATCTACAACGCGCTGGGCCTGGCCAAGCAGGGCAAGACGCTGTTCTACCGCGACTTCCTGTACCACCTGCGGCACTCCACCGACAAGTTCCGCATCGCGCCCGGCATCAAGGGCATGGTCATGCTGGTGTTCGACCTGCCGTCCTTCCCCTACGTCTTCAAGGTCATCAAGGACTACTACCCGCCGCAGAAAGACACCACGCGCGAGCAGATCAAGGGCAAGTACCTGCTGGTCAAGCAGCACGACCGCGTCGGCCGCATGGCCGACACCCAGGAATACAGCGAGGTCGCCTTTCCGCGCGACCGCTTCGACGACGAGCTGATCGCCGAAATCGAAAAGTTCGCGCCCAGCCAGCTCGAGATCAGCGACCGCGACGGCGACGGCCAGACCGAAGTCATCATCAAGCACGTCTACATCGAGCGCCGCATGATCCCGCTCAACATCTACCTGCAGGAAGCCTTCGACGCCGGCGTCAACGAACCCGCTGCCAAGGACCAGATAGAGCGCGCCGTCGTCGAGTACGGCAATGCCATCAAAGACCTGGTCGCCGCCAACATCTTCCCCGGCGACATGCTCTGGAAAAACTTCGGCATCACGCGCCACGGCAAGGTCGTGTTCTACGACTACGACGAGATCGAATACATCACCGACTGCAACTTCCGCAAGGTGCCGGAGGCCCGCACCGAGGAAGAAGAAATGAGCGGCGAGGTCTGGTACTCCGTCGGCCCCAAGGACGTGTTCCCCGAAACCTTCGAGCCCTTCCTGCTCGGCAACGACGCGGTGCGCGAGGTCTTCATGAAGCACCACGCCAACCTGCTGGACGCCGATTTCTGGCAGAAACACCAGGCCCGCATCCAGGCCGGCCATGTCCACGACGTGTTTCCCTACGAGCGCGAAAAGCGCTTCAGCGCGCTGCACAGCCCCGGCGCTCCCCACGATGAGGTGCTGACGCAACTGCCGCCCGAACCGGTTTTGACGGGCCTCAGCGGCCTGACCCCTTGAGGCGGGGACTGGCGGCAGAACATAACAACGAGACAGGAAGGAAATGACTGTGACAACTCCTTTTATCAGGACCTGGACGCTTTTTGCGGCGCTGGCTTTTTTCTGCGGTGCTGCCTTCTCGCAGGACATCTCGCTGCTGCCCAAATACGGCAACCTGCAGAAGACTGAACAACAGAAGGCGGCGGACGCCGAATTCCTGGTCCAGGTTGACGCCCGCTACCCGGGCGACAGGCCGAAGGCGGCGAAAGATGTCGCGGAGCGGGGCTGGCAGTTTTTGCGCCAGGGCAACCCGGAAAATGCCATGCGGCGTTTCAACCAGGCCTGGATGATCGACCCGAAAAGCGTTTCCGCCTTGTGGGGCATGGCGGCAGCGTCCGCCAGCAGCGACCAGGGCCTTCTTGCTTCACTGGGCCTGTTTGCCGAAGTTGAAAAACTAGCGCCCGGCGACATCGATCTTGCCGTCGATTACGCCAGGACGATTGGAATAGCGGCGGGCGTAGTGGGCAATCCAACCCTGATGGCCGAGGCTGTCAGGCGTTATGAAGCCATCTACCAAAAAGCACCGAACCATACGCTGAACCTGCAGAACTGGGCGATAGCCGACTACACCAGCGGCAACTACGCCATGGCCTGGAAGCGTTTGAAACTCGCCGAGGCCACACCGCAGCGAGCCGATATCGACCCGAATTTCGTCAAGGCGCTGGAGGCAAAAATGCCACGGCCCGCCAATTAAGCTGAACCCACTGAAAGGAAACACCACCATGTCAAACCCCAACGCAGATCCCATCGTCATCCTCGGCGCGGCCCGCACCCCCATGGGCGGCTTCCAGGGCGACTTCTGCAGCCTCTCGGCCCACGACCTCGGCGGGGCAGCCATCAAGGCCGCCATTGAACGTTCCGGCATCGCGGCCGGCAAGGTCGACGAAGTGCTATTCGGCAACTGCCTGATGGCCGGCCAGGGCCAGGCCCCGGCGCGCCAGGCCGGCTTCAAGGGCGGCCTGCCCGCCAGCGTCGGCGCCGTCACCCTGTCCAAGATGTGCGGCTCCGGCATGGAAGCCACCATGCTTGCGCACGACCAGCTCGTCGCCGGCAGCCGCGACGTCATGGTCTCGGGCGGCATGGAAAGCATGACCAACGCGCCGCACCTGCTGCTCAAGGGCCGCAGCGGCATCCGCATCGGCCACGACCGGATCTTTGACCACATGATGCTCGACGGCCTCGAAGACGCCTACGAACCCGGCCGCGCCATGGGCACCTTTGGTGAGCAGTGCGCCGAAAAATACAGCTTCACCCGCGAAGCGCAAGACGCCTTCGCCACCGCCAGCGTGCAGCGCGCCAAGGCCGCCACCGAGTCCGGCGCCTTCAAGGCCGAAATCACGCCCGTCACCGTCAAGGGCCGCGCCGGCGAGACCGTTATCTCCATCGACGAAGGCCCCGGCAAGGTCAAGCTCGACAAGATCCCCACGCTCAAGCCCGCCTTCAAGAAAGACGGCACCATCACGGCCGCCTCCAGCTCCTCCATCAACGACGGCGCCGCCGCCCTGGTGCTGGCCCGCGAATCGACGGCCAAAGAGCTGGGCGCCAAGCCCATCGCCCGCATCGTCGGCCACGCCACCTTCTCGCAGGAACCCGAATGGTTCACCACCGCACCGGTGGGCGCCGTCAACAAGCTGCTCAAGAAAATCGGCTGGAGCGTGAAAGACGTGGACCTCTGGGAAGTCAACGAAGCCTTCGCCGTCGTGCCCATGGCCGCCATGAAGGAACTCGGCATCAGCCACGACATCGTCAACGTCAACGGCGGCGCCTGCGCGCTGGGCCACCCGATCGGCGCGTCCGGCGCCCGCATCCTTGTCACGCTGATCCATGCCCTCAAGGCGCGCGGCCTCAAGAAGGGCGTCGCCACGCTGTGCATTGGCGGCGGTGAAGGCACCGCCATGGCCATCGAGTTGGTATGACGCAAGAAGCTCCGCAAGAACTTTCACCCGCTGAGCTCGCCCGGCGCATCGATGCCTTCTGGCTGAAGTTCCGGGAGGGCGAGGCGGAGCTTGTCCGCCAGCCGGTACGCGACCAGGTGGAGAACATCAACGAAGTTCTTGAGCAATACCTGGAAGGGCTGGCACTCGAAATGTCGGCTGACGACGGTGACCAGCAGATCGAACTGATCGCCACCGCGCACGGGAGTACCGACACCTTTCCGCTGCTGCTGGACTTCGTCAAGCGCGCGCCGCCGTTGAAGCACTACAGCCTTACCGCCTTTCGCGCTCGCACGGAAAGCCCCGACTTCCCCATGCGTATGGACAACTTTGAACTGGCGACCTCCGACGTGCTGATTGGCCACGTCGCCGACGAAGGGCAGGTGGGCATCGAAGTCATGTTTGCGCGCGAACTGCCTAGCGACATGCGGGACCATGCGCGCAACATGACCTTCATCATGCTCGACCATGTGCTGGGCGAGTATGACTTTGCGGTCAAGGTGGGTTTTGTTGATTTCGTTGACGCGTTTTCGGACGAAGTGGCCGGCTCCACGACGCTCGACAAGTTCGGCGCTGTACTCGACGCGTTCTGGACGAATGAGCTGGGGCACACAGGCCTGTTCCCAAGCGGAGAGCATCAGTGGTCTGTCATGACGGTCGTCTTTGGCAACGACGAGGACGGTGACGAAAAGGGTGACGAAGAAGACGACCAGGAGGGTGACAAGGCGATCGTGGCGGTCAACCAGAGCGCCAATGCGATTGCAGCGCGGCCTGACCTGGGCCACGCGATCGAGCTGCGCCTGCCCGTGGAAGACCATGCCGCGCTGGACCGCGCCCGTGAACTCCAGGAGCAGATCGCCACCCGCCTGGAGCTTCAGCATGCCGGCATCCTGTCGCACACCGTGGTCAGGAACGGCCGGCGCCTGGCCAACTACTATGTGGGCGACCTGCCTGCCGCGCTTGGCGTGGTGGACGCCAGCCTGCACGGCGCATCGTTCACCGGTGCTGAATTGACCCATGCGTTCGACCCTTCGTGGTCGAAGTACTTCAATTTCGCGGGCTAGCCATGAAAGTCCTCGTCCTGGGCGCATCACGCGGCATCGGCCTCGAGTTCGTTCGCCAATACCAGGCCGAGGGCGCGCAAGTCATTGCCACCGCGCGCGACGACGAGGGCCTGCAGCGCCTCAAGGGCCTGGGCGCCAAGGCCTTGCGGCTGGACGTGGCCCAGCCCGCCAGCATCAGCGGCCTGGCCTGGCTGCTCGACGGCGAGGCGATCGACATTGCCCTCTATGTGGCCGGCGTGTTTCCGCAGGGCGGTGCCTTGACCCCTCCAACGCGCGAAATGTTTGACCAGGCCATGCACACCAACGTGCTGGGCGCCATGCAGGCCATCCCGCAGGTCGCGCCCCTGGTCGAGGCCTCAAGGCTGGACGGTGGCGGCAAAGGCCGTTTCGCTTTTATCAGCAGCGGCATGGCAAAGATAGACGGCGTGGAGAACAGCCGCGGCTGGGTCTACCGCGTGAGCAAAGCCGCGCTCAATATGGCCGTGGCCTCCGCCCAGCACGACTACCCCAAGGCCATCATGGTCGCCATGTCGCCCGGCTGGGTGCAGACCGACATGGGCGGCAGCGGCGCGCCGCTCACCACCGTCCAAAGCGTCACGGCCATGCGCGCCGCGCTGGCCGGGCTCACGCCCGAGCACAAGGGCGCGTTTCTCAACTACGACGGCACGCCGTTTGAGTCCTGGTAAGGAGCAGCATGATGTCGATGGATCATGGCAATCGCCTCGTCGCCGCTGCACGCCGTGCGCTTGTGATCGGGCTGATCGCGGTCGGTGCGGCAACTTCGGTTACTTCGGCTTTTGCCGCGCCTGACCCTGTTCCCGCCTGGCCCAATGAAAGCGAACTCGTGACCGCGATGCGCGCAGGCCTGAAGGACCGCACCAACAAGGCGGAAGCCCTGGCCATTCGGGGCATGCATGAGGTCATGGTCGGAAAAACCGAGACGGCCTTCCTTGTTTCGGTGTGGTTCCCGGATCGCGGACGTAATTTTTCTGCTGGTACTTTTTTGTACCGCCCGGCCTTGAAACAAGCCAGGGAACTTGACTACAGCCAGTCACTGGGTTTGCGTTATGTCGCCGGTCACTATGGCGAGTTCTCCTTGCTGGAGAACTATGGCTCAGGCCAGGGTACCGAAGACTTCATCCATGCGTTGGTCCGCTTCAAGGGCTGGGAGATGCAGGTCTTGCATAAAGCCGAGTTCGGCAACAACCTGGGCGTTTGCGGGGAGATTTTCCCGTCAGCCAAGCCCTGCGAACAGACGCATGTGCAGTTCCAGTTGCTGGGGAATTCCGCATACAACATCGTTGAGATGATCGAGGTCACCACCCGGCTTGTTGGGGCCCCAAAAGAAAATCTTTCGGTAACCTCACGCCGCTTCCGGCTCGACGGTAACCGGTTCAAGCCTGTCAAGGGCCCTTAAAGGCAAAAAATGCTGCTCAACCAAGACCAGGAAATGATCCGCGACGCGGTCCGCGCGTTTGCACAAGAAGAGCTCTGGCCCCATGCCGCGCGCTGGGACAAGGAGCACCACTTCCCCGTCGAGGCGCACAAGGGCCTGGCCGCGCTGGGCGCCTACGGCATCTGCGTGCCCGAAGAGTTCGGCGGCGCCAACCTTGACTACCTCACGCTCGCGCTGGTGCTCGAAGAAATCGCCGCCGGCGACGGCGGCACCAGCACCGCCATCAGCGTCACCAACTGCCCCGTCAACGCCATCCTCATGCGCTACGGCAACGCACAGCAGAAAAAGCAGTGGCTCACGCCGCTGGCGCAGGGCGAGATGCTGGGCGTCTTCTGCCTGACTGAGCCTCATGTGGGCAGCGATGCATCGTCACTGCGCACCACGGCGGTGAAGGAGGGCGAAGAATACGTGCTCAACGGCGTCAAGCAGTTCATCACCAGCGGCAAGAACGGCCACGCCGCCATCGTGATTGCCGTGACCGACAAGGGCGCCGGCAAAAAAGGCATGAGCGCCTTCATCGTGCCCACCAGCGCGCCAGGTTATGTGGTGGCGCGGCTCGAAGACAAGCTGGGCCAGCATTCCAGCGACACCGCGCAGATCAACTTTGACAACTGCCGCATCCCGGCCGAGAACCTGATCGGCAGCGAGGGCGAGGGCTACAAGATCGCCCTGGGCGCGCTCGAAGGCGGGCGCATCGGCATCGCCGCGCAAAGCGTGGGCATGGCGCGCAGCGCGTTTGAATCGGCCCTGGCTTACGCCAAGGAGCGCCAGAGCTTCGGCACCGCCATCTTCAACCACCAGGCGGTGGGTTTTCGCCTGGCCGACTGCGCGACCAAGATTGAAGCCGCGCGCCAGCTGATCTGGCACGCCGCCAGCCTGCGCGACGCCGGCCTGCCCTGCCTGAAAGAAGCCGCCATGGCCAAACTCTTCGCCAGCGAAATGGCCGAACAGGTATGCAGCGCCGCCATCCAGACCTTGGGCGGTTATGGCTATGTCAGCGACTTCCCGGTCGAACGTATTTACCGCGACGTGCGGGTGTGCCAGATCTACGAAGGCACTTCCGACGTGCAAAAAATCATCATTACCCGCGCCCTGGCCTGAGGAGAAACTAATGCCGATCACCAAAGGATTCCGCGCCCTGGTTGACGAGGCCATGGCCCAGGTCAAGACTTACAGCGTGGATGAAGTCAAGGCCAGGCTCAACGACCCGAATGTACAGATCGTCGACATCCGCGACGTGCGTGAACTCACGGCCGGCACGGTCGTCGGCAGCTACCACGCGCCGCGCGGCATGCTCGAGTTCTGGGTGGACCCGGCCTCGCCTTATCACAAGCCTTTGTTCGCCGACGAGGGCAAGGAGTTCATCCTGTTCTGCGGCGCCGGCTGGCGCAGCGCCCTGGCCACCAAGACCCTGCAGGACATGGGCATGGCCAACGTCGCCCACATCGACGGCGGTTATGCCGAATGGGTCAAGCAGGGCGCGCCCACCGAGACGCTCGAAGACCGGGAAAAGCGCAAGGCCCGCGCCCACAGCTGCGGTTGATGCCGAATCCGCTGCCGTCCCAGCCACTCGCCTCACAAGCCTGCCCCTGCGGCCGCCAGGCCGGCAAGCGCGCGCTGGCGTATGCCCAATGCTGCGGCCGTTACCTCGACCACTTCGACACCACCCCCGCGCCCGACGCCGAGTCGCTGATGCGCTCGCGCTACACCGCCTTTGTCAGCGAGCGTGCCGACTACCTGCTCGCCACCTGGCACGCCAGCCACAGGCCGGCATCGATAGACTTCGATCCTGGCGTCAAATGGCTGGGCCTCGAAGTGCGCAGCCACCGCCAGCTCGACGCCACGCATGCCGAGGTCGAATTTGTCGCGCGCCAGAAATCCCCAGCCGGCCCCGCCGTGCGCCTGCATGAGCGCAGCCGCTTCGTGCATGAAGCCGGCCGTTGGTACTATGTGGACGGCGATATCCAATAGGCCAACAAGTCAATGAGCCAATAAGGGGAGGGCAGATGTTCAACCAGACCGTGCGCGGCATGTACTGCCTGCGCTGCAGCAGCCGCAAGGTGGTTCGCGGGAATTTCGAAGCCGAGCGTTTTTATCCCCTGCGCGGCCTGCTGCGCTCGCTGCTCGGCAAACCCGTTCTCTTGCAAAACGAACATGCGCATGCCTGCATGGACTGCGGCCTGGCCTGGAACGAGGTCGACCCCGCGGATCTGCGCAAGAACCTGCGCAGCTACGGCCTGTCGCCCCACAGCACCGGCGTGATGGACGCGGTGGACGGCGATTCGCCGGATATCCGCCTGTGACAGAACCTGTGAAGCCCTGGGGACGCCGCGCCGCCGGAGTGCTGGCGCTTGTTGCCATGCTCCTGCTGGGCACCTGGACTGTCATCATCGAACCGCGCTGGGTCGCCCACCGCGAAATCAGCGAAACCGTCCCCCACTGGCAAGGCCCGCCCGGCCTCAAGGTCGCCGTCGCGTCCGACTGGCACTTCAGCAAACGCCCCTTGTGGCGTGTCATGACGCTGGAGCGCGCACTCGCCATCGTGGCTGAGATCAACGCCGCCCAGCCCGACGTCATCCTGCTGCCCGGCGACTTTCTTGCCGACCGGGATTACAAACCCGAGATCGCCGCCACACCCGAAGACGAAATCGCCCAGGTGCTGGGCGGGCTCAAGGCCAGGCTGGGTGTTTATGCCGTCATGGGCAACCACGACTGGTGGCACGACGGCGCGAAGTTCACCGCCGCCTTCCAGCGCGCCGGCATCCAGGTGCTTGAGAACGACGCCGTGCCCCTGCCCGGCACCGCCCTGTGGGTGGCCGGCGTGGGCGACGACGACACCGGCCATTCCGACCCGGTGCGCGCCATGGCCAGGGTGCCCAAGGGCGCGCAGGCGCTGGTCTTCATGCACGAGCCGGCCAGCCTGTTCGACCTGCCGCCGGTGCGCGGCCTCATCGTGGCTGGCCACACCCACGGCGGCCAGGTCCGCATCCCTTTCTTCGGCTCGCCCGTGGTGCCCGGGGCCGGCCCGCACGACTGGGCCTACGGCTGGGTGGCGCACGGCGACAATCGCATGTACATCACCAGCGGGCTCGGCGTCAGCATCCTGCCGGTGCGTTTTAATATGCGGCCTGAATGGGCGATGTTCACGCTCGCCGCCCCGGCAAAACCTGAACTGGACATGAAAGCGGAACCATGAGATTTGACGCGGTGTTATTCGACTGTGACGGCGTGCTGGTCGACAGCGAACCCATTACCAACGGCGTGCTGCGCGACATGCTCGAAGAGCGCGGCTGGAAGCTCAGCCCCGCCGAATGCATGCGCATCTTTGTCGGCAAGGCCGTCAAGGACGAAGCCGCCCTGATCGCCGCCAACACCGGCAGCCCCGTGACTGAAGACTGGATGGTCCAGTTCCGCGAACGCCGCAACACCGGCCTGATGCGCGACCTCAAGGCCATCACCGGCGCCGTCGACGCCATCGCCAAAGTCCACGCGCTGTACAAGGGCCGCATCGCCTGCGCCTCCGGTGCCGACCGCTTCAAGGTCGAGCTGCAGCTTGAGAAGTGCGGTTTGATGCCTTTCTTCAAGGGCCGCATTTTCAGCGGGCACGAGCTGCCGCGCTCCAAACCCTTCCCCGACGTCTACCTCGCCGCCGCCGCGGCCCTGGGCGTGGACGCCAAACGCTGCGCCGTGGTGGAAGACACCGTCACCGGCGTCACGGCAGGCGTGGCGGCCGGCTGTACCGTCTTTGGCTACAGCCCGCCCGAAATGGGCCATGACGCGCCCACGGCACTCAAGGCCAGCGGCGCGACACATGTTTTTACCGACATGGCTGACCTGGCGGCTTTACTGAGTTGATGGGCTGAGAATCTGTTTCAGGATTATTTTTGACCGGTATGTCGATTCCGGCCCGTCCTGTTCGTCGTAGAGGTGTCAGCAAGCAAAACCCTCCATCACCGAAAGGAAACCCCATGAAATACCTCTGCCTCGCCAACTACAAACCCGCCGACATGGCTGCCCTGTCGCCTGCCGACCGCAAGGCGCTGGTCAGCCAGTGCCCGGCCAAGGATGCCGAGCTCAAGGCAACCGGGCAACTGCGCCTGAGCGCTTCGCTGGACGGGCCCGCCATCCGCCTGCAGCCGCGCGGCGGCAAGACCACGGTGGCCGACGGTCCCTTTGCCGAGGCAAAAGAGCTGGTCGGCGGCTTTTTCATCATCGAGGCCGACAGCAGGGACGAAGCCGTACGCATCGCCTCGCTGCACCCGGCCGCCACGCTGGGCGAAAACGTGGGCTGGAACATCGATATCCACCCCATCGGCTTTTTTGAGCAGTACAGCGGCAAGCCGGCCTGAGCACCGGCGGGGCACCCACCGCCCCCAGCGCTGAAACGGTCTCCCTGGGCCGGGCTGTCCCGAATCGGGCTGCGGTGCTAAGCTGCCAGCCCGACTTTTAATAAAAAGGTGAGACACATGCCCGGACTTCTGCCTAACGTAGACCCAGACGGCTTGCTTGAGTTTTCAGTCGTCTACACCGACCGCGCCCTCAACCACATGTCGCGCAGCTTCCAGGGCGTGATGGGCGACATCTCCGCCATCCTCAAAGAGGTCTACCACGCGCATTCGGTCGCGCTGGTGCCCGGCAGCGGCACCTACGGCATGGAAGCCGTGGCCCGCCAGTTCGCCGCCGGCAAACATGTCATGGTGGTGCGCAACGGCTGGTTCAGCTACCGCTGGACGCAGATCTTCGAGATGGGCAACATCCCCGCCTCCCACACCGTGCTCAAAGCCCGCAAGACAGCGGCAGGCGCCCAGGCGCCATGGATGCCCGCCCCGGTGGCAGACGTCGTCGCCGCCATCGCCAAAGAAAAGCCCGCCCTGGTGTTTGCCCCCCACGTCGAAACCGCCTCCGGCATGATGCTGCCCGACAGCTACCTGCAAGCCGTCGCCGCCGCCGTGCATGCGGTGGGCGGCCTGTTTGTGCTCGACTGCATCGCCTCCGGCGCCATGTGGGTGGACATGAAAGCCACCGGCGTCGACATCCTGATCTCGGCCCCGCAAAAAGGCTGGGGCAGCTCACCCTGCTGCGCCATGGTCATGCTCAGTGAACGCGCCCGCACCGCGATTGAGACCACCATGAGCTCCAGCTTCGCCTGCGACTTGAAGAAGTGGCTGCAGATCATGGAGACCTACGAAAACGGCGGCCACGCCTACCATGCGACCCTGCCGACAGACGCCCTCACTCGCCTGCGCGCCACGATGAAGGAAACGCAAGCGTACGGGTTTGCGAAAGTGAAGGCAGAACAGCAAGAACTGGGCAGCAAGGTGCGCGCCCTGTTCGAAAGCCGTGGCCTGCCCAGCGTGGCCGCCGAGGGCTTCAAGGCCCCGGGCGTGGTCGTCAGCTACACCACCGATCCTGACATTCAGTCAGGCAAGAAGTTTCTGGCCGAGGGTTTGCAGACCGCCGCCGGTGTGCCGCTTCAATGCGATGAAGGTGCGGACTTCAAGACCTTCCGCGTGGGGCTGTTTGGGCTGGAGAAGTGGCATAACGTGGACCGGACGGTGGCGAGTCTGGCGGGGGCTTTGGAGGGGATTGGGGTGACTGGGCGGATTGCCGAGGCGGCTGAGAATTTTTGAAGCATTTCTCCAATTCTGAGAATTAATCAACTTTGGGAGCTTAGATGAAATGTCCACACTGCAAGGTTGAGATTCATCCTGGATATTCGGAAGATTGGCTAAGACAGCAAAACGCGGTTGGAATTGAAGGCAACGTACCGACGCTATGGTCCGTGAAGTACATGGAGTGTCCAGCGTTGTTGAATTCCGCTGAAGTTTGACCCGAGTTTTCCATCGAATATTGACCCACACTCTTTGTGAGCAGAAGCTGCTCACGATGTGGATAAGTTCTTGGTTTTCTCCTTTTTGGGCTGAGTCTGTGTGGATCTGCCTCAAAGTGCGCCGCTGTTTCCGCGATTTTGTTGCCTCGATGACTAGCCAGGTGGCCAGCTTCTCGGCGTAGGGATCGAGCTTGCTTGGGGTTGCCCGCCTTTGGTAGCTGGGCTCGCTCTCTTCCGATCGCAGGTGCTTCTTCACTGTGTTGCGAGCCAGGCCTGTACGCCTTGAGATCTCGCGGATGGACATCTGATCCCGCAATGCCCAACGTCTGATGACATTCAATGTCGCCACGTCTATCACTCCTAATTTCCCCTGCTTTTAAAACAAGCAGGGTAGTGCCTACGTGGGTCAGTTTTGGATGGAAATTACTGCGCTAAGTGGGTCAGATTTCGACGGAATTCAACACCTTTGGGAGGCACTGAGGCAATATACGGCTTGTAACATTTCATGTCATGTGAAAAATGCCTTGTTTTAGACCGTCGGGGTTCGTCAGCGCCTGTCACACCCACCAAGCCTTTACTCACTTTGATTGGCCATTGGCAATGCCTGCGGATTGATGCTGCCTGTTTTACGGGCATCCTGCTGGAAGCCACGCCAGGTAAGGATCTCCGTGTTGTCCTCACGCGGGTACACAAGCTTGCCCACAGAATCTGTGAATGCATCCCCGCGGGTAGTTCTCCCCCGCCCCTATCCCTTGCCCGGCCGCATATCCGGTGCCGGCGTGGTCGGGATGCCCTGGTCCAGCGCGGCCTGATGCTGCGCCAGCAGGGCGCGCTGAAATGCCGGGCGTTGCTCGAGCTGCCGGTGGTAACGGCGCACCGCATCGGGGAATTGTGCTGCCAGGCCAAGGTGGCTGGCCAGCATGAGGGCGTAGTGGACCGACACGTCGGCGGCGGTGAAGCGGCCGGCGCAGAGAAATTCGGGTTGCTGCTGCAGGGCGGCGTCCATGGCTTTCAGCCGGGCGAGGAACCAGCGGCTGTAGTCTTCCGCGACCTGGGGCTGTTTGCGCGCCTCGGGTTCGAAGTGGGTGTAGCGCAGCACCAGGGTTTGCGGAAAGGTCAAAGTGGCTTCGCCCATGTGCAGCCAGTTCAGGTAAGCGCCATAGGCCGGGTCTGCCAGCGGAACATCCAGCTGCCCGGGGCTGTGCCGTGCCGCAAGGTATTGGCATATCGCCGCGGATTCGGTCATGCGGGTGTCGCCGTCCACCAGCAGGGGCACGGTGCCCAAGGGGTTGTCCGCCAGGAATTGGCGGGCCAGCGCACGCGGCGGAAAAGGCAGCATGCGCAGCGTGTAGGGCAGGCCCAGCTCTTCGAGCATCCACAAGGGGCGGAAGGAGCGGGCGCTGACGCAGTGGTGAAGGGTGATCATGCGCACAGTCTAGGGCGCCGCGCGTCACAAGTCCTGCCACGAAGGGGGCAAATCAGGCCAGTGGTGGCGGTTTTCCTTGCCGGAACTCCGCGGGTGACTGGCCGCTCCATTCCCGAAACGCCCTCGTAAAACTCTTCTCATTCCGAAATCCAGAAGCCTCAGCCACCTGCTTGATGGGCTTTGAGGTCCGCAGCAACAAGTCCTTGGCCTTCTCAAAGCGCACCTCGTCCTTGAGCTGCTGCAGCGACGCTCCTTCTTCCTGAAGCTGGCGATGCAGGGAGCGAGGCGACATGTTGAGCGTTGCCGCCAGGGTCTCCGCGGTATGTGAGGCGACGGCCGGGTTCGCCAGCGCCTGCCGCACCTGCTCCACCAGCAGCCTGTCGCGCCGGTACTGCAGCACCGTCAAGGGCAAAGCCCGCTGCAACATCTGCTGCAAGGCTTTTTCGTCACGGCGCAAAGGCAAAGCCAGGTAACGCGCATCAAAGCGGATCTCGGCCTGCGCGGCCTTGAACTGCAGGCCCGGGCCGGGGAACATCAGCGCATAAGCCTCCACATGGGCCGGCGCCTCGAATGGAAAGCGTGCGCCCTGCAGGGGAATGCGCGAATCCACATACCAGCAGGCCAGGCCGTGGATATTGCGCAGCACGTGGACCAAACCGAACTCACCCACCTGGCTGGGCACCTTCTCTTCAACCGTGATCGCGGCCGTGTCGCCGCTGGTGGTCAGGCGCAGGGTGATGTCGTCGGCAATCAGTGCATGGTGGCGGCACCAGCGTTTGAGGGCCACGCCCAGATTCGGCGAACTAATCGACGCGCGCGCCAGCATGCCGTAGCTGCCCCAGGGCAGTTTGCGGCTGAAGGCGCCCAGGCCTTCGTCGCCCAGCTCCTGCATGGCGGCGCCTGAGAGCAGTTCCATCTGGCGGGCGGTGATGTGGCCGGTTGGCTGTTTGAGCTGGTTTGGCGTGATCTGTGCCAGTTTGAGGGCTTGCTCCGGGCTTTGGCCTTCGCGCTTGTAGGCGGCCGCTATGCTTCTAGCAAAGGCCATGGGCGTGGCGGCGACGGGCGGGTTGGCGGGGCTGCGGGAGGGCATCTTGTGATTCTCGGTGCCGTTGGCAGGATTTGCAACCTTGTTGGCGGCCTGCCGGGGGCGGGTTTTCGCTAAGCTGGCTGTTTGGCGCTAAGGTAGGGCCGGTACGCCTTCCGACGTCCTTTCAGCGCCCCCATCAGGAAAAAATCCATGTCCGCTCTTGAGACCCAGCTCAACGCCCGTTCCGCCGACTTCCAGGCCAATGCCGCCGCCATGCGCGCGCTGGTCGACGACCTCGGCGCCAAAGTCGCCAAGGCCGCCCACGGCGGCGGCGACACCGCGCGTGCGCGGCACACGGCGCGCGGCAAGCTGCTGCCGCGCGACCGGGTGCAGATGCTGCTGGACCCGGGCACGCCTTTCCTCGAACTCTCGCCGCTGGCCGCCTACGCGATGTACCCCGACCGCGACGGCACCGACAGCGCGCCCTGCGCGGGTGTGATCGCCGGCATAGGCCGCATCAGCGGGGTGGACTGCATGGTGGTGTGCAATGACGCGACGGTGAAGGGCGGCACCTATTACCCGATGACGGTCAAAAAGCATTTGCGCGCGCAGGAGATCGCGCAGCAGAACAACCTGCCTTGCGTCTACCTGGTCGATTCGGGCGGCGCCAACCTGCCCAACCAGGACGAAGTCTTCCCCGACCGCGACCATTTCGGCCGCATTTTTTTTAACCAGGCGAACATGAGCGCTGCGGGCATTGCGCAGATCGCGGTGGTCATGGGCAGCTGCACCGCCGGCGGCGCCTATGTGCCGGCCATGAGCGACGAGACCATCATCGTCAAGAACCAGGGCACCATCTTCCTGGGCGGCCCACCGCTGGTGAAGGCGGCCATCGGCGAGATCGTCTCGGCCGAAGACCTGGGCGGCGGCGACGTGCACACACGGCTGTCGGGCGTGGCCGACCACCTGGCGCAGAACGACCCGCATGCGCTGGCCCTGGCGCGCCGCGCCGTGGCCAACCTGAACCGGCAGAAGCAGCCCCAGCAGGTGCTGCGCACGCCCGCGCCGCCGCTCTACAGCCCCGAAGAACTCTATGGGGTGATCCCGACCGACACACGCAAGCCTTATGACGTGCGCGAGATCATTGCGCGCATCGTCGACGGCAGCGAGTTCGCCGAGTTCAAGGCACGCTACGGCACCACCCTGGTTTGCGGCTTCGCGCATGTCGAAGGCATGCCGGTGGGCATCATCGCCAACAACGGCATTTTGTTCAGCGAATCGGCGCAGAAGGGCGCGCACTTCATCGAGCTGTGCTGCCAGCGCAAGATCCCGCTGGTGTTTTTGCAGAACATCACGGGCTTTATGGTCGGCAAAAAATACGAGGCCGAGGGCATCGCGCGCCACGGCGCCAAGATGGTGATGGCGGTGGCCACGGCCCAGGTGCCCAAGTTCACCATCATCATCGGCGGCAGCTACGGCGCCGGCAACTACGGCATGTGCGGCCGGGCCTATTCGCCGCGCTTTTTGTGGATGTGGCCGAATGCGCGCATCTGCGTGATGGGCGGCGAGCAGGCCGCCGGGGTGCTGGCCACGGTGAAGCGCGACGCGATTGAAGCCAAGGGCGGCCAGTGGAGCGCCGAGGAAGAGGCGGCCTTCAAGCAGCCGGTGCTGGACCAGTTCGGCCACCAGTCCCATCCTTATTACTCGAGCGCGCGGCTTTGGGACGACGGCGTGATCGACCCGGCGGATACGCGGCGCGTGCTGGCGCTGGGGCTGTCGGCCACCTTGAACCAGCCGATTCCCGAGACCAAGTTCGGCGTGTTCCGCATGTAAATCCGGGTAAGCCACAAAGCCGGCCATGGACAACATTTACATCACCTCCGAGCACGAGCTGCTGCGCGAGCAGGTCGCGCGCTTCATTGCGCGTGAGGTTGAGCCGTTTGCGGCTGCCTGGGAAGAAGAGGGCTGCGTGCCGCGCGAGGTGCTGCGCAAGATGGGCGAGGCCGGCCTGCTGGGCCTGATGTATGAGGCGGAGTACGGCGGCGGCGAGGCCGATGCGCTGGCCAACCTGGTGTTTGCCGAGGTGCTGTCGCAGTCGACCTTTGGCGGCTTCATCATCACGGTGCTGGTGCATACCGACATGGCCAGCCCGCACCTGTTCCACGCGGGCAATGCGGCGCAGAAGGCGCGCTACATGCCGGACGTGATTGCGGGAAAGACAATCACCGCGGTCGGTATCACCGAGCCCGGTGCGGGCTCGGACGTAGCCGGCATGCGCATGACTGCCAAACGTGAAGGCGACGAATGGGTGCTCAACGGCACCAAGATGTTCATCACCAACGGTGTGTTTGCCAACCTGTATTTCATCGCGGCCAAGACCGGCACGGCGCGCCACGATGTGTCCATGTTCATTGTCGAAAAAGGCACGCCGGGGTTTACGGTGGGCCGTGCACTCAAGAAAACCGGCTGGCTGTCGTCGGACACGGCTGAGCTGGTGTTTGACAACGTCCGTATCCCGGCCGGCAACCTGCTGGGCGAAGAGGGCAAGGGTTTTTATTCGGTCATGAAAAACTTCCAGACTGAGCGCATCGCGCTGGCGGCCATGGCGGTCGGCCACTGCACGCAGGCGATCAAGATGACGCTGGACTATGTGCGCCAGCGCCAGGCCTTCGGCGCCACGCTGTGGGACAAACAAACCATTCGCCAGCGCATCGCCATGCTGGACGCCAAGACCCGCGCGGCGCGCCAGTTCATGTACCACTGCGCCTGGGCCGTGACGCAGGGCCGCGACATCGTGCAAGAAGTATCCATGCTCAAGGCGCTGACCGGCGAGCTGGTGAACGAAGTATTGCAAACCTGCCAGCAGTTCCACGGCGGCATGGGCTTTATCCGCGAGACAGCGATTGAACGCCTGTGGCGCGACGCGCGTGTGCTGGGCATAGGTGGCGGCGCAACCGAAGTGATGCTCGAAGAAGTGGCCAAACGATATGACTGATACACACCGTTTTTCTCGAACCTTGTGGGCATCGGCCCTGCTGGGGATGCTGCTGTGCGCCGTCCTGGCTCCCGCGAGCGCGCAGGAGCCGGAACTCAGCGCTGCCCTGAATGAGTCTGTGTTTATGGTGTCCAAAAAAGCCATCATCGGCAGCACCGAACTGGAAACCACGCTCTACAAACCCGACGGCCCCGGGCCTTTCCCGGTGGTGGTCATCAACCACGGCAAGGCAATGGGGGACCCGCGCTTTCAGTCGCGCTACCGGCCGGCCATCGCCGCGCGCTACTTTTTGCAGCGCGGTTACATGGTGCTGGTGCCCATGCGCCAGGGCTTCTCCAAATCCAGCGGGGGCTACATAGGCGGCGGCTGCAATGTGGAGAGCAACGGCCGCGTCCAGGCCGAGGACGTCAAGGCGGTGCTCGACTACGCGCTGGCGCAGCCTGAGGCCGACAAAACCCGAATCCTGGTGATGGGCCAGTCGCATGGCGGCTGGACCACGCTGGCTTTCGGCACACTCAACTACCCCGGCGTCAAAGGCCTGGTCAACTTCGCGGGCGGCCTGCGGCAGGAAAGCTGCGCGGGCTGGCAGGCCAACCTGGCCCGAGCCGCGGGCACCTATGCGGCCGAAACCAAACTGCCTTCCTTATGGTTCTACGGCGACAACGACAGTTATTTTTCGCCATCCACCTGGCAGGACATGGCGGCACGCTACAACAGCGGCGGCGAGAAGGCGCGTGTGGTCGCTTTCGGGACCTTCAGCAGCGATTCACACAGCATGTTCGGCTCCACCAAGGGCCAGGGCATCTGGCAACCTGAAGTCACGCGTTTCCTCGAAAGCATAGGCCTGCCCAGCCAGCCCGCGCCGGCGTTTGCGCGCTTTGCGCCCGCGGGCAAGAAAACCGAGGCGCCGCCCAAAACCGATTTTGCGGCCATCACCGAGGAGCCCGCGCTGCCTTTCCTGTCGGCTTCCGGCAAGGCGGGCTACAAGGCCTTCCTGTCCAAGGAGGTGCCGCGCGCCTTTGCCGTCGGGCCCACGGGCGGCTGGGGCTGGGCGGAGGGCGGTGACGATCCCATCAAGCGTGCGCTCGACAGCTGCAACCGCCACGCCTCCGGAAAATGCAAACTTTATGCCGTCGATAACGACGTTGTCTGGACCACACCATGAATCACCTGACCCTGCATGTCGAGGCGCTGGTCGCCACCGTCACCCTGAACCGCCCCGAGGTGCGCAACGCCTTTAACCAGGAGGTGATCGCCGAGCTGACCCAGGCCTTTGTCGAGCTGGGCCTGCGTGACGACGTGCGCTGTGTGGTGCTGGCGGCCAACGGCCCGGCTTTCTGCGCGGGTGCGGACCTGAACTGGATGCGCAGCATGGCCGACTACAGCTACGAGCAGAACCTTGAGGACGCGGGCCGCCTCGCCACCATGCTGCAGGCCGTGTATGAATGCCCTCGGCCCGTCATTGCACGCATACAGGGGGATGTGTACGCGGGCGGAACGGGACTGGTGGCGGCCTGCGACATCGCCGTGTCTGCCGACACGGCCGGCTACTGCCTTAGCGAGGTCAAGCTGGGCCTGATCCCGGCGACCATCAGTCCTTATGTGGTCCGCGCCATGGGCGCGCGGGCCGCGCATCGCTACTTTTTGACGGCCGAGCGTTTTGATGCGGCCGAGGCCTTGCGCATCGGTTTTGTGCACGAGGTCGTGGCGGCCGAAGCGCTGGATACCAAGGTGGCCGAGCTGGTGAAAGCCCTGGTCAGCGCCGGCCCCGAAGCCGTGAAGCTCTGCAAAAAACTGGTGCAGGACGTGGCCGGGCAGGCCATCACACCGGAACTTACGCAGATGACGGTCCAGGGCATTGCCGATGTGCGCGTGAGCCCTGAAGGCCGAGAGGGCGTTCAATCTTTTCTGCAAAAGCGCAAGCCAAATTGGCTGCCTTCCACACCGGCGTGAAGCCATAGCCATGACCACCCTGGACACCACACAACTGATCGCCCTGGCCGGCGCGCTGGGCTGGGCCAGCGGCGTGCGCCTCTACCTGGTGGTGCTGCTGACGGGCCTGGCGGGCTTTATGGGCTGGGTGCAGCTACCGGCGGGCCTGCAGCTGCTGGCCCACCCCGTGGTGCTGGGTGTCAGCGGCTTCATGGTGTTTATCGAATTTTTCGCCGACAAGATTCCGGGGCTCGATTCGCTGTGGGACGTGGTGCATGGCGTGATCCGCATCCCGGCGGGCGCTGCGCTGGCGGCCGCGGTGTTTGGCGGCGACGACGGCCTGGGCGCGCTGGTCGCGGCTCTGCTGGGCGGCACACTGGCGGCCACCAGCTTTGCCGCCAAAGCCACCACGCGCGCGGCCATCAACACCTCGCCCGAGCCCTTCAGCAACATAGGCGCCTCGCTGCTTGAAGACGGGCTGGTGCCGCTGGGCTTGTGGCTGGCGATTGCGCACCCTTTGATTTTTGTGGTGCTGCTGGCCATCGTGCTGGCGCTCAGCGTCTGGTTGATACGCGTGTGCTGGCGGTTTTTGCGTCAGCTGTTTATCCGCGTGGCGCGCATTTTCAGCGGCAGGCCGGACCCGGGCACGGCCGCCGCTTTTACCTTGAAGTCTCCTTTCTCAAAACAGAACGACCACCATGTTTAAAAAAATCCTGATTGCAAACCGTGGGGAGATCGCCTGCCGGGTCGCTGCTACGGCAAGACGCATGGCCATCCAGTCCGTCGCGGTGTATTCCGACGCCGATGCGGGCGCCAAGCATGTGGGCTTTTGCGATGAGGCCGTGCACATAGGCGGCAGCGCGCCCAAGGACAGCTACTTGCGCTGGGAGCGCATCATCGAAGCCGCCAAGGCCACGGGCGCCGAGGCCATCCACCCGGGCTACGGTTTCCTGAGCGAGAACGAGGAGTTCGCCCAGGCCTGCGCGGCCGCCGGCCTGGTGTTTATCGGCCCGCCGGCCTCGGCCATCAAGGCCATGGGCCTGAAGGCCGAGTCCAAGCAGCTGATGGAAAAAGCCGGCGTGCCGCTGGTGCCGGGCTACCATGGCAGCGACCAGGACCCGGCCTTGCTGAAACGCGAGGCCGACCGCATCGGCTACCCGGTGCTGATCAAGGCAAGCGCGGGCGGTGGCGGCAAGGGCATGCGCGCGGTGGACAAGAGCGAGGACTTCGAGGCCGCGCTGGCCTCCTGCAAGCGCGAAGCCATCAACAGCTTTGGCGACGACGCGGTGCTGGTCGAAAAGTACGCCCAGCGCCCGCGCCACATCGAGATCCAGGTGTTTGGCGACACGCACGGCAATTACGTTTACCTGTTCGAGCGCGACTGCTCGGTGCAGCGCCGCCACCAGAAGGTGCTCGAAGAAGCGCCGGCCCCGGGCATGACCGAAGCCATGCGCCAGCAGATGGGCGAAGCCGCCGTGGCGGCCGCGCGCGCCGTGAATTACGTCGGTGCGGGCACAGTCGAGTTCATCGTCGAGCAGCGCGCCGATGGCAGCATGAACTTCTTCTTCATGGAGATGAACACGCGCCTGCAGGTGGAGCACCCGGTGACCGAAGCCATCACCGGCCTGGACCTGGTCGAGTGGCAGCTGCGTGTGGCCTCGGGCGAAAAGCTGCCGCTGTTGCAGGATCAGTTGCGCATACATGGCCACGCCATCGAAGCGCGTATCTGCGCCGAGACGCCGGACAACAACTTCCTGCCGGCCACCGGCACGCTGCACGTCTACAAAAAACCGGCACACACAGCCTTCGAGCGCGGCCAGGTCCGCGTGGACGACGGCGTGCGCGAGGGCGATGCGATTTCGCCCTACTACGACTCCATGGTGGCCAAGCTCATCGTGCACGGCGCGACGCGCGAAGAGGCGCTGGCCCGGCTTGACGATGCGCTGGCACAGACCCGCATCGTGGGCCTGAGCACCAATGTGCAGTTTTTGCGTTATGTGGTGCGCAGCCCGTCATTTGCCAAGGCCAATCTCGACACCGCGCTGATCCAGCGCGAGGAAGCCGTGCTGTTCAAGCAGGAGCCCGTGGGCCTGTCCCTGGCGGCCGCGGCGGCGGTGGCCAGGCAGTTGCTCGACGAGCGCGCCCTGGAGGGCGCCGACCCCTTCAGCCGTCGCGACGGATGGCGCTCGCATGGTGTGGTGCAGCGGCGTTTTGAGTTTGAATTCCATGGCGAGCCGGCCAAGGCCACCTTGAGTTATGGGCATGACGGCGCGCTGCACCTGGCGCTGGACGGCGTGGCGGGGCCTTTGGTATTTGCCGAAAGCGCGCAGGGCCTGGACATCCAGTTCGCGGGCCAGCGCATGACGGCGGCGGTGTATGCGCAGGGCGAGCTCGACCATGTGTTCAGCGCGCGCGGCGCAACGCAAATCCTGTCGATAGACCTCCTGGCCCATGCGGGCGAGGCCCAGGCCGAGGGTGGCCGCCTGACCGCGCCCATGCCTGGCAAGGTGGTGTCCTTCGCCGTCAAGGCCGGCGACAAGGTCAGCAAAGGCCAGCCGCTGGCGGTGATGGAGGCCATGAAAATGGAGCACACCATCGCCGCGCCGGCCGACGGCACGGTGCAAGAATTGCTGTACGCGCCGGGCGACCAGGTCAGCGAGGGCGCGGAATTGTTGAAAATAGCCGTTTGATTTTGTTTTCGACTTGCTTTGATTCAAACGGGATTTTTCATGCGCATCAGTTTTTGCTGTTCCGACACCAAACCCCAGCCCTGGGTGGACGGCCTCAAGGCCGCTTTCCCCGATGCCGATGTGGCGCTGTGGTCCACAGGGGCGGAGCAGGCCGACTACGCGGTGGTCTGGCAGCCGCCCCAGCAATTTTTTGACGAGCAGCAACAGCTCAAGGGAATCTTCAACATAGGTGCGGGTGTCGATGCGCTCATGAAGCTGCGGCTGCCGGCCGGCGTGCCGGTGGTGCGGCTGGACGATGCCGGCATGTCGGCGCAGATGGCCGAGTATGTGTGCCATGCGGTGATACGCCATTTCCGCGAGCTTGACGCCTATGAGGCCGACATTGCTGAGGGCAAATGGTCTTACCGCAAACCGCGCCTGCGCACGGACTATCCCATTGGTGTGATGGGCCTGGGCGTGTTGGGCGAACGCGTGAGCCGGGCGCTCGCGCAGTTCGACTTCCCGGTCAATGGCTGGAGCCGCTCGCCCAAAAAGATTGAAGGCGTGCAATGTTTTTCAGGCGAGGTGGGCAGCGCGGGCTTCCAGGATTTCCTGGCGGCCAGCCGCATCCTGGTCTGCCTGCTGCCGCTGACGCCGGACACCCTGGGCATCATGAACCGTGACACGCTGTCGCGGCTGCGGCCGGGCGGCTATGTCATCAATGTGGCGCGCGGCAGCCACCTGGTCGACGAAGACCTGGTCGCGCTGATCGATAACGGCCAGCTGGCCGGCGCGACGCTGGACGTGTTCCGCACCGAGCCGCTGCCGGCGGAGCACCCGTTCTGGAAACACCCCAAGGTCACGGTCACGCCGCACACCTCTGCGCGCACCTTGCGCGAGGAAAGTATTGCGCAGATCGCCGGGAAAATACGCAGCCTGGCAGCGGGTGCCCCCATCAACACCCTTGCCGGTGTGGTTGACCCGAAAAAGGGATACTAATTAATTGCCGCCTTTCTGAGGGCGGCGTGCAGGACCATCATGAAACTACCTCCCAAAGTCAAAATCGTCGACGTCGGCCCCCGCGACGGGCTGCAGAACGAAAAAGCCCAGGTGCCGGCCGCGGTGAAGATTGAACTGGTGCACCGCCTGCAGGACGCGGGCCTGACCGAGATCGAGGTCACCAGCTACGTCTCGCCCAAGTGGGTGCCGCAGATGGCCGACAACGCCGAGGTGATGGCCGGGATCAAGCGAAAACCCGGCGTGCGCTATTCGGTGCTGACGCCGAACATGAAGGGCTTTGAGGCCGCCATCGCGCCGCCGCGTGAACTGTGGCCCGACGAGATCGTGGTCTTTGGCGCGGCCAGTGAGGCCTTCAGCCAGAAGAACATCAACTGCTCGATTGCCGAGAGCATTGAGCGCTTCCGCCCCGTAGTGGAAGCCGCGCGCGAGAAGGGCATTTATGTGCGCGGTGCCATGTCCTGCACCGTGGGCTGCCCTTACGAGGGCGAGATCGCGCCGGAACGTGTCGGCATGCTTGCCGGCCTCATGAAGGGCATAGGCGTGCAGCATGTGGGCGTGGCCGACACGATTGGCGTGGGCACGCCGCTCAAGGTACAGCGCGCGCTCGACGCCACGCTGCAGCATTTCGATATCAACGACGTCTCGGGCCATTTCCATGACACCTACGGCCAGGCCCTGGGCAACACCCTGGCTTCGCTGCAGATGGGTGTCTGGCAGTTCGACACCTCGTCGGCCGGCCTGGGCGGCTGCCCCTTCGCCAAGGGCGCGACCGGCAACGTCGCGACCGAGGACGTTGTGTACCTGCTGCACGGCATGGGGATCACCACCGGCATAGACCTGGACAAGCTGATTGATGCGGGACAATTCATCAGCGACTTCCTGGGGCGCAAGCCCAATTCTCGCGCGGCGACCGCGCTCCTTAACAAGCGATTGAATTGATATGTGTGGTGCCGAACTGAAGAGCTTGCCCGAAGGGGTTCAACGTGTGGTGGCGGTGCTGCAGCAAAGCGGCCACCCGCATATGCCCGTGATGCTCGACGACGCGGCCCGCACCGCGCAGCAGGCAGCCGATGCGCTGGGCGTGCGCCTGGGGCAGATCGCCAAGAGCATCATCTTTCGCCGCAAGTCGGATGATGCCGCTGTGCTGGTCGTGACCTCGGGCGACAGGCGGGTGGACGAACGCAAGGTCGAGGCCCTGGTTTGCACGGACGGCAAACGCGTGGGCCGGGCCGATGCGGATTTCGTGAAAAGCAAAACCGGTTTCTCCATAGGGGGCGTGTCTCCCGTGGGGCACATCACCGAGGCGGTGGTGCTGGTGGACCTGAGCCTGATGCGCTTTGAGGAAATCTGGGCCGCGGCCGGCCATCCGCATGCGGTGTTCAAGCTGATGCCGCAAGAGCTGGAGCTGCTGACCGGCGCGCCGGTGGTCGACGTCGCGGTGGACCTGGACGAGGAAAGCATCGCGCGCGAGCAGGCGGTCGCGCAGGTGACGGCGCGCGGCCGCACGGTGGAAGCAGCGGGTGACGCCGTGCCATCGCCCTGCATCTCGGTGTGCCGCGTGAGCGCCGACACCGGCCTCTGCGAAGGCTGCTTCCGCACGCTGGGCGAGATCTCGGCCTGGGCGCGCTCCGGCCCCGAGGCGCAACGCGAACTCTGGCGCACCATAGGCCAGCGCATGGCGGCCGTGCGGGCATAAACAAGCACAGCAAACATGGCAACACAGCGGAGAGCCTCATGAAGCACATCAATTTTTACCTCGACTTCATTTCGCCTTACGCCTACCTCGCCTTCGAGCACCTGCCCGAAGCGCTCAAGGGCCTGAGCTACAGCGTGAGCTACCGGCCGGTGCTGTTTGCCGCGATGCTCAAGCACCACGGCCAGCTCGGCCCGGCGGAAATCGCGCCCAAGCGCGACTGGACTTACCGGCAGGTGCTGTGGCATGCGCACAGCAAGGGCATTGAAATGAAGATACCGGCGAGCCACCCCTTCAACCCCTTGCCCCTGCTGCGCCTGGCCAGCGCCTGCGGCACGCCGGCGGACCCGGCCGGCTCGAACCGCTATGTGTGCGAAACCATTTTTCGCCATGTCTGGCAGGGCGGCGCCGAGGCGGCGGATGAACAGCGGCTGGCCGCGCTCACCGCGCTGCTTGCGCCGCAGCAACACCTGACGGCCGATGAAGCGAAAGCGCAGCTGAAAAAAAACACCGACGAAGCCATTGCATTGAACGTGTTCGGCGTGCCCGCGATGGAAGTCGACGGGAAAATTTTCTGGGGCTTCGACGCGCTGCCCATGCTGCGCGAATACCTGCTGGGCAACGCCTGGTTTGACGGCGAAGGCTGGAACGGCGTGAGCAAAATTTCCGTGGGCATTGCGCGCAAGGCGTGATGCGGGTGCACGTAAGCACGCGTATGGCCGTGTAAGCGACTTTGACGCGTGGTGTAAAAAGGTTCTACGCGTTTTCCCGGAGCAGCTTCGCATGCTGAAAAGTTTCTCAAGGGTTTCCCCTTGAGTTGTCAGCCACGCATAAGTTTCACGAAAGCTCCTGTTAGTTTCACGTCAGAGCTAGGTCAGGGACTCCAAAAATAATCAGGGTAGCTTCCATACCGGAGGCCCTCACTATTTGGAGACACACATCATGGCAACAGCCGTCGACAACAGACCCATGACCGCCGAGCAGAAGAAGGTGATCTTCGCCTCTTCGCTCGGCACGGTATTCGAGTGGTACGACTTCTACCTCTACGGTTCATTGGCGGCCATCATCGCCAAGCAGTTCTTTAGCGGACTGGATTCGGGCTCGGCCTTCATCTTCGCGCTGCTCGCGTTTGCCGCCGGCTTCATCGTGCGCCCCTTCGGCGCGCTGGTGTTCGGCCGCCTGGGCGACATGATCGGCCGCAAGTACACCTTCCTGGTCACCATCGTGATCATGGGCCTGTCGACCTTCATCGTGGGCCTCTTGCCCAACTATGCCTCGATCGGCGTGGCCGCGCCGGTGATCCTGATCGCCCTGCGCATGCTGCAAGGCCTGGCGCTCGGCGGTGAGTACGGCGGCGCAGCCGTCTACGTGGCAGAGCACTCGCCCCAGGGCAAGCGCGGCGCCTACACCTCCTGGATCCAGACCACGGCCACGCTGGGCCTGTTCCTGAGCCTGCTGGTGATCCTGGGTGTGCGTACCGCCATGGGCGAGGCCGCTTTCGCCGACTGGGGCTGGCGCATTCCGTTCATCGTCTCCATCCTGCTGCTGGCCGTGTCGGTCTACATCCGTTTGTCGATGAACGAATCCCCCGCCTTCCAGAAAATGAAGGCCGAGGGCAAGACCTCCAAGGCGCCGCTGTCCGAGTCCTTCGGCCAGTGGAAAAACCTGAAGATCGTGATCCTGGCGCTGATCGGCCTGACCGCCGGCCAGGCCGTGGTCTGGTATTCGGGCCAGTTCTACGCGCTGTTCTTCCTGACGCAGGCGCTCAAGGTGGACGGCCCCACGGCCAACATCCTGGTGGCGTATTCGCTGATCCTGGGCACGCCTTTCTTCGTGATCTTCGGCACGCTGTCGGACAAGATCGGCCGCAAGCCCATCATCATGGCCGGCTGCCTGCTGGCCGTGGTCACTTACTTCCCGGTGTTCACCGCGCTGACCAAGGCCGCCAATCCCGACCTCGCCGCCGCGCAAGCCAAGAACAAGGTGATCGTGACCGCCGACCCGAAAGAGTGCTCGTTCCAGTTCAACCCGACCGGCACCGCCAAGTTCACCAGCTCGTGCGACATCGCCAAACAGGTGCTGGCAGGCGCTTCGGTGAGCTATGAGAACGTCGCCGCACCCGCCGGCACGGTGGCCACCATCAAGATCGGCGAAACCGCGATCCCCAGCTACACCGCCAAGGGCATGAGCGCCGACGACGCCAAGAAGAAGGACGCCGAGTTCAAGAAGCTCGTGGCTGACGACCTGAAGACCGCCGGTTATCCCGCCAAGGCCGACCCGGCCAAGATCGACAAGGTCATGGTCACGGCCATCCTGTTCTACCTGGTGGTGCTGGTGACCATGGTCTACGGCCCTATCGCCGCCATGCTGGTGGAACTGTTCCCGACCCGCATCCGCTACACCTCGATGAGCCTGCCGTACCACATCGGCAACGGCTGGTTCGGCGGCCTGCTGCCGACGACCGCATTCGCCATCGTGGCGCAGACCGGCAATATGTACAACGGCCTCTGGTATCCGATCATCATCGCCGGCATGACCGTGGTGATTGGCACCTTGTTCATCAAGGAAACCAAGGACGTGGACATTTACGCCAACGACTGATTGGTGTGATCGCCGGCGCGGGCCCGATGGCCCGCACCGGTTTCTTCAGGCTGAAGAGCCTGGTGATATTTGCAGGCCCTCGTCATCCATGTGCCGGGGGCTTTTTTTTGGGTTTTTTTTGCCTTTTTGTTTTTTGCTTTTTTGGAGAAGAGAAAGATGTGGAAACTTGTACTCGGATTTATCGTGATCGCAGGCCTGGCGCTGTTCCTCTTGAACAAGGGCGGCGACATAGACCTCGGCGGTGAAAAACACGGCGCCTTGCAGGCGCCCCTCGCGGTCCGCGCTTGAGTGTGAACGAATGCAGCGGATGCGTCTCCGGTTGAAGGACATCGCCGCGCCCGCGCCCGAAACAGGTGCATTGGCGGCAAAAATGGGGTAAATTGAATCAGAGGCGACAAAAAAGTACTAACACCTGTCTCTGCGCCATGCACAAATGTCTGTGCCCCACGGCGTTTTTACTGGAGAACAGCTGATGATTTACACCAAGACGGAATTAGGCCAATCCGCACTGCAGGACCGTTCCATCCCGATGACCCCGCGGCAACGCTCCGCCTTCATCATGTTTGACGGCAAGCGCAGCATGGAGGAGGTGGTCAAGGCCACCGCGGGCCTGGGCGTCACGGCGGAAGACATCGCCCACCTGTTGACCCTGGGCTTGGTGGCGCCGGCCGCGGTGCAGCCGCCGACCGTGGCCGCAGCCCCGGCGCCGGCAGCGTCCGCGCAAAATGCCGACGGTTCGCCCACGCTGACCGCGCAGGAACACTATTCAAGGGCTTACCCGATCGCGACCCGGCTCACGGCCGGCCTGGGCCTCAGGGGTTTCCGGCTCAACCTCGCGGTGGAGGCCGCGGGCGACATCGACAAGCTCAAGGAACTGGCGCCCAAGATCAAGGAAGCCGTCGGTCCCGAGAAGTTCAAGGAACTCGAAAACGCCCTCTATTTCTGAGGGGCCGCGCACCTAGGGCGCACGGCACGCGCAGGTTTGCGAATTCGCAAGCAGGGGCCGCGATCCGGCTTTGCCGGGCGCGAGGCGCCTGTCCCCCACAGGGGGAGGGGACGCTACACGAAGTGAGCGTCAGCAGGGGGGGCGAATTCTCGAGCAGGGGCCGCGATCCGGCTTTGCCGGGCGCAAGGCGCCTGTCCCCCACAGGGGGAGGTGACGCTACACGAAGTGAGCGTCGGCAGGGGGGCGAATTCTCGAGCAGGGGCCGCGATCCGGCTTTGCCGGGCGCAAGGCGCCTGTCCCCCTGGGGGGAGGTGACGCTACACGAAGTGAGCGTCGGCAGGGGGGCTACCTCTTGAACTTGCCGTCGGTCCCGATGATGGACAGGTCGGCAAAGTCCAGGCCGGTGTGGTCTTCGGGGGAGTAGCTCACTTCCAGCCCGCCCAAGTCGTACTTGCGCATGCCTTCAAGTGCGGCCTGGATTTTTTCACGCGTGGGTTTGGCGCCGGCCCGGCGCAGGCCCTCCACCAGTACCTTGGCCGCGGCAAAGCCTTCCAGCATGGCCGGGCTCACCTCGCTTTGTCCCTTGGCCTTGGCCAGTTCCTGGGCTTCCTTGACCATGGGGAAGGCGATGGAGCGCTCATACGGAAACACCTGCGTCACGATGACGCCGCGGGCGTTGTCCCCCAGGCTTTTCACAAAACCGCCCGAGGCGTTGTTCGACAGCGTGACGATCTGCGCCGTGGAGCCGGCCGCGCGGAAGGCCTTGATGCCGTCGACCACGGCCTGGCCCGAGGCCACCATGATGACGGCCTGCGCGTTCGACTGGTAGACCTTGGGTGCGATGGGCCCGAAGTCGGGCTTGCTGCGGTCGAATTTTTCGAGCACGGCCGGCTGCAGCTTGGCCGTGGCCAGGCCTTTCTGCGCGCCCATGACACCGTCGGCGCCGAAGCTGTCGTCGGCATGGACGATGCCGATGCGGGTGATGCCCATGGAGTGCAGGTGGGTGACCGCTTTTTCGGCTTCGCGCTGGTAGGTGGCGCGCACGTTGAACACATGCTTCTTGACCGGCTGGTGCAGCACCATGGCGCCGGTGGACGGGCCTACCAGCGGTATGCCGTATTTTTCGAGCAGGGGAAGAATGGCCTCGGTGTGCGGCGTGCCGCGCGTGAGGAACAGGGCGACCACGTTCTGCTCTTCGACCAGCTTGCGTGCGTTCTCGGCCGCCAGCTTGGGCTCGAACTTGTCGTCGAGCGAGACCAGCTCGATCTTCTGCCCGTTCACGCCGCCCTTGGCGTTGACGGCGTCGATGTAGAGCTTGGCGCCCTCGGTGGTTTCCTTGACGCCGGCGCCCACGGGGCCGCTGAAGCCGGCGGTCTGCCCGACCAGGATTTGCGCCTGGCCCAGCTGGCTCAGGACGGCCATCGCGAGGGCCGCGCACCAGCGCTTGCTTGTTGACATGGTGTGTCTCCTTGATGAATCGATCCCAGACCGCCAAAGTTAAACATGAAAGCGCAAAAACAGGCAGCAGGAAAACCAGAATGCGCCCTAATTGCCGGCGGCAAAAGTGCACAAAAGGGGCATTAATCCTCACGCCCCGCACGGCCGGAGGCTTTGCCTAGAATGTTTGACCTCTTCAGGAAAGACCGCACTCATGTCCCAGGGAACCATCCGCATCCGCGGCGCGCGCCAGCACAACCTCAAAAACATCGACCTCGACATCCGCACCGGTGAAATGACGGTGGTGACCGGCCCCAGCGGCTCGGGGAAATCCTCTCTGGTGTTTGACACCCTGTTCGCCGAAGGCCAGCGCCGTTACGTGGAAACCTTCTCAGCCTATGCGCGCCAGTTCCTGGACCGCATGGACAAGCCGGCCGTCGACAAGGTGGAGGGCGTGCCGCCCGCCATCGCCATCGACCAGACCAACCCGGTGCGCAGCTCGCGCTCCACCGTGGGCACCATGACGGAGCTCAACGACCACCTGAAGCTGCTCTACGCGCGCGCCGCGCAACTGTTCGACAAACAGACCGCGCAGAACGTGCGCCACGACACGCCGGAGTCGATTTACGCCGAACTGATGGCGCGCACCAGGGAAGGCGACCCGCGCGTGGTGCTGACCTTCCCGGTCGAGCTGCCGGGCAACACCAGCGCCGAACAGGTGGAGCAATGGCTGTCGGTCAGCGGCTTCACACGCGTGCATGCCCAGCGCGACGTCGCCACACCGGCCGGGCCCCACAAGCTGCTCGACGTGGTGGCCGACCGCTTTCGCACGCATGCGGTGGAAAAATCCCGCGTGATGGACGCCATCGAGACGGCACTGAAGCGCGGCGGCCGCCTGAATGTCTACGTGCAGCATGCGGAAGATGGTCATCCCGATGTGATGTGGCGCTTTTCGACCGGCCTGCATTGTCCCGACAGTGACTTGCGCTACACCAACCCCACGCCCTCGCTGTTTTCTTTCAACTCGGCCATGGGCGCCTGCGAAACCTGCCGCGGCTTCGGCCGCGTCATCGGCGTCGACTACGGCCTGGTGATTCCCAACGACAAGCTGACCCTGCGCGCCGGCGCCATCAAGACCATACAGACCCCGGCCTGGAAAGAAGCGCAAGACGACCTGATGCGCCACGCCGAGGCGGCAGGCATTCCGCGCGACACGCCCTGGTACAAGCTCACGCCGGCGCAACAGGGCTGGGTCATCAACGGCATGCCGGGTTACAAGGACGGCAGCTGGAAAAAGCAGTGGTATGGCATCAAGCGCTTTTTCGAGTACCTCGAAAGCAAGGCCTACAAGATGCACATCCGCGTGCTGCTGTCCAAGTACCGCAGCTACACGCCTTGCGAAACCTGCGGCGGTGCACGGCTCAAGCTCGAATCGCTGCTGTGGCGCCTGGGCTCCAGGGAAGCGGCCGACGCGGTGCTGCCGCCCAGCCAGCGCTTCATGCCGGTGGGCGTGCACTGGAGCCGCGAGCAGCTTGAGGCCCTGCCGGGCCTGGCGCTCCACGACCTGATGCGCCTGCCCATCGACAGGCTGCGCGACTTCTTCAGCGGCCTTTCGCTGAACGTGATGGGCGACGACGCCGAATTGCAGGCGCTCAAGTCGCTGTTCGAGGAAATCCAGACGCGCGTGAAATACCTGTGCGACGTCGGCAT
Source organism: Polaromonas sp. P1_H6 (assembly GCF_056405195.1). Taxonomy (NCBI): domain Bacteria; kingdom Pseudomonadati; phylum Pseudomonadota; class Betaproteobacteria; order Burkholderiales; family Comamonadaceae; genus Polaromonas; species Polaromonas sp. P1_H6. The sequence goes on from NZ_JBFUCN010000009.1 coordinate 132,841, forward strand.
CGGCTACCTCACGCTGGACCGGCAAAGCCGCACGCTGTCGGGTGGCGAGGTGCAGCGCATCAACCTGACGACGGCGCTGGGCACCTCGCTGGTCAACACGCTGTTCGTGCTCGACGAGCCTTCCATCGGCCTGCACCCGCGCGACATGAACCGCATCACACAGGCCATGCACCGGCTGCGCGACGCGGGCAACACGCTGGTGGTGGTCGAGCACGACCCGGCCGTGATGCTGGCGGCCGACCGCCTGATCGACATGGGCCCGGGCCCGGGCGAGAAGGGCGGGCAGATCGTGTTCGACGGCACGCCCGACGACATCAAGCATGCCGACACGCTGACCGGCGCCTACCTCGGATCGCGCAAGCAGGTGGGCATGGGCTTCAAGCGCGCGGTGACCGACAACACGCCGCGCCTCATCCTTGAAGGCGCGCGCGACCACAACCTGAAGAACCTGACGGTGGACTTCCCGCTGCAGCGCCTGGTCTGCGTGACCGGTGTCAGCGGCTCCGGCAAGTCCACGCTGATGCAGGACATCCTGGCGCCGGCGCTGCTGCGCCAGTTCGGCAAGGCGACCGAAACACCGGGCCTGCACGACCGCCTCATGGGCGCCGACCACCTGACCGACGTGGTGTTTGTCGACCAGTCACCCATCGGCAAGACGGCGCGCTCCAACCCGGCCAGCTATGTCGGCGCCTGGGACGCGGTGCGCGACCTGTTCGCGCTGGCGCCGCTGGCGAAACAGCGCAGCTACACCGCCACCAAGTTCAGCTTCAACAACGGCGACGGGCGCTGCCCGACCTGCGGCGGCTCGGGCTTCGAGCACGTCGAGATGCAATTCCTGAGCGACGTCTACTTGCGCTGCCCGGACTGCGACGGCAAGCGCTACCGCGCCGAGATCCTCGAAGTGACGATTGAGCGCAAGGCCATCGGCGACCTCAAGCCGCGCCTGCTCAATGTGTCCGACGTGCTGAACCTGACCGTCAGCGAGGCGATTGCACTGTTCGCGCAGGACCGCGAGGTGGTGCGCGCGCTGCAACCCATCGTGGACGTGGGCCTGGAATACGTGAAGCTGGGCCAGCCCGTGCCCACGCTGTCGGGCGGCGAGGCGCAGCGCCTGAAGCTCGCGGGTTTCCTGGCCAATGCCAGCAAGACCACCAGCGCCAGCAAACAGGCGCTGGCGCTCAGACAGCCCGGGCGCGGCACGCTCTTCCTGTTCGACGAGCCGACGACTGGTTTGCACTTCGACGACATCGCCAAGCTGATGCGCGCGCTGCGCAAGCTGCTGGAAGCCGGCCACTCGCTGATCGTGATCGAGCACAACCTCGACGTGATCCGCTCGGCCGACTGGCTGATAGACCTGGGCCCAGAAGGCGGCGAGGCCGGCGGCCTGCTGGTGGCCCAGGGCACGCCCGAAGAGGTGCGCCAGCATCCCACGTCTCACACCGCACTTGCGCTGCGCGAATACGAGCAGGCCATGGGCAAGGTGCACGGCGTCGAGGAGTCGCGGCCTAAGGTGTGGGCCACGCGGCCGGCCTTTTCCAACCTGATCCAGATCGTCAACGCGAAAGAGAACAACCTCAAGAGCCTCTCGGTCGACATTCCGCGCGGCAAGTTCAATGTGGTGACGGGCGTGTCGGGATCCGGCAAGTCCACGCTGGCCTTTGACATCCTCTTTAACGAAGGGCAGCGGCGCTATCTCGAATCACTCAACGCCTACGCGCGCAGCATCGTGCAGCCGGCGGGCCGGCCCGAGGTGGATGCTGTGTATGGCATCCCGCCCACCGTGGCGATTGAACAGCGGCTGTCGCGCGGCGGGCGCAAGTCCACCGTGGGAACCACCACCGAGGTCTGGCATTTCCTGCGCCTGCTGTATGTGAAGCTGGGCGTGCAGCATTGCACCAAGGAAGGCGCGGCCGTGATGCCGCAAAGCCCCGAAAGCATCGCGGCGCAGCTGCTCAAGACCTACCGCGGCCAGCACATCGGCCTGCTGGCCCCGCTGGTGATCGCACGCAAGGGCGTCTATACCGAGCTGGCCGACTGGGCGCGCCCGCGCGGCTACACACATTTGCGCATCGACGGCGAGTTCTTGCCGACCACGGGCTTTCCGCGCATTGACCGCTTCAAGGAACACACGGTGGAGCTGCCGATCGCCGACATCCGTGTCTCGCCCGAGAACGAGGCCGCGCTGCGCGCCGCGCTGGCCACCGCGCTGGAGCACGGCAGGGGTGTGGTCCACGTGCTGGCGCCGCTCGATGGTTTGCGCGGCGCGATGATGGCCGGCGCCAGCGCCAAAAACATCGGCAAGCTGATCGCGTTTTCGACCAAACGCGCCTGCCCGGTCTGCGCGACTTCGTATGCCGAGCTCGACCCGCGCCTCTTCAGCTACAACAGCAAGCACGGCTGGTGCCCGGATTGCGTGGGCACGGGCGTCAAGCTCACCAAGGAGCAGCGCAAGGTGTTCGACGACTCGGTGATGGACGACGACAACAAGGGCCGTGAACAGAGTTTTGCCGAGCCCGAGGTGGAAGACCTGGCCGGCACCGCCTGCCCGGGTTGCGCGGGCACGCGCCTGAATGCGACGGCGCGCGCGGTGAAGTTCGCCGGCGTCGGCATTGCCGACATCGCGGCGCTGTCGGTGACCGACGTGCGGCGCTGGGTCGAAAAACTCGCGCTGCTGGGCCGCGAGGCCGGCATCGCGCGCGACCTGATCCCCGAAATCAAGAGCCGGCTCGAATTCCTCGAGGACGTGGGCCTGGGCTACCTCACGCTGGACCGCGGCGCGCCGACGCTTTCAGGCGGCGAGGCGCAGCGCATACGCCTGGCGGCGCAGCTGGGTTCCAACCTGCAGGGCGTCTGCTACGTGCTGGACGAGCCGACCATAGGCCTGCACCCGCGCGACAACCAGATTTTGCTGAGCGCGCTGGGCAAGCTCAGCGACCGCGGCAACACGCTGGTGGTGGTCGAACACGACGAAGACACGATACGCCGAGCCGACAACATCATCGACATAGGCCCCGGTGCGGGCAAGCGCGGCGGCACGCTGGTGGGGCAGGGCACGGCGGCGCAGCTGTCGGCCATCCCCGAGTCGCTGACGGGCCGCTACCTGGCGAACCCGCTGATCCACCCGCTGCATGCGCGCCGCGAAACGCGTAAGGGCGCGGCGCCGGTGGACGTGGTGGAGGCGCTGCCCGCCGCCGCCAACGCCAAGCCCGTGAGCAAGCAGAAAGCGGCCTTGCTCAAGGCCGCCGCACTCAAAGCCGCCGCGGCCAATGCCAGCGCGCTGCACAATGCGGCGCCCGCCGCGGCCAGCAAGTTCACCTCCTGGCTCACGGTGGTCAATGCCGACCTGCACAACCTCAAGGATGTGTCGGTCACCGTGCCGCTGTACCGCCTGGTGGCGGTGACGGGCGTGTCGGGATCCGGCAAGTCGACGCTGGCGCGCGACGTGCTGCTGACCAATGTGCATGCCGGCGTGATGCAGCGCTCGACCAAGTCCGGGCGCGACGCCGACGACAGGGGCAAGACGCCGGACTGGACCGGCTGCGAACGCATCGAAGGCTATGCGGCGGTGGACCGCGTGCTGGAAGTCGACCAGACACCGATCGGCAAGACGCCGCGCTCCTGTCCGGCCACCTACATCGGCTTCTGGGACACGATTCGCAAGCTGTTTGCCGACACGCTGGAAGCGCGCGCGCGCGGCTACAGCGCCGGGCGCTTCTCGTTCAACACCGGCGAGGGCCGCTGCCCGACCTGCGAAGGCGCGGGCGTGCGCACCATCGGCATGAGCTTCCTGCCCGACGTGAAGGTGCTCTGCGAAACCTGCCACGGCGCGCGCTTCAACCCCGAAACCCAGGCCGTGACCTGGCGCGGCAAAAACATCGGCGACGTGCTGAAAATGGAAGTGGACGAGGCGGTGGACTTCTTCTCCTCCATGCCCAACATCAGCCACCCGCTGCAGCTGCTGAAAGACGTGGGCCTGGGCTACCTGACGCTGGGCCAGCCTTCGCCGACGCTTTCGGGCGGCGAGGCGCAGCGCATCAAGCTGGTGACCGAACTGAGCAAGGTGCGCGACGACATCACGCGCCGCGGCCAGAAGGCGCCGCACACGCTGTATGTGCTGGACGAGCCCACGGTGGGCCTGCACATGGCCGACGTCGAAAAGCTGATCCACGTGCTGCACCGCCTGGTCAACGGCGGCCACAGCGTGGTGGTGATCGAACACGACCTCGACGTGATCGCCGAAGCCGACTGGGTGATCGATCTGGGCCCGGACGGCGGCAATGCGGGTGGGCGTGTGGTGGCGTCGGCCCCGCCCGAAGCGGTGGTCAAGCAGGGCACACATACGGGCAAGGCCTTGAAGAGCGTGCTCGAGCGGACCGCTGGATAGGCGGGCTGCGGACGCACTGCCTTACGGTTTTTTGCGTGCGGTGATGGCGCCGGCCGACAGGCCGGCCGCAGGCTGCATACCGATGGCCGGGGTGCCGGCAATGACACCGCCACCGGCCGGTTTGGCAGCGGCAGGTCCCCCGAGACCGGCTGAATAGGCGCCAGCGCCGCCGGCTTTCTGGATGGCATCCGCAACAGCCTTGTTTTCAGCCGCCTTCTGGGCGGCGGCCGCCTCGGCCTGTGCTTTTTTGGCTTTTTCCTCTTCCGCCTTTTTCTTCGCTGCTTCCGCGCTCAGGGCCGGCGCCATGGCGCCATAGACCAGGGAAGCGCGCTTCATTTGCGAATTGGCAGGCGGTGGCTTGATCAGGTAGGCCGCCTTTTCGCCGATGTGGACCTTCTTTTTGCCGCTGCCAAGGTCTGTTTCGATGGTGAAACCGCCCTGGCTGTCTGAAAACATCTCCCAGAGGCTGCCTTCACTGATAAACGCGGCCACGTATTGCGACGATTCATAACCGCCGCCGCCGCCCTGTCCGGCGCCACCGCCGCCGGCACAGCCTTCGCCGTCGTTGTTGCAGCCATGCTGTTTTTCGTAAGCGGTCAGTGCCCACGACTGGCCGGCCATCATCAATGCGGCGAGGAGTGCGAGATGTTTGAGTTTCATATAAGTCCTTAAAAATCCTGAATGGAGTGTTGATAAATGCGCTTGGCGTTTTGCGCTGTGGCGCACATCAGTCGCAAATGAACCCGAAATGGTTCAAGCAACTTTTCGCGCCAGCGCATGGACTTTTCACAATCCGTGCCACGGAAAAAATCCAGTCAAATCAACATCTTTTAAATTTGGGGGCAAGCAGAGGCGTCGGCATGGACCGACAGGCGTCTTCAGCCCCTGCAAAATATCCAGCAAATTCAAGGGCCTGTTTCGTCGGCGAGCGCCGACAGATTTCCGGGGGGCGAATGCGATGGGAGCCTATTTCGAGGCCGGCAGGAACCCGATCCGGTATTCAGGTGTTGCCCTGATGCGCCAAGGCTGATCGGCGGGCATGATGGCCGCTATTCCAAAAACAACGGAGACATTCCCATGCACCGCCGCCACTTACTTCAAACCGCCGCCGCATTGGCGATACCCGCGATCGGCGGCGCCGCGCTGGCGCAGACCTTTCCCGTCAAACCCATCAAGCTGGTGGTCGCCTTCCCGGCCGGCGGGCCGACCGACATCACCATGCGTTCGCTGGCTGACAACGCCGGCAAGATTCTTGGCCAACCGGTCATCGTCGAGAACAAGCCCGGTGCGGGCGGCACCCTGCCGGCCCAGCAGTTGCAAAGCGCACAGGCCGACGGCTACACGCTGGCGCAGATTCCGCTGGGCGTGTTCCGCCTGGGCTATACGACCAAGATCAACTGGGACCCGGTCAAGGACATCAGCTATGTGATCAACGTGACGGGCTATGCCTTCGGCATCGTGGTGCCGGCCGACAGCCCGTTCAAGACCTGGGCCGACTTCGTGGCCTATGCCAAGGCCAATCCCGGCAAGCTGACCTACGGCTCCACCGGCACGCTGACCAGCCCGCACCTGACGACGGAGCTCATCGCGCAAAAGGCCGGCATCGAGCTGCAGCATGTGCCCTACAAGGGCAGCGCCGACCTGATGCTGGCGCTGGTCAGCGGCCAGCTGATGGCGGGCGCCGACAGCACCGGCTTTGCACCGCAGGTGGAGGCCGGCAAGCTGCGCGTGCTGAACACCTGGGGCGAAAAGCGGCTGGACAAATTCCCGAATGCGCCCACCCTCAAGGAACTGGGCTATGACATCGTGCAGAACTCGCCTTTCGGTTTAGGCGCGCCCAAGGGCACGCCGCCCGAGGTGGTCAGGCGCCTGCACGATGCCTTCAAAAAGGCGATGGAAGAACCCAGCTACGTGGCGGCACTGGCCCGTTACGACATGCTGCCCAACTACCTGAGTTCGGCCGACTACACGAAGTTCGCGCAGGATACGGTGGTCCGCGAGAAGGCGTTGATCGACAAGTTAGGCCTGGCTAAACCCAACTAGCGGGCTGAACGCCGGCAAGTACGAATACTTCGTCGGCGAGCTGTTCCGCCAGAGCGGGTTCAACGCCTGCGCCAAAAATCAAACGGTAAATGATGGGGGCCATCATGTGGTCCAGCACCTGTTGCACCGTGGGAGTGGTCTCGCCGCGCGCCTGGGCGCGCTTGACCAGCACGGTGGCTTCGTTGCGGCGGTTCTTCAGGCAATTGGTTTCTTCCGAGCCGGCCAGCGCGGCAGCTGCCTTCAGCATCGAGGCATTGCCCGGCTTGTTGAGGTGGGTGATCAGCTCCCTGGCCCAGGCCGCGAGTTCGGCTTTCAGGTCGCCCGTCTCTGGCAGGGGGCGATTCGGGTCCAGCCGCTGCGTGGCGGTTTCGCCCAGCAGGCCGTTCACGTCGCCCCAGCGCCGGTAAATGCTGGAGGCGCTGACGCCGGCGCGCTCGGCCACGGCCGGCACGGTGACCTTGTCGCGGCCCTCCTGGGCAATCAACTCTTCAAGCGCCTTGCGCACCACGGCCTGGACCTGGGCGCTACGGCCACCGGGGCGTTTGACCTGACTGGGGAGAGGGGTGTTCATGGGCAAATTCTAGCTTAAAGCAACGATGTTTGCGTTAATTTAAAAGTCGACGTAGAATTCACAAACGCAAACAAATTTGCTTTAAGAGCTTCAAGAAAGTTGAGCGTTTCCCATGACCGCACCCGCCCCCTCTGTGCAAGCCCCATCCTCCGCCTCAGCCGCCCGCTGGCAACTGCCGCCCGCGGCGGCCTTCCCGCTGCTGGCCGTCCTGCTGTTCGCGTTCTTCGTGGCGGGCAGCGCACCTTCGCCGCTGTTTGTGGTGTTCCAGCAGCAGTGGGGCTTTTCGCCGGCGCTGCTGACGGTGGCGTTCGCGATTTACGCGATTGCGCTGCTGGCCTCGCTGCTGGTGGCCGGCTCGCTGTCCGACCACATAGGCCGGCGCCCCGTGGTGTTTACCGCCTTGTTGCTACAGGCCGGCGCGATGCTGACTTTTTTGCTGGCTGAGGGCATCAACGGCATCATCGCGGCGCGTGTCGTGCAGGGCATCGCGACCGGCATGGTCAGCGGCGCGCTGACGGCGGCTGTGGTGGAAGCGGCCCCGGCCGCGCAAAAACGCCTGGGCGCGATGATAGGCAGCGTCTCGCCGCTGGCGGGCCTGGCCGTGGGCGCGCTGCTGACCGGCATCGCCGTGCAGTTCGCGCTGCACCCGGTGCCGCTGGTGTTCGGCGTGCTGGCCGCCATTTGTGTCACGGGTGCGGTGGCCACGCTGTTCCTGCCGGAAAGCGCCACGCCGCGCCCCGGTGCGCTGGCTTCGCTGGTACCGCGTATTTCGATACCCGTGCAGGCGCGCGCTGAATTCTTGCGCGGCGTGCCGACGATGCTGGCCGTCTGGTCCTTCGCGGGGCTCTACCTCTCACTGGTGCCTTCGATGCTGCAGCAGATCTTCGGCATCCACAACGGCATCGTCAACGGGCTGGCCATTTCGACTTTTTTCGGCCTGGGCGCCGTGTCGCCGACTTTGCTCCGCCGCCTGTCGCCCGTGCGCATGAGCGCTCTGGGCATGGCTTTGCTGGCCGTGGGCGCCGGCGGGGTGGCGGTGTCACTGGCCACGCATTCGGTGGGGCTGTTTTTCGCGGGCACGGCGCTGGCCGGTTTCGGCGGCGGCTCGGCTTTCTCGGCGCAGGTCCAGACATTGGCCCCGCTGGCACAGCCGCAGCAACGCGCCGAACTGTTCGCCGCGCTGTACGCCACCAGTTACCTGGCGTTCAGCGTGCCCGCCATGCTGGCCGGCCGGCTGATTGCGCCGCTGGGCCTGCCGGCCACGGCCGAGGGCTATGCGGGCCTGGTGCTGGCCGTTGCCGCCCTGGGCGCCTGGCTGCGCTGGACTTCGCTGCGCCGCACGGGCGCACCAGCCGTTAACTAATTAATCCAGCAAGGCGCGGGTTACTTCGGTAAAGCCCGCGCCGCGCTCACCCCGCGTCACATAGCGCGGCAGATGCGCGAGTTGCGGCACAAAACGCGCGATGTTGGCCACGCCTACGCTGTTGGCAAAGGCCTTGAACATCAGCTGGTCGTTGGTGGAGTCGCCCACGTAGACCCAGTTGTCCATTTCGGCATCCAGGTCGCGCTGCCAGAGCTGGCGAACAATCCAGCGAGCGCCTTCGAGCTTGTTGTGGTCGCCATACCAGCCGTTGATGTGGATGCTGCTCACGGTGGCATGCATGCCCTCGCTTTTCATGAGCGCCACCGCGGCGGCGATCTGCCCGTCGCTGAGTTGCGTGAATTCGCTGTGGTCGATGGCAATGTCGGTCTCGCGGCCCGGTGAATCGGTGGCGCGGTGCACGCCCGGCAGTTCGCGTTCGATGCGCGCCAGCACGGCCTGCATGCGGCTGAAGTTGGCGCTGCGTGTGGCCGCATCCTGCTGGTAGATTTTGGCCAGCGGCCGCGGCGGGGCGCTTTTGGCATCGGGTAGCAGGGCCACGGCGCCGTTCTCGGCCACGATGGCATCGACAGGCCAGCGCGCCGCGAAGGGTTCGCTCCAGCCGACCGGGCGGCCGGTGATGGCCACAATCTTGAACCCGGTTGCTTTCAATTCACCCAAAGCTTCCAGCGCATCGGGGGTGATCTCCCCTTCGGTGGTCAGTGTGTCGTCGATATCAGTGAAGACGCCTGTAATGCGGCGGCGCTCTGTAACAGGCCAGCGGGAAAATTCTTGCATGGTGAAATTTTCGCACGGCTCTTGCTCGCGGCTTTCAAAGGCTGAGCGGGCCCCGGGGCGGTAATTCCGTTTTCAATTCGAAGCGAGAGTAGGCGCGCCGCCGCAGACAGTGCTACAGCACGGCAAGGCGGTGCAACGACCTATCGCTTTGAATTGGAAATGGAATTACAATCGTGGCTTCCTGAGGAGCGTTGCAAGCCACACCACGTGGACCAGGCTCAGGACTTCATTGCAACCACGCTCACCCGCATGTGCTCTCTCAAGCCGGGTGAATGACTGAATTCCCCCTTTCTTGAAGCCGCATGCCCGTGGCGATTTTGCCCAGTTACTACGTCTGATTATTGGAGAACCGTATGAGCGCCGTCCTGAAGCCTTCCACCGACCACGTCATTGCCGACATTTCGCTTGCCGCCTGGGGCCGCAAGGAACTGAACATCGCCCAGACCGAAATGCCCGGCCTGATGGCCATCCGCGAAGAGTTCGCGAAGGTGCAGCCGCTGAAGGGCGCGCGCATCACCGGTTCGCTGCACATGACGATCCAGACCGGCGTGCTGATCGAAACCCTGCAGGCCCTGGGCGCTGACGTGCGTTGGGCTTCGTGCAACATCTTCTCGACGCAGGACCACGCCGCCGCCGCGATCGCCGCCGCCGGCACGCCGGTGTTCGCCATCAAGGGCGAAACCCTGGCCGACTACTGGGACTACACCCACCGCATCTTTGAATTCAGCGGCGCCAAAGGCACGCCTGAAGAAGGCCCCAACATGATCCTGGACGACGGCGGCGACGCGACGCTGCTGATGCACCTGGGCACCAAAGCCGAAAAAGACGCCAGCCTGATCTCCAAGCCGACCAGCGAAGAAGAAATCTGCCTGTTCAACTCGATCAAGGCCAAGCTCGCACAAGACCCGACCTGGTACAGCCGCCGCCTGAAGAACATCATCGGCGTGACCGAAGAAACCACCACGGGCGTGCTGCGCCTCAATGAAATGTCGGCCAAGGGCACGTTGGCCCTGCGCGCCATCAACGTCAACGACTCGGTGACCAAGTCCAAGTTCGACAACCTCTACGGCTGCCGCGAATCCCTGGTCGACGCGATCAAGCGCGCCACCGACGTGATGGTGGCCGGCAAGGTCGCCTGCGTGGCCGGCTACGGCGACGTGGGCAAGGGCTCGGCCCAGGCGCTGCGCGCGCTGTCCGCCCAGGTGTGGGTGACCGAGATCGACCCGATCAACGCCCTGCAGGCCGCGATGGAAGGCTACAAGGTCGTGACCATGGAATACGCTGCCGACAAGGCCGACATCTTTGTGTCCGCCACCGGCAACAAGAACGTGATCACCTACGACCACATGGCGAAGATGAAAGACCAGGCTATCGTCTGCAACATCGGCCACTTCGATAACGAGATCGACGTCGCTGCGCTTGAAAAATGCACCTGGGAAGAGATCAAGCCGCAAGTCGACCACGTGATTTTCCCGGACGGCAAGCGCATCATCCTGCTGGCCAAGGGCCGCCTCGTGAACCTCGGTTGCGGCACCGGCCACCCGAGCTTCGTGATGTCGTCCAGCTTCGCCAACCAGACCATCGCCCAGATCGAGCTGTTCACCAAGCAGGCCGACTATGAAGTGGGCAAGGTTTACGTGCTGCCCAAGCACCTCGACGAAAAGGTCGCGCGCCTGCACCTGAAGAAGGTCGGCGCGGTGCTGACCGAGCTGAGCGATGAGCAGGCGGCTTATATCGGCGTTTCTAAAGCCGGCCCGTACAAAGCCAATACCTACCGCTATTGATTTTTCGTGGCTACTGCGCGACCCGATAGCGGCGTTGCGGGTCCCGATCAGGCAATCCTCATGCACCTCAAGTGCATTCCGGTTGCCTGACGCCCGCGCCTTGCTCTCGGGCCGCTCGCTACGCCCTTGAGGCTGTTGTTGGAATACCGGAACACTACATGCGCGCTGACCTCTTCCTCGTCGACCACGGCCATGCCGCCACCCGCTCGCAGGCCCAGCGCCTGATTGCATCGGGCGTGCAGTGGCGTGCGGAGGCGGAGGCGCCCTGGAAAAAAGTCGCCAAGAACGGTGACGAGATTCCGGAAGGCGCGGAGCTTCAGCTGCTGGACACCACGGAAGCCAAATACATTTCGCGCGGCGGGCTCAAGCTCGAAGGCGCGCTCAAGGCCACGGGACTGTCCGTGGCCGGCCTGCGCTGCCTGGACGTCGGCCAGTCGACCGGAGGCTTCACTGACTGCCTGCTGCAGCACGGCGCCGTGCAGGTGGTGGGGGTGGACGTGGGCCACGGCCAGCTGCATGCCAGCCTGCGCGAGGACCCGCGTGTTGTTTGCATCGAAGGCGTCAATGCGCGTTCCATGACGGCCGCCGACCTGGTGGCCGGCCATGCGGGCGATAGCGGCGATATGGATTTTTCGGATGACTTCGATGTTGACGATGAAGGCGACGAAACCCCGTCCATCGAAGCCGACTTCGACTTCCTGACCGGCGACCTGTCCTTTATCTCGCTGACGCTGGTGCTGCCGGCGGTGGTGCGCCTGCTCAAGCCCGGCGGCGATCTGCTGATGCTGGTCAAGCCGCAGTTTGAATTGCAGCCCGGCCAGATCGGCAAGGGCGGCATCGTGCGTGACCCCGCGCATTTTGAGTTCGTGGAAAAACGTTTGCGCGATGCCTGCGCGGCGCTGGGGCTAGAGGTCAAGGCCTGGCTGGCCTCGCCGATTGAAGGCGGCGACGGCAACCGCGAATTTTTCATCCAGGCCGTCAAAGGCGATGAGGTGGCGGGTGAAGACCAGCCGCTGCCGGCTGCGCCGCAGCGCAAGGTCGCCAAGCGGGTTCCGCGCGCCGAAATGCGCGCCTCCCGCGCGCCGCACGAAGACTCCGAACTCGCGCATGCAGGCCAGCCTGGCCCCGCGCGCGGCAAACGGCGCGACAAAAAAACCGACAACGAGTGAGAGATACGTGATGAACCTGCCCTTCAGCTTTGAATTCTTCCCGCCCAAGACACCCGAAGGCGCGGCGAAACTGCGCGTGGTGCGCCAGGCGCTGTATGCGCACAAGCCCGAGTTCTGCTCGGTCACCTTCGGCGCCGGCGGCTCCACGCAGGACGGCACCTTCGGCACGGTGAAGGAAATCCTCGACGAAGGTGTGGCCGCGGCCTGCCATTTCTCGTGCGTGGGCGCGACCAAGGCCACGGTGCGCGTGCAACTGGCCACGCTTCGGGCCATGGGCGTCAAGCGCCTGGTGGCGCTGCGCGGCGACCTGCCCAGCGGCTACGGCGCCGGCGGCGAGTTCCATTACGCGAGCGACCTGGTGGCCTTTATCCGCGAGGAAACCGGTGACGCCTTCCACATCGAGGTGGCGGCCTACCCCGAAGTCCATCCGCAGGCCCGATCGGCCGACGCCGACCTGCAGGCCTTCGTCAAAAAGGTCAAGGCCGGCGCCGATTCGGCCATCACGCAGTATTTCTTCAATGCCGACGCCTACTTCCGCTTCGTTGACGACGCGCAGGCGCTGGGCGTGGACGTGCCTGTGGTGCCTGGCATCATGCCCATCATCAGTTCCACGCAGCTCATGCGCTTTTCCGACGCCTGCGGCGCCGAGATCCCGCGCTGGATACGCCTGCGCCTGCAGGGCTTCGGCGACGACACCGCGTCCATCAAGAGCTTCGGCCTGGACGTGATCACCGGCTTGTGCGAGCAGCTGTATGCCGCGGGCGTGCCCGGCATTCATTTCTACACGATGAACCAGGCCGCGGCGACGACCGAAATCATCGGGCGGCTGCAGCAACGGGCTTGAGCCCGGCCACCCCATGCGGCAGGGTGTGATCCAGATTGTTCGAGTCGCCGGTGCGGCGGCCTTGGTCGCCTTACTGGCGGCGTGCACGACGGCGCCGACCACACCGCCGGGACCTCGCACGACGCCCCGGCCCGCCGCGGCGCAGCAGCATGACGCGCCCGGCCAGGCCGTTGATGAAGTGCCAGCATCGGTATCTCTCAGCGAGCGGCCACGCCCCGAACTGTTGGGCGGCGAAGTGCCGCGCGAGTTCCAGCGGGGAACGGCTTCCTGGTACGGCCCGCGCTTCAACGGCCGGCGCACCGCCAGCGGCGAGCGTTTTGACATGCGCGAGTTCACCGCCGCCCACCGCACCCTGCCTTTCGGCACCCTGGTGCGCGTGCACAGCCTGGTCAACGGCCGTGACGTGGACGTGCGCATCACCGACCGCGGCCCCTACGCCGGCAACCGCATCATCGACCTGAGCCGCGCGGCGGCCGAGGAGCTGGGCATGCTGGGCCTGGGCTTCAAGGAAGTGGTGTTGCTGGTGCCGGAGTCCACGCCCGAGGTGGCGGTGGCACCACCGCCCGCCGCCAGGAAGCGCCCGGCTGTACGGCGGCGCCCCGCCGCGCCCCGCGCTCAACGCTGAAACGCCGCTGGCTGCGGGCGCACCCGCTCAGTTGCTCAGTTGCTCAATTCACGAAGGTCACGTCGTCCCTGGGTTGCGGCGGGATCTTGATGGCAAGCGCCTTGACGGGCCCGCTGGTCACCAGCGTACCGCCGTGAGCCGTGCCTTTGGGGATGATGATCAGCGTGCCCGGTTTGAACTCCTTGCGTTCGCCGCCCAGCCACATCGCGCCGCTGCCTTCGATGATGTACTGGATCTCGTCGGTTTTGGGGTGAATGTGTTTGGCCACGTTGCCGGATTGAATGCCGATGGTGGCGTTGTCGGTGATGACCAATCCCCTGGCGTTCATTTCGGGGTTTGGGGTGGGGGGAATGTCGCTGTGCTTGAGCGCAGCAAGGTCAATCATCGCCGGCGCCAGGGGCACGGCTTGCGCATGCGCTTCGGGCAAGGCGCGTTGGGCCAACGGTGATAACGCGATGCCGGCCACAAAGGCCAAGGTGACGGCAAAGCCGAGGGCTGTGGTGGTGTGGCGCATGGAGTCCTTTTTGAGGTGTTGTGGTTTGGGCGGGCCAGTATGACCATATTGCGCCCGGCTTGCTTGGCTGAATTCAATCCGCAAGGTGCCCGGCGCACCCCGACAGCCGCGCAGGGTCAATCAAACCTGACTGGCGCAAACTGTTTCAATTTATTAGAATTTCAGTAATTCCTGAAAATTCAATAAACCAAAGAGGCCCGGCGCCATGAACCTGCCCCCCTTAACCCAGCGTTTTGTCCTGCATTTCGGTGAAATGGGCAGCCGTTGGGGCATCAACCGCACCGTGGGGCAGATTTATGCTCTCTTATATGTGTCGCCGCGGGCCCTCAATGCCGACGAAATCGGCGAGGCGCTGGCGTTCTCCCGCTCCAACGTCAGCATGGGGCTCAAGGAGCTTCAGTCCTGGAACCTGGTGCGCTTGCAGCACCTGCCCAACGACAGGCGCGAGTATTTCCAGGCGCCTGAAGACGTCTGGGCCATCTTCCGCACGCTGGCCGAAGAGCGCCGCAAGCGCGAGATCGACCCGACGCTGTCCATGCTGCGCGATGCGCTGATGGAACACCCCTCGCATGCGGACGACATCCACGCCCAGGCGCGCATGAAGCAGATGCACGACCTGATTGAGCTCATGACGGGCTGGCTGGCGGACGTGCAGAAAATGGATTCGGCGACCCTGATGAGCCTCATGAAGATGGGCGCCAAGGTGCAGAAGCTGCTGGAGATGAAAAACAAGGTTACCGGCGGCATGAAGGCCGGTTTGACAGGCCGCGCGCCATCCACCACAGTGGCGGCTCAGCCTTCCGGAGCGCCCGCACCACCCGCAGCGCTGCCTGCCAACCTTCCCGATGACACCAGGAGTTGACGATGGACGGACTTGACGCATTCCTGTTGGCCCGCATCCAGTTCGCGGCCAACATCACCTTCCACATCCTGTTCCCGACCATCAGCATCTCGCTGGGCTGGGTGCTGCTGTATTTCAAGCTGCGCTTCGTCAAAAGCCAGGACCAATTCTGGATGGACGCCTACCAGTTCTGGGTGAAGATTTTCGCGCTGACCTTCGCGCTGGGCGTGGTCAGCGGCATCACCATGAGCTTCCAGTTCGGCACCAACTGGCCGGGCTATATGCAGAAGGTCGGCAACATCGCCGGGCCGCTGCTGGCCTATGAGGTGCTGACGGCCTTCTTCCTGGAGGCTACCATGCTGGGCGTGATGCTGTTCGCGCGCGAACGCGTCAGCGAGACCATGCACACCGTGGCCACCCTGCTGGTGGCGGGCGGCACCACGCTGTCGGCCTTCTGGATCCTGGCGCTCAACTCCTGGATGCAGACGCCCGCCGGGTTTGAAATGATCAACGGCCAGGCGCATGTGACGAGCTGGGTTGAAGTCATCTTCAACCCCTCCTTCCCGTACCGGCTCACGCACATGCTGCTGGCTTCCGGACTCACGGTGGCCTTTCTGGTGGCCGGAATTTCGGCCTACCGCTGGCTGCGCAACGACCGCGGGGCCGAAGTGATGGCCGGCCTGAAGACCGGTATCTACATGGCCGCGATGTTGATTCCGCTGCAGATTGTCGCGGGCGACCAGCACGGCCTCAACACGCTGGAGCACCAGCCGGCCAAGCTGGCGGCGATGGAGGGCATCTGGAAAACCGAAAAAGGCGTGCCCGCGATTCTGTTCGCCTTGCCGGACGAAAAGGCCAAGGCCAACCGCTATGAAATCGCGATCCCCAAGCTGGCCTCGCTCTACCTCACGCACTCGATGGACGGCGAGGTCAAGGGCCTGGACCAGTTCGAGGGCAAGCACCCGCCCGTGGCGCCGGTGTTCTGGGCCTTCCGCATCATGGTGGGTGTGGGCGTGCTGATGCTGCTGGTCAGCTGGGCCAGCGTGCTGCAGCTGGCCCCGTGGAAGAGAGACCCGGCGCGCACCTTGACGGTGTGGCATGCCCGCTTGCTGGTGGCCATGACTTTCGCGGGCTGGATCGCACTGGTCGCCGGCTGGTACGTGACCGAAATCGGCCGCCAGCCCTGGCTGGTGACGGGCGTGCTGACGGCGGCCGACGCGGCCTCGAAAGTGCCGGCGCCGCGCATCGCGCTGACCTTGTCGCTCTACCTCGCGCTATACGCGGTGCTGCTGGCGTCTTATGTGTCGGTGGTCTTCTACCTCGCGCGGCACAGGAAGCATGCGGACAAGCCTTTCGGCGACGACGACAACACCGCGGGCGAAACCGAAAAAGAACTCAACGTCGTGAACTATCCCGAAAAGGAAGGAGCATCCCATGCTTGATCTTGCCCCCGACCTGACGCAAGCCGCCGGCTGGATGCCGATTGTTTTCCTGGTGGTGATGGGGCTGGCGATGCTGGCCTATGTGATCCTGGACGGTTACGACCTCGGCGTGGGCGTGCTGATGCGCCGAGCCAGCGACGAGGACAAGGACACCATGATCGCCAGCATAGGCCCGTTCTGGGATGCCAATGAAACCTGGCTGGTGCTGGGCGTAGGCATCCTGCTCACGGTGTTTCCGGTGGCGCACGGCGTGATCCTGGGCGCGCTCTACCTGCCGGTGGCTTTCATGCTGATAGGCCTGACCTTGCGCGGCGTGGCCTTCGACTTCCGGGTGAAGGCGCGCGCCAGCCACAAGCCGCTGTGGAACCGCATGTTCTACACCGGCTCGCTGCTGGCGAGCTGGTCTCAGGGCTATATGCTGGGCTCGCTGGTCACCGGCTTTGCCAGCAACTGGTGGACCATCGTGTTCAACGCGGTGATAGGCCTGTCCCTGGTGGCGGCCTATTGCCTGATGGGCGCGGGCTGGCTCATCATCAAGTCCGAGGGCGAGCTGCAGTTGCGCGCGGTGCGCTGGGCGCGTGCCAGCCTGTGGTTCACCATGGCCGGGGTGGCGGCGATCTCGATCGCCACGCCGCTGGTCAGCCACAGTATTTTTAACAAGTGGTTTTCCTTCCCCAACATCGTGCTGCTGCTGCCGATTCCGGCCGCCACGCTGGTGCTGTTCGGTGTGATCTTCCGCAGCCTGCAGCGCCTGCCGGTGCGGCTGGCCCAGGGCAATGAATACGGCGCCTGGGTGCCCTTCGGCGCGACGGTGGGTGTGTTCATGCTGGCCTTCTACGGCCTGGCCTACAGCCTGTTTCCCTGGCTGGTGATCGACAGCCTGGACATCTGGAAAGCCGCCGCCGCGCCAGAGGCCATGGGTGTGATCCTGGCCGGGGCGGCGGTGGTGCTGCCGATGATCATCGGCTACACGATCTTTGCGTACAGGGTCTTCTGGGGAAAAAGCACTGCTCTGAAGTACTAGAAGCTAGAGACTAATCTCGGGTGCGGGCGCCACGGCTTCCAGTTCCAGCAAAAACGCCTCGGCCGATTCATAGCGCTGCTCGGGCCTTTTGGCCATCAGCTTGTTGACGATGCCTTGCAGGTCCGCGTGCGGGGCCGGCAGTGCGGGGGTTTCGGCGTTCAGGTGCTTGGCCAGCAACAGCTCGAGTGACTCGGCGATGTAAGGCCTGCGGTGGGCCAGCATCTCGAACAGCATCACGCCCAGGCTGTAGAGGTCGGACAGCGCCGTGACCTTGCGGCCGGTGGCTTGCTCGGGGCTCATGTAGTAGGGCGTTCCGACCACATCGCCGTGGTGGGTTTGCGTCAGGCCCATGTTCTGCGACTGCAGCATGGACTTGGCGATGCCGAAATCGGCCAGCGCCACGCTGCCGTCGGCGCGCAACATGACGTTTTCGGGTTTGATGTCGCGGTGCACGATGCCGTGCGCGTGGATGGCCGACAGGGCATGGGCGATTTCGCGCGCGACCGTCAGCGCCTGCGGCCGTGCCAGGCTGGGGCCGAACAGGCCGCGCAGGTCGCCGCGCTCGAAGTACTCCATCGCGATGTAGGCATGTTCGTCGGTGAAGCCCTGGTCATAGATCTTGATGACGTGCGGATGGTCTATCTTGCACAGCAGGGCGTATTCCTGGATGAAGCGCACCAGGTGCTCGGAGGCTTCCTTGCCGCGCGAATCGAGCACCTTGAGCACGATGGGCAGGCCGTCGGACTCGCGTTCGCTGAGGTAGACCTCGGTCATGCCGCCCGCGCCTATCTTGCGCGTGATGCGGTAGCCCTTGAGCCGCACCGGCTCGGTGCTGGCGTCGAAGCGCAGATCCTTGAGGGCCGACAGCTTGGAGTCGAGCGCGCCCTTGACGGCGCGCGCGGTGATGTCGGAGTTGGCACGCACCGCGTCGCTGATCTCCTTGGCGCGCTCGGTCAGGCTGGCCATGCCGTGGATCTTGTCCTCCATGGTGGTGACCAGGCCGATCACTTCCACCACGTCGATGGCGAGGTTCTTGCCCGGCACCACCAGTGAGGTGTGGATGCCGGTCTGTATGCCGGTGCCGGCCAGGCCCAGGGCCTCTTCACTGGCCATGACGGTCCAGCCCATTTCCTCGGATGCGCTTTCCAGGCGCGCGGCCAGGGTCACGGTTTCGCCGACGGGAGTGACTTCCTTGTTCTGCTGCGTGCCGAGCTGGCACAGCGTGACGGCGCCGCTGTGGATTCCCACGCCCATGGCAAAGGGCGGCAGGGCGCGCGCGCTGAAGCGTTCATCCAGCCAGTCGCGGAATTCATGCGTGGCCAGCGCCATGGCCAGGGCGGCGGAAATCGCCCGGCGCGGAGCCGGCAGCGGCGAGCCCGTCATGGTGTCCGAAAACACCGCCATCAGGCCGTCGCCGATGAACTTGATGTGGCGGCCGCTGTTCTTCAGCACGGGTTCGGAGACGCGTTCGAAGTATTCGGTGAGCAATTGCGAAACTTCGGCGGCGCTGAGTTTTTCGGCGATGGACGTGAAGTTACGGATGCTGGCAACCAGCACCGTGGCGCTGGAAATTTCTTCGGTTTGCGCCGTGGCGGGAATGTCCACGGGGACCGAGTCGGGCCGATCGCCGCTGATGCGATTGGAGAAGGCCGCGCGCAGGCGCTGTTCGCCGGCGGCCACTTCCGAATCAATGGCTTCGCGCACCCGGGCTTTTTTCTTGAGCTGGGCATTGACGGCGTCCAGCAGCTCGGCGCGGCTGAAGGGCTTGGACAGGTAGTCGTCGGCGCCGGAGGTCATGCCGCGGCGCATGCTGTCGCGGTCGTCCAGCGCCGTGAGCAGCATGAAGGGGGTGTTGGCCATGTCGCGGTCGGCGCGCAGGGTGGCCAGCAGCTCGAAGCCGTTCATGCCGGGCATGCCGACGTCGGAGATGATCAGGTCCGGCCTGCTGGCGCGGGCCAGCGCCAGGCCTTGCACGCCGTCGGATGCGGCGGCGGTCTCAAAACCCTCGAGCTTGAGCAGGCGCACGATGTTGCTGCGGATGGCGTCGTCGTCTTCAACGATCAGAATCAGTGTCATGTTTGTCCCCGGGAGATGGGCAGGCTGACCGTGAACCGGGTGCCTGCGCCTGGCGTGCTCGCCACTTCGATTTTGCCGTGGTGCAGGTCGACGGCGTGCTTGACGATGGCCAGGCCCAGGCCCGAGCCCTGGCGGTTGCCGACGTTGGAGCCGCGGTGAAAGCTCTCGAACAGCCGCGGCAGGTCGGCGGTCGGGATGCCGATGCCTTCGTCGCTGACCTGCAGGACCAGCTCGTCCTTGTCACCGCCCAGCGTCAGCACCACCACGCTGCCCGGGGCGGAGTACTTGCAGGCGTTGGTCAACAGGTTGCTGGTGATGTGGCGTATCAGCCGCTCGTCGAGCATGACCAGCTGCGAAAAAGCGTCGTGGCCGACCGGCGCCTCGAACTCGATGGCATGCTGGCCGGCGTCGCTGGTGTGCACCTCGGTCACGAGCTTGCGGCACAGCGCCGCGATGTCCACCGGCCGCAGGTTGAGCCTGAGCTTGCCTGCGTCGGCCTGGCCGACGGTCAGCATGTCTTCGAGCATGCCCTGCATGCGCTTCACCGCGACCACCAGGTCGGCCATGATGTCCTGGCGCTCGCGATGCGTGATTTTTTCGCCGTAGTGCTCTATCAATTCGGCCGAGGACAGAATGGTTGCCAGCGGTGTGCGGAATTCGTGCGAAGCCATGGAGACAAAGCGGGTCTTGAGTTCACCCAGTTCGCGCTCGCGCACCAAAGCGCGGCGGGTTTCCTCGTCGGCTTCCTTGCGGCGCGTGATGTCCACGTAGGTCCAGACCGAGCCGTCCTCGGGCCGGCTGCGGTCCAGCGCCGAGCCGTCCAGCTGCACCCAGATCAGTTCGCCGTTCTTTCTGCGCATGCGGGCTTCGGCCGAGAACAGGCCGGTTTGCGTGATCTGCGCGTAGGCCAGCGCACCCAGGCGCTCGAACTCTTCGTCGTCGGGATAGTGCACCCGGGTTTCCTGGCCCAGCAGCTCGGCCGGGCTGTAGCCCAGCATGGCGGCCAGCGTGCGGTTCAGCCACTGGTGGCGCCGCGCCTTCAGGAAGGTCACGCCGACGGCGGTGGTCTCGAGGATGGCCTCGCGCTGCACCAGCGCGCTCTTGAGCTCCTGGTCGAGCCGGCGGCGTTCGCTGATGTCGGACATGAGCACCAGCAGAGCGGGCTCGCCGTCCCATTCGATGCGCGTGCCGTAGATGCTGGCCCAGCCGGTGCGCAGCGAAGGCGCCATGGCCTCGCGCGGCGGCGTGATGAACCGGGCCTCATAGGCGCTGACCATGGTGCCCGACTGCATGAGTTCGCGGCGCTGCTGCACGATGGGGCGGTCGTCGGGATGTATCAGGTGCAGCGAAGGCAGGCCGATGAGCGCGCAGCCGAACAGCTCCTGCGCGCTGGCATTGGCAAAACGGACGATGCCTTTTTGCACCACGAGGATGGTGTCGTTGACGTTTTCCACGACCGCCCGGTAGCGCTCGGCGGCGGACTGGGTCAGGGCCTCCAGCCTTTTGCGTTCGGTGACGTCCTTCAGGAAAAACAGGTCCGCGGGTGCACCCTCCCAGTCCACCAGCACGCCATTGATTTCCACCCAGGAAACCGTACCGTCGTCGCGCTGGAATCGCGCTTCAAAGGCCGGGACGACATTGCCGGCGGCGCGCAACTGGTGCTTGCCGGAAACAAACTCGCGATCGTCCGGATGGATGAACTCGATCATGAGGCGGTCGGCCATGGTGCCGGCCTGCGTGCCCAGCAAGGCCAGGCAGGGCGGATTGGCGAAGCGGAGCAGCCCGCCCTGGCCCACGCAGATGTTTTCGGTCGCCAGGTCGACCATGGTCTGGTAGCGCGCCAGCGAGGCGCCCAGCTCTCGCGTGCGCAGCGCGACCTGCCGCGCGATTTCGGCTTCCATGGATTCCTCGTCCGCCGGGGCCGCGTAGTCCGCGCGCGGCCCGCCGCCGGGTGTGTCGGGCAGGGCAGGGGAGGTCGGATGTGCCTGAGCGGGCATGAGGGTCGTAAAACGCCGGTGAAAAGTCAGTCAGGAGGGTGGGGCTGTGGACGCGGGACAGGTGACAGGCAACCTTGCCACAACTCATCGCGGCGGTAAAGACAGGAAAACATGCGCGCGCGGCGCTGCAAACCAGCTAGCCTCGGCGCCGCAAGGCGCTTGCCTCGTGCGCTTCAGCCGCCGTGTTCCAGCGTGAAGCCCGCGTTGCGGTCCTGGCCCAGCAGCGCCACCATTTGCGGCAGGGCGGCTTGCAGCTCCGCTTTGAGCGTGTGGGGCGGGTTGATGACGAACATGCCGCTTGCGGGAAGTCCCGGGCGAATCACTTCTCCGCTCGTATCTGTCGTTAACTTGCTTGATTTCACCGTTAAAGCCGCATTCAGCCAGCTGCGGCTGCTTTTGACGGCCAGGGTTTTGAGTTTTCGCGGCAAATCGTGCGCTTCGGGCCGCGGAATGATGGGGTACCAGACCACATAGGTGCCGGTGGCGAATCGCTTGAGGGCATCGGCCATGCAGGTGGCCACGCGACCGTAGTCGCTCTTCATTTCGTAGCTGGGATCGCAGAGCACCATGGCCCGGCGGGCCGGCGGCGGCAAAAAGGTTTTGAGCGCTTCAAAGCCGTCTTCACGGGCAACGGCCACCTGGCGGCCCACGCCCAGCTGCTCGATGTTGCCGGAAAGCGACTTGAAATCGGTGGGGTGCAGTTCGAACAGCTTGAGCTTGTCGCGCCCGCTCAGGAATTGCTGCTCGATGAAGGGGGAGCCCGGGTAAATCTTGAGGTGGGCGAGGTCGCCGGTTTCGGCGAACTGCGGGTTCAGGCCGCGCAGCAGGTCAATATAGTCCTGCAGCGCAGGCGCCCAAGTCGGGGCGGCGGCGGGTTTGCCTGCGCCGGCTGCTGCGGTTTTGGTAGCAGTAGGCGCTTTTTTCGCGGGGGTTGTAACCGCTTTGGGCTCGGACAGCAGGCGGAAAATGCCCTCCTGGGCCTCGCCGCTGGTTTCGGTGTAATCACCGTCCAGCCGGTACAGGCCCGCGCCCGCGTGCGTGTCGATCACGGTCAGCGCCGTGTCTTTCTGGGTCAGGTACTTCATCAACGCGATCAGCGTGGTGTGCTTGAGCACGTCGGCGTGGTTGCCTGCGTGGAAGGCGTGGCGATAGGAAAACATGGGCCTATCCTACCTTCTTGCCGGGGGGGAATGCCTTAAAAGCGGCCGAATATTGACGCAAGTCCTTGATTTTTCATATAATCGTGGGCTCTGCAGCGCCTTGTGGTTCCGCGGCAGAGGCTAAACAATACTGCCTAAGAGGTTCTCATCAGAAGAACACCGACCGCAGAAAAGAACCCGACAAACCATTTTTTCGAAAGAAAACTCATGAAAACGTTCAGCGCAAAACCCGCTGACGTGACGCACGAGTGGTTTGTGATTGACGCGACCGACAAGGTCCTCGGACGAGTAGCCAGCGAAGTTGCTCTCCGTTTGCGCGGCAAACACAAGGCCATTTATACGCCTCACGTCGATACCGGTGACTTCATCGTCATCATCAACGCAGCCCAGCTGCGCGTCACCGGCGCCAAGTCGACCGACAAGATCTACTATCGCCATTCCGGATATCCAGGCGGCATCACTGCCACCAACTTCCGCGACATGCAAGCCAAGCACCCCGGCCGCGCTTTGGAAAAAGCCGTCAAGGGCATGCTGCCCAAGGGCCCGCTCGGCTACGCCATGATCAAGAAACTCAAGGTGTACGGTGGTGCAGAGCACCCGCATACCGCCCAACAGCCCAAAGTGCTGGACATCTAAGGAGCTATTGATGATTGGTGAATGGAACAATGGCACCGGCCGTCGCAAATCCAGCGTCGCCCGTGTGTTTATCAAAAAAGGCACCGGCAAGATCACGATCAATGATCGTGACATCCAGGTGTTCTTCGGTCGTGAAACCTCGATCATGATCTGCCGCCAACCCCTGTTTCTGACGAACCACGTCGAGACGTTTGACATCATGGTCAACGTCCACGGCGGCGGCGAGTCCGGCCAGGCCGGCGCAGTGCGCCACGGTATCACCCGCGCGCTGATCGATTACGACGCAACGCTGAAGCCGGCCCTGAGCCAGGCCGGCTTTGTGACCCGCGATGCACGTGAAGTCGAACGTAAAAAAGTCGGTTTCCGTTCTGCTCGCCGTCGCAAGCAGTTCAGCAAGCGCTAAATCCGCTTCGCTCCCAAAAAAGCCGCCTGGTGCAAGCCTGGCGGCTTTTTTCATGGGCCATCCGTCCGGCAAACCCGGATGCAAACCCTTACTGTGGCTTTACCGGTATTGTGGGGATTAATACCCTTTCTGGGCCTCGTCTGAGTGCACAATGCACGCTCCCCGAACCGAAAACAGCAGGGCCCTTTTTTGAAATTTCGCCTGTTTCGCCGTCGCCTGACCATCAGTTCCCCGCGCATGTCGGTGCGCAGCTCGCTCCCTTGGCCCTTGCGCTGGATCGCCGGCGCCCTGATGCTCGGCTTTTCCGGCGCCATCGCCTTGTGGGCCTTCGAATTCGGCAAGGGCATCACCGGCACAGACACGGGCAGCAAGGAAGAACTGGTGCTGCTGCGGCAGGAATTGGCCAGCCTGCGCTCGGATCGCGACAAGGCGCAGTCCATCGCCAACACCTCAGGCAGCCTGTTGACCGCCGAAAAAGCCGCCCAGGAAAAAATGATGAGCCAGATCCGGCAGCTGGAAGCGGACAACCGAAGCCTGCGCGACGACCTGGGCTTTTTTGAAAAGCTGCTGCCGGCCGGTAGCGCCGAAGTGGCCACCATCCGCAGCCTGCAGGCCGAAAGGCTGTCCGACACCCAGCTCAAGTGGCAGGTGCTGGTCATCCAGGCTGAGAAAGCCGCCCCGAATTTCAACGGGAAACTGGACCTCACCGTCCATGGAACCCAGGCCGGCAAGCCCTGGAGCATGACTTTGCCCGGAGGGCCGCAAACTTTACAGTTCAAACAGTACCGGCGTGTGGAGGGTGTCCTCGACTTGCCCCCCCAAGCCGTGGTACAAAGTGTTACAGCTAAGGTCATTGAGGGAACAGCGGTCAGATCTTCCCAGACCTTCAAGCTTTGAATGAATTTCCCCCAGCCATCCCGCCCATTGCACACCGACCCAGCACAGGAATTTTTGTATGTTTGGAAAAAAGAAACAGCCGCCTATCAAAAGCCTGATTGCCCAGGGCAGCTGTATTGAAGGCAACCTGAAGTTCACCGACGGCCTGCGCATAGACGGCGAAGTCATAGGCGACATTCGGGCCGCCGAAGGCAGCTCCAGCATCCTGGTGATCAGCGAGTCCGCCACCGTGACCGGCTATATCCACGCCGACCACGTCATCATCAACGGCCGCGTCATGGGGCCCGTGCATGCTTCCGAGCTGCTCGAGCTGCAGCCCAAGGCGAAGATCGAGGGCGACGTGTCCTACAAAGCGCTTGAAATGCACCAGGGCGCCGTCATCTTTGGACAGTTGCGTCCCACCACGCATCCGGAGCTGGAAGAAAAGCCCACGCTCAAGCTGGCGGCCAACAATATCTAAGCCTGCCGGGTGGATTTTGAGAGTAAGCGCTCACAAATAGATGGCTGCGCCTAACACGCATGGGCGTTATGGTTGATTGAATTGCTGTACTATTTGCCTATCAGTGCCGCCAGAGCCTGCAGCCCCGAATCGCGGACGATGTTCGCTTGATGATGTATTGGAGTCCCCATGAGTGCCGTTGCCGAAAATATCCAGACCGAAATGCCCGCGCCTTTTGTCTTCACCGACAGCGCCGCCTCCAAGGTGGCTGAGCTGATCGCCGAAGAAGGCAATCCCGACCTGAAGCTGCGCGTGTTCGTCCAGGGCGGCGGCTGCTCCGGCTTCCAGTATGGTTTCACCTTTGATGAAATCACCAACGAAGACGACACCACCATGACCAAGAACGGCGTGTCCCTGCTGATCGACGCCATGAGCTACCAGTACCTGGTGGGCGCCGAGATCGACTACAAGGACGACCTTGAAGGCGCCCAGTTCGTCATCAAGAACCCCAACGCCACCAGCACCTGCGGCTGCGGTTCCAGCTTCTCGGCCTGAGGCGAATCCCGCACCCCGCTCAAAAAGCCGCCCTCGAGGCGGCTTTTTGCTGTCCGCCGTTCTTTCCGTCTGTTCAATGCCCTGAACCAAGTCCGCCATTTTTCATCTCTCAACCATGCAGGCAGAAGAAAAATCATTGCGTGTGCTGCTCTGGCTGGTGGCCATCGGCTTTTTCATGCAGACCCTGGACGCCACCATCGTCAACACCACCCTGCCGGCCATGGCCCGCAGTTTCGGCGAAAGCCCCTTGCGCATGCAGTCGGTGGTGGTGGCCTATTCCCTCACCATGGCCATGTTGATCCCCGCCTCCGGCTGGATCGCCGACCGCTTCGGCACGCGGCGCGTGTATGTGGGCGCGATCTCCTTGTTCGTCGTCGGCTCCATCGCCTGCGCGCTGTCCGGCAACCTGATGCAACTGGTGGCCGCGCGCGTGGTGCAGGGCATGGGCGGGGCGTTGCTGCTGCCGGTGGGCCGGCTCGCCGTGCTGCGCGCCTTCCCGCGCGAACGCTTTTTGCAGGCCATGAGCTTTATCGCCATTCCGGGCCTGATCGGCCCGTTGATAGGCCCCACCCTGGGCGGCTGGCTGGTCGAGGTGGCCACCTGGCACTGGGTCTTCCTCATCAACATTCCGGTGGGGCTGCTGGGCGGGGTGGCGACGGTGTTCTATATGCAGGACAACCCGCGGATGCAGGTGCCGCGCTTTGACCTGCCGGGTTATCTGTTCCTGGCCTTCGGCATGGTGGCCGTCTCGCTCGCGGTCGACGGGCTGTCGGGCCTGGGCCTGAAACAGGCCAGCGTGCTGGTGCTGCTGGTGTTCGGCATGGCCAGCCTGACCGCCTACTGGCTGCATGCGGCCAAGCGGCCCGACCCGCTGTTTTCGCCCAAGCTGTTTTCGATCCCCACGCTCAGCATAGGCCTGTTGGGCAACCTGTTCTCGCGCCTGGGCAGCTCGTGCATGCCCTTTCTGGTGCCGCTGTTGCTGCAGGTCAGCCTGGATTATTCGCCGTTGCAGGCCGGCATGATGATGGTGCCCGTCGCCGTGGCCAGCATGCTGGTCAAGCGCGTCACCACGCCGCTCATCACGCGCTACGGCTATCGCCGGGTGCTGGTGACCAACACTGCGCTGGTGGGCCTCACCATGGCCAGTTTCGCACTCGTCACGCCGGCCCAGCCGCTGTGGCTGCACATCCTGCAACTGGCCTGCTTCGGCGCGGTCAATTCCATGCAGTTCACCGCGATGAACACCGTCACCCTGCGCGACCTCGACAGCAGCATGGCCAGCAGCGGCAACAGCCTGCTGTCCATGATCCAAATGCTGGCCATGAGCATGGGCGTGGCCGCCGCCGGCGCGGTGCTGGCCGCCTTCACGGGTTTCTTCGGCACCGCCGAAGCGGTGCAGACGCTGCACTCCTTCCAGGCGACGTTTGCCGCGATGGGGTTGATCACGCTGGCCTCGGCGGGGATCTTCTGGCAGCTCTCGCCGGAGGTGAGGGTGGTGAAGAAGGCTGAAGCTTCTGAGGCTTCGGGGCAGGGGTAGGTGTTGCTTGTTCCGGCGACGCGCTCTCCTCTGAGGGTTGCTGGCCGGGGGTAGCCCGGCTACTCACTTTTCTTTTGCTTCGCCAAAAGAAAAGTAAGCAAAAGAAAAGGCGACCCTGGTTGCTGCGTCCCTCCGCTGCGCTGCGGGCAGCCTGCGGTGCTCGGTCCAGACGGGGTCTCGCTAAACTCGCCTTCGGCTCAAACAACGCGATCCCTGATCCGTCTGAACCTGCGCTCCTCGGCGCATCCACAAGGGGTGGGGAAGGAATACCGAATACCTGAAGAAACAAGGACTCGCCACGGCGAGTCCTTGTTTGTATTTGTCTTCTTTCCCCGCTCCCGATTGCCCCGTCCTGGCTGGGCCGAGGAGCTCAGAGACAAGCGGATCAGGGCCGGCGTTGTCTGAGCCGAAGGCGAGTTTAGCCGGACCCCGCTTGGCTCGAGCACCGCAGGTTGCCCGTAGCGAAGCGTAGGGACCCAGACTGCGGGTCGCCTTTTCTTTGGTGACTTTCTTTTGGCGAAGCAAAAGAAAGTTACTTGCTGCCGGGCAACCCCCGGCCAG
>NZ_JBFUCN010000010.1:0-159094 GCF_056405195.1 Polaromonas sp. P1_H6
CGAGACCCCGCCTGAACCGAGCACCGCAGGTTGCCCGCAGCGAAGCGAAGGGACGCAGCAACCAGGGTCGCCTTTTCTTTTGCTTACTTTTCTTTTGGCGAAGCAAAAGAAAAGTGAGTAGCCGCCGGGCTACCCCCGGCCAGCAAGCCTCAGCAGAGCACACCCCGCTTGAACTAAAACAGCTCCACCATTACCCTAACCCCATGCCCCAACCCCAAGTCCTCCGCCTCCACCCCGGAGAAGATCTCCGCACAAGCCTGACCAAAGCCTTCGCCGACCTGCAAGCCGGCCAGAACACGACGGCGGCTTGCATCATCTCCGCAGTGGGCAGCCTGTCCCAAGCGGTACTCCGTTACGCCGGCCAGCCCGACGGAACGGTGCTGCAAGAACCACTGGAACTGATCACGCTGTCGGGCACGCTAAGCCCCGACGGCGTCCACCTGCATGCCTGTGTGGCAACAGCACGCGGCGAGATGCGGGGCGGCCATGTGATGCCGGGCTGCATTGTGCGGACCACGGCGGAGATCGTGCTGGCGCCGCTGCCGGGCTGGGTGTTCACGCGTGAGCATGATGCGCAGACCGGCTTCAAGGAGTTGGTGGCGAGGCCGGCAGGGCCTTCAGCGTGAAAACGGCGTCGCATTTGATGTAGGCCTCTTCGCACAGCTGTATGAGCCTGCGGGCAGTGACGGGGGCGTCACAGCGGACGTAGATTGAATGGATCCCATCGCATGCGTGGTGAAAATCCGGTGTGTTCAAGCCGGAAAACAGGAGAGTTGTCATGAAAGCGTTGAACAGCAGTCTGTCGCACCTGGGTCTTCGTTCTGGCGGCGTATGTTTGTCCGCCGCGCTCGCGGCTGTCCTGGGGTTTTCGCCCGTGGGTGCGCAGACCACGGGTGGCGCCGCGGGTACGACAGGTAATACAGGCATTACCGGCACCACGGGCACGAACACCAACACGGGGACCGGCACCGGGGGCACCACCATCAACGGCAACAACACCGGCACCACGGGCACCAATACCAACACGGGCACCGGCACGGGCGGCACCAATATCAATGGCGGCAATACCGCCACCGGGGTGCCCGGCACGCGCGGCGCAACGGGTACGAATCCGGGCAGGCCCCTGGCGAACCCCCTGAACCGCAACCCGGCACGCCGCGCCGTCGCCAGCGAACCCGCGCAGCCCATGCCTGTCGACCCCCGGGATTCGACCACGCGGCCGGCGACCGAGCCGGGCACGCCGGATCCACGCGACAGCACGCGTTAAGGATGGCCGGGCACGCGGCCTGAACTGTTCTGTTCGCTCAGTGGGGGTTGATGCGTGAAAGGTCGTGCAGCCACTCGCGGTAGGCGCTTTCGCGCTCGGGTGGCGGCACGCGCAGCAGGGCGGAGGGGTGCAGGGTGATGAGCACCTTGCGCCCGTCTTCACGTTCCAGGATCTGGCCGCGGTTGGCCATGACCGGCACCGCCTTGCCGAGCAGGGCGCGGGCGGCGGTTGCGCCGAGGGCGACCAGCAACTCGGGCTGCGCCATGGCAATCTCGTCTTCCAGCCAGTGCAGGCAGGCGGCGATCTCGCGCTGCGCCGGGGTCTTGTGGATGCGGCGTTTGCCGCGCAGTTCGAACTTGAAGTGCTTGACCGCGTTGGTCACGAAGACCTTGTCGCGGCCTATGCCGAGCTCGCTCAGCGCGCGATCCAGCAGGTGGCCGGCGGGGCCTACAAAGGGCTTGCCGGCCAGGTCTTCCTGGCTGCCCGGCTGTTCGCCGACCAGCATGACCCTGGCCTTGCGCGGGCCTTCGCCGCACACGGCCTGTGTGGCGTGTTCGCCGATGGGGCACTCGCGGCAGCGGTTGGTGGCGCGCTGCAGGGCCGTGCGCGAGCGCACCAGCTCGATGATGTGTGTGCCATCCGCGGGCTCTTTGGGTTCTGCTGGTTCTTTTTCCCCTCTTTCCCGTTTGGCTGGCGTTGCGGCGCACTCCGCATTCAACTGCTCAGGCCCGATCGCAATCTGCTTGTGCATGGCTTGCGGTTTCAGCCGCGCCGGAGGGAAGGTGCGCCGGTAAAAGGCCAGCCACAGCTGTTCGCCCGCGTCGGGCGGCGGGGCCGCCGCCGCCTGGGCGCCGGGACCGAAGCGCAGCTGCCCGCCGTCCCATTCGAGGCTGCGCTCGGGCGTCAGGATGGCCCAGCGCATTTGTTTGTAGCGGCGCTCAAAAAAGGGCGCGACGGCTTCAATGATGTGGTGTTCGGGCTCGGACCAGGCCACATGCAGCGGGCCGACTTCGGGGTCGGAGCGGAAGGTGTCGTCCAGCACGGTGCGAAAGCGCGTAAAGGCTTTCATCTCATGCATGTCGCGCCGCACGGCCTCGGCCATGCGGCCGGCTTTCACCATGTCGGCGTCAAGCGGATCCTGCCGCAGGCCGGGCTCGTGGACCAGGCGCCAGAGGATGCGGTACAGCAGGCCGAAGCGGCCCGGGTCGCTGTGCAGGATGACGACCTGGCACAGCGCCATGAATTCGGGTGGCACGCTGACGGCGGGTGCGCCGTTGAACGCGGCCTTGTCTTGGAAGGCGCCGCCCGGCGCGCGGGCGGCGGCAAAAAGATCCTGGACGGCGCTGTCGGTGCTGTGCCAGCTGATCTGCTCGGGCAGCATTTGCTGCGCCAGCAGGCCGCGCGCGGCACGGCGGAAGCCCTCGAAGTCGGCCTGGCCCTGCAGCATGACGGGCAGCGGGGCTTGCGGAAAGAGGTCGGTCGTCAGCAGGTCATTCATCACGCCCATGCAAAGATCCTTTCTGCTTCACGTCAGACTTCATGGTGCGGCGGCGGGTTCAACCGCGGCTGTAGGCAAAGAAGCCGACTTCCTGGGTGCGGGCGTCGCATCGGCAGGAAAGAGAACACGAGGGAACATCAAAACACTGTATCAATATACAGTGTTTTGGGGCTATGGACACAGAAGTAAAGGCGAAAACCCTGGCGGCCTGTGGCTTTGGCGCCTAAACCGGGCGGAAAGCGCCTGGATGCAGGGCCCGGCTTGTCAGCGTGTGGCCGGGCGTGCGTTTCGCGGGGGCTGGGCCGCCCGGGCGGCGCGGGCGAGTTTCCTGGCGTGGGCTTCCATCGCCGCGTAGATTGCCGTGGCGATGCCCAGCGGCGCCAGGTAGTAGATGACGCGGTAGGCCACCAGGGCCGCCAGCAGTTCAGCCTGCGGCATCAGGTGCGACAGCAGGGCGACGAACACCGCCTCCAGCACGCCCAGACCGGCCGGGATGTGGGTGATGACGCCGGCCACGGCGGCCAGCAGCAGCACGCTGACGACGGCGGAAAACTCGATGCGGTGCTGCAGCAGGATGTACAGGATGCCGGACATGGTGAGCCAGTTGCCGGCGCCCATCAGCAGCTGCAGGACGGCCAGCCGCGGCGAAGGCAGTTCGAGGGTGTGGCCGCGCAGCTCGTAGTGGCGCTGGCGCGTGAAGGTGCAGATGCCCAGGTAGGCCGCGGCCGCCGCGAGCAGCGCGAGGCCGGCCAGGCGCAGGTGGACGGTGGTGACCGGCCAGTCCAGCGGCAGGGTGGGCGGGTGCAGGCTGAACACCCCGCCGGCCAGCAGCACATACCCCATCCAGTTGGCCAGCATGCTGATGGACATGATGCGCGTGATGGCGCCGGGCTTCAGGCCCAGGCGCGAATACAGCCTGAAGCGGAAGGCCACGCCGCCCACCAGCGAGCCGAGGTTGAGGTTGAAGGCGTAGCTGGTGAAGGTCACCAGCATCACGGTGGGGGCGCTGAGTTTGTGGCGCGTGTAGTGCCGGCCCAGCAGGTCAAAGCAGCTGTAAAGCGTGAAGCTGGCCGCGGCCAGGGCCACGGCGCCCCAGGCGGCGGTGAGCGGATAGTTCTCGAGGGAGTTGAGCACCTCGCCCCAGGCAATGCTGCGCGCCTGCGACACCAGCAGGGCGGCCACCAGCACAAAGAACACGCTGGTGGCGCCGCGCCTGAGCCAGGGCCACCAGGGCCGGCTGCGCCAGGGGCCGCGGGCGGGGGGCGGGTTGGGGCTGGCCATCAGGCGCTCACACGGTTTTGGCCTGCTGGCTTACCGCTTCGGCATCTCTGCCGGTGGGGCCGGCGGGGGCGGGGAGGTCCTGGCCGGCGGGCGTGATGCGCGGCGTGTGCGCCGGCAGCCAGCCGGCCCAGGCCGGGTAGCGCCGCAGCAGGTGGAAAACGAAATAGCTGCGCACGGTGCGCCACCAGGTGGGCTCGACCAGGTTTTCGCGGGTCACCTGCTTGCAGCTGTTTTGCATGATCGCGGCCAGCCGCGTGCCCAGCTCCTGGTTGAAGGCGCGGTCACGGATGACGACGTTGGCTTCCAGGTTCAGCGAGAGGCTCAGCGGGTCGAGGTTGCTGGAGCCCACGGTGGCCCATTCGTCGTCGATGACGGCGACCTTGCCGTGCAGCGGCCGTTCGCAGTATTCGTAAATGCGCACGCCGGCGTCCAGCAGGTGGTGGTAGAGCATGCTGGCGGCGGTCTTGACGATGGCCATGTCGGGCTCGCCCTGCAGGATGAGGCGCACGTCCACGCCGCGCCGCGCCGCGTGGCGCATTTCCCTGAGCAGCCGGTAGCCCGGGAAGAAGTAGGCGTTGGCGATCACGACGCGATGGCGTGCCGTGCGTATGGCCGCGCGGTAGTGGCGCTCGATGTCGTTGGTGTGCTTGCGGTTGTCGCGGGTGACGAACAGCGCGGAGGCTTCGCCCGCCGCTGCGGGGACGCTGTCGCCGCGCCAGGTGCCTGCGAACGAGCGCGCGCGGTTGGAAAAGCGCTCGCGCAGGCCCTCGGGCGGCTCGGCGCCGGCGTTGCGCCGGCCGGCGGCCAGGGCGCGGCGCACAAAGCTGTGGATGTCGGCGACGATGGGGCCTTCGATTTCGACGGCGTAGTCCTGCTTGGCCTGGGGCCCGAAGTCGGCCAGGTGGTCGGCCGAATAATTGATGCCGCCGACGAAGGCGCGCTCGCCGTCGACCACCACGATCTTGCGATGCATGCGACGAAACAGGTTGGTGCGCCAGCCCCAGAGCCTGGGGCCGGGGTCGAACACATGCAGGCGCACACCGGCGCGCGTGAGCGTCGAGATGAACTCGGGCGACAGGTCGGGCGAGCCGTAGCCGTCTATGGTCACGTCGACCTGCACGCCGCGCCGCGCCGCCTGGTGCAGGGCCGCATGCAGTTCCTCGCCGACCTTGTCCTCGAACAGGATGAAGGTTTCCAGCACGACCTCACGTTTGGCGGCGGCGATGCACTCGAACACGCGCGGGAAAAATTCCTCGCCGTTCTCCAGCAGGCGGAACTGGTTGCCGCTCACCCACCTGGACATGTCTAGATCTCGATTTCTGCCGCGAGCGGCGCGTGGTCAGATAAGTGTGACCAGGGCCGCAGCGGCAGCACCACGGGAGCGTTGCCTATGGCGTTGCGCACATAGATGCGGTCCAGGCGCAGCAGCGGCAGGCGTGCGGGGAAGGTGCGCGCCGCATGGCCGTTGGCCTGCACGAAGACCTCGTGCAGCTCGGCGCCTTTTTCGAGCCGCGCGTGGGCGCGGTGCCGCCAGTCGTTGAAGTCGCCGGCGACCACCACGGGGGCATGCGCCGGGATGTCCTTGCGCACCAGCTCGCAGAGCATGTCCATCTGCTGCTCGCGGTGGGTTTCCATCAGGCCCAGGTGCACGCAGATGGCGTGGACGTTGACGCTGCGGCCGGGAATCTGCAGTTCGCAGTGCAACAGGCCGCGGCGCTCGGGGCCGCTGATGGACACGTCGCGGTTCTCAAAACGCACGATGGGGAACTTGGACAGCACCGCGTTGCCGTGGTGGCCGTTGGTGTAGACGGCGTTGCGGCCGTAGGCGAACTGCGGCCAGATGGTGTCGGCCAGGAATTCGTAGTGCGGCGTTTCGGGGTAGTTGTCGAACTTGTCGGCGTGCTTGGCGTGGGTGCCCGTCACTTCCTGCAGGAACACCACGTCGGCGCCCACGCTGCGCACGGCTTCGCGCAGCTCTGGCAGGATGAACTTGCGGTTGAAGAAGGTAAAGCCCTTGTGGATGTTGACCGTGAGCACCTTGAAGGAGAACGAGGACTCGGGGCTCACGGCGGCCAGTGCGGTTTGCGTGTCGGCCTCCACGGCGGCCATGTCAACCTGCGTGCCCGCCTTGGGCGGCGTGACGGGTACGGCGACGGACAGCGCGTCGGGCGCACCACGGCGCGAGGCACCGTTAGGACTTGAAACAGAAGGGTCGGGAACGGAAGGCTGCATAAGAAGGGAGGCAAAAGGCAAAGGGCGGGTGATGGAAAACCGGAAGCGCGGACATATCAATACCGGCAAAGAGGCAGCATACGCGCCCGCCGGACACCCTGACGGACATTGTGGCTTCGCGGCTTTCGCCCAAGGTGTAGGACAAAACTTATTTGTACGCCCGGCTGGCGCGCCTCTTCAGCGACCCTGGGAAGCCGCCTGCGCAACCACACGCCGCGGGCGCAGTGTCCTACATGGCGCGGCGTGCCTCTCCGGCACGTCCGCCTTGGCTTGGCCCCTAAATTGAAATCAGCCCCGTTATCGCGTTATCGCATGAGGGCTTGTTTGTTCCACACGCCTTGTTTCTGGGGCCAACCGAAGAGGAAATGACCATGAAGAAGTTTTCGATGAAATCCATTCCCGTAGCCGCTGCCATCGCAACCGCCCTGTTGATGGGTGGGCAGGTCCAGGCGCAGACCGATACCACGAGTACCACGACGCCGCCGGGCACGACCAAGCCCAAGGACCAGAACACGGCGGCCCCCGCAGGCGGTGCGGCCAAGACGCCTGAAGCACGCACAGCCGCCAAGGCCGATCGCGCGGCAGCGAAGGCCGCCAAGCGCGAGAAACGCGCGGCCAAACGGGCCCAGAACTCCGCCGCGCGTGACGCGGCCGCGACCTCGACCGGCGGTGCGCAAGGCCCCACTGTGGGCGGTACCAAGTAAGACAACACACCTGCTTCGGGGGGAGTAATCCACGCGAAGCGGCATGGGCGGGCCACAACGGTCTTCGTTGCGGCCCTGCCGGGTGGTTTGCCTTGGGGCAAGGCCATCGTTTTTTGAAGGAGATTGAAATGTCCAAATTCTTGATTCGCTCGATTCCCGGCGCCGTGGCGCTGACCCTGGCGGCTGCGCTGGCCGCCCCTGGCGCCTTCGCGCAAAGCCTGGGGGTCGGTGTGGGTGTAGGCGCCGGCGCCGGTGTGAGTGGCAACAGGGCTGCCGGCAATGCCGATGCCGGCCTGGGCGTGAACCTGGGTGTCAATGCCGGCCAGAACGCCAATATTGACGCCGCCACCCGCGCGAACGCGGCGGGCGGCGGTGACAGCGGCTCCGGCATGACCAGCGGCCGGGTGGGCGCAGGTGTAGGCGCGGGTGCCAATGTCTCCGGTGCGGTGGACGACACCGCACGTGCCACAGGACGCGCGGCAACCCGCACGGGTAACGCCGTGAAGAGCGGCGCCCGGCGCACCTACAACGGCGTGAGTAACGGTGTGGGCAGTGCGGCAGGCAGCCTACAGGGCGGCGTGCAAGGCAGTGTCCAGGGTGGCGCGGGCGTCAGTGGCGGCGCGCATTAAAAACCGGACCTGAGGCCGGCCGCCCGTTTGCGGGCGGTTCGGCCCAGATTTTCAATGCCTCAAAGCCGGGCGCGGGCATGTCCCGCGGCCCGGCTTTTTGCTGCCCTTTATTTGGGCCGCGGCTGCGGAAAATCCTTGTCGGGCTGCAACAGCGTGCCGGCGCGCAGTGCCTTCACGGCGGCGGCCACCGCGCTGGCCGCGTTGCGCACCTCGGCCAGCACGGCCTTGTCGGCGTCCAGCGTGTCGTGGCTGGTGGCATAGGGTTCGTAATAGCCGATGTAGCGGTCCAGCCGGGCCTGGCTGCCGGCGTCTATCAAACCCATCCAGTCCAGCCAGTCGCTGAGGCCGCGCCGCGTGCCCTCGATACCGGCGACGTCGCCGTGCACCACCAGGCCGTAGGCGCGGCCGGCCAGGTGCTTGGGATAGTCCCAGCCCTTCATCTCGAGCGCCTTGGCTTCCTCGGGTTTTTTGCCGTGGGTGCTGGTGGGGTCGGGATTGCCGCCGTCGGCGCAGACCAGGCGGTCCATCATGAGCTTGAGCGGGCTGGGCGACTGGTACCAGTACACCGGTGTGAGGATCAGCACGCCGTGCGCGGCCGTCCAGCGTTCGTAGATCTCGGCCATCCAGTCGCCGGTCTGCCCCAGCGCATGGTTGGGGTAGCAACTGCAGGGCCAGTGGCACAAAGGCATGGCGGTGGAGACGCAGCCCTTGCAGGGATGGATGCGCAACTGGTAATCGGAACTGAGCAGGCTCAGGTCCAGCACGTCGGCGTGCATGCCCGCGCCTTCCAGCGCGGTTTTGGCGGTGTTGAGCAGCCGCCAGGTCTTGGAGATCTCGCCGGGGCAGGTTCCGTCGTTGCGGGCCGAACCGCAGACCAGCAGCACGCGGGACGGCGTGGCGGGGTTTTCCCATACAGCCTGCGTCTTCTGCAGGCGTGCGCGGGTTTCCAGCCATTCGGTCGACAGGTCGTAATCAGGGTCGGCAAAACCCTCGCCGGCTTTGCGTGTGAGGGGCGCCTTGCGGCCTTCCTTGTACGCATCCCAGGCCAGCGATTCGAGCCGCGCCAGGGCTTCATCTTCGGCGCGAAAGGCCGGGTCCACAAAGGATTGCATGAAACGTTCGTGGAAAGCATCGCGCGACAGGACGGCCGGTGCCTGGCCTTTGCGGACTTCGCTCATGGGCCCAGTTTAGTGAGGCTGGGCGGCGCGAATAAAGGCATTCGACAGCGTCCTACGCGGGCTTTGGGCGGCGTCCGGCGAAAACGGGCGGACGTAAAAAAGCCCGCACCGGGTCACGGTGCGGGCTTGGGGTCAGCGCGATCAGCGCGCCGGTGGCTTAGCCCTTTTGCGGTGCCGGGCCGCCGTGCTCACGGTGGCCGCCGCGCGGGCCGTGCTTCTTGTGCTCGGCATCAAAGGTCTTTTGCTGCTCGGGGCTCAGCACGGCGTAGAAGGTTTTGGTGGCTTCGCCGCGCTTGTCCATGGCGGCGTTCATTTCAGCCATGCGCTGGGTGCGCATTTCCTTCATCTTGTCGATGCGCTGGGGCGTGGTCAGCTTGTCGAACTCGGCGCGCTGCTCGGGTGTGGGACGCGCGCCGTGGGCGGGCGGCTGCATGGCGGCCGTGTAGCTGGTCCACGCGCCTTCCTGGGCCGGCGTGATCTTGAGCTTGGCCTTGAGTTCGGCCTGGTGCTTGGCGATCATGGCCTGCATTTTGGCGGGGTCGTGGCGGCCCATGCGGCCTTCATGCGGGCCGGCGGGTTTGCCGGCTGCGGGCGGCGAGCCCGCGGGCGCTGCGGGAGGTGTTTGTGCCATGGCGCCGGCGCCCACCGTTGCCAGCAGGCCGGCCAGGACGAGGCTGTTGAGGGAAGCGGAGGGCTTGAATGCGAATTTCATGGGAACTTCCTTTCAGGGGAGAAGATGCCTGAAAAATCCGCTGCCGTGACATACGGCTTTTGGCTTCAGGTTGAAAGCAAGTGTGGTGGTGCTCTGTATCCCCGCCGTTGCCCAGGCGATGAGGGTTTGTAAAGTTTCTTGAATGTTCACCGGTGTTGGGGCTCCTGCTGTCCTCAGGCTGTGCCGTACAGCAGGGTTTCGAACAGGTCCTCTCCGCCCATCTGCCCGCCCTTGAGCATGATCTCCAGCCCGTCGAGCGCGGCTTCGTCGCTGTGCAGGCGGCACAGGGCGACACCGGGCGCGAGTTGCGCGGCATAGGACAGGCCCCAGGCCTTGAGCGCCTGCACGGCCAGGCTGGAGGTGTCGCCGCCGGCAATGCCGAGGCGGCGCAGGGGCACGGCCCGCAGCACGCGCCTGAGCAGGGCGCCGCTGGCCTGCGCGAGCGCGCGGCCGTCCACTGGCCAGTCGCAGGGCTGGCCGTCGGCGGCGGTGCAGGCCAGTACGTGGCGGCCCTGGCCCAGCAGCGCGGCGATCTGGTCCGACATCTGCCCGGCATAGGCCGTGTCGGCGGTGAGGCGGGCGGCGTCCAGCGCGACCTGCCGGTAGGAGCTGGCGGCCTGGACCTGCTG
Source organism: Polaromonas sp. P1_H6 (assembly GCF_056405195.1). Classification (NCBI taxonomy): domain Bacteria; kingdom Pseudomonadati; phylum Pseudomonadota; class Betaproteobacteria; order Burkholderiales; family Comamonadaceae; genus Polaromonas; species Polaromonas sp. P1_H6. Next base: position 10,131 of record NZ_JBFUCN010000010.1, read on the forward strand.
CGCCGTCACGGGGGACAGGCTGCCGGCGAGCACCAGCACCGGGCCTGTTGCGGCGGCGATGCGGGGCGCCGCCGCTTCGGCACCGGATTGCCAGTGCGCGGCCAGGGCCTGCACCACGCTGCTGGGCCCGGTGGCGAGCAGGCGTTGCGCTTGCGCGCGTTGCCAGATCAACCGGCCCACGGTGGCCAGGTGGCTGTCGTCGGCGACGTCCAGCAGGACCGCGTCGGGCTTGCGCGACAGCAGGCCGGCCAGCTGGCGGTCCAGCGCTTCGGCGTCCTGGCTGTAGTCGGGGTAGGCGATACCGGCGACTTGCGCCAGGCCCTGCGCGGCCAGGTGGCGCCGCAGGTCGGCCTCGTGCATGGGCGTGATGGGGTGCCGGCTCATGGTGGGGTGACGGTCCAGGCGGTGCACGGCGGGGCCGGCGCCGGCGAACAGGTTGCCGAACACGCAGTAGCGCCGCAGGTTGGGCTGGCCGCCGACGATGGGCACAAAGGCGTTGCCGGCATGCGGCTGCAGGATGCGGATGGCAGCGCCTATGCTGCCGATCTCGGGGGCGCTGTCAAAGGTCGAGCAGGTCTTGTAATGCATGACGGGTGCGCCCAGGCGCGCGAACAGCCGGCCCACCGGTTCAAGCTCGGCGCGCATCTCGCCGGGGTTCATGGCGCGTGCCGCGCCGGCGATGCCCAGGCAGTCCAGCGTGCCGGCGCGTTCCAGCTGCGCATCGGTCGGCAGGCCGAGGAAGAGCAGGCTGCGAAGCCCAGCCCGCGCGGCCGTGGCCAATGTATCTGTGGCACCGGTGAAGTCGTCGCCGTAGTAGGCGATTTTGAGAGCGCCGTCGTTCAAGCCCATGGGTTATTTGCCGAAGAAGGCCAGCGCCGCCGCGAGTTCGGGCGCGTTGCGTGCATGCTCGGCCAATGCCACGCCGGCACGCGCGGCTTCCCAGGCCTGGCGGATGCTGGCCACGCCGGCCGCCGGGCCGCCGGGGTGCGCGAGTATGCCGCCGCCGGACATAAAGAGCAGGTCGTCGCTTTTGATGGCGGCCCAGGTCGCGGGCACGGTGCCGGCCCACTGGCCGGACGAGAAGGCCGGCATGACGCGGTCGTCAAAACCGGCGGTCAGTGGCGTGTAGCAGTCGCGCGCGGAGGCTATCACCTCCTCATCGGCCTGCGAGAACTTGCCCTGCAGGCCGTGCACATGCATGTGGTCGACGCCGGCCAGGCGCCACAGCGTCTGGTAGGCCTGGAAGGACATGCCCAGCAGCGGGTGCCGCGACAGCGCGCCGTAGCCGTTGCGGTGGCCGTGGAGGGCCAGGCCGGTGTGGCGGCGCAGCGTCTGCATGCCCGAGTAGCCGCACCAGTTGAGGCTGGCCATCACGCAGCTGCCGCCTTCGCGTTCGACCAGGTCGGCGTGGCGTTTCATCGCGTCGGTTTCGTCGGTGATGTTGAAGGCCACCATCACGTGTTTGCCGGTGCGCTGCTGGTGATCCCGCACCATGGCCATCACGGCCGGCACGCGTTCACTCAGCGGCGCATGGGCCGGGTTGGCGCAGACCTCGTCGTCCTTGATGAAGTCCACACCCGCGGCGCACAGGCGCGCGACGAGCTCGGCGGTCTGCGCGGCGCTGAAGCCGACGTTGGGCTTGATGATGGTGCCGACCAGCGCGCCGCTTGCCACGCCGGTGGCCTTGCGCGTGCCGGCGATGCCGACCTGCGGCATGTCGAAGAAGGCGCGGTAGCCGGCCGGCAACTGCAGGCTTTCCAGGCGCAGGCCGCTGGCCTCGCCGAGGTCATAAAGATTGCCAGAGACGGTGGCGGCCAGCGTCGGCAGGTTGGCGCCCACATTGGCGACGGGAAAGGAGATGCGCACGCGCGCGCGTCGCCACGGGCCGCTGTGGCCTTTGCGTTCGAGCAGGGCGTTGGGCAGGCTGGGCGCGGTGGCGGATTCGAGTTCGTCGATCTGCTCGACCGTGGCGCGCGCGCGCAGGCGCAGCTCGTCGGTTTCGCCCTCGACGCGCGTGAAGGTGCCGCAGGACTGTTCGCCCGCCATGACTTCGGCGACCTTCTCGGGCGCCAGCGGGGTTTCGATCAGGTAGGTGGCTTCAAAGCGGTCGGCTTGCATGGCGGTGCTCAGAGTTTGCTGAGGTCGGGGAAGGGCCGCACCGGCTCGCTGCCGTCCCAGTTTTCGGAGGAGGCGCGTATCAGGTCGAACATCTTGCCCTTGGGGCCGGCGACTTCGGACAGCTCGATCACGGTGCCGGGGTGGTATTCGGTGTCGAAGTAGATGAAGCGGCCTTTTTCGCCGACTTCGCCGCTCATCACGGGCTTGAAGCCTTGCTTCAGCAGGCGCGCCAGGTCGGCGTCGTAGTTGCTGGTCCAGTAGGCGACGTGCTGCAGGCCGGTGCGGCCGGCGCGCAGGAAGTCGCGGTACATGGAGGGCACGTCGTTGCGCGTCTGGATCAGCTCGACCTGCACAAAACCCGAGTTAGCCAGCGCCACCGAGTTGTGCGGTTCGTGCGATTCACCGCGGTAGCTGTAGTTTTTGATGGGCACCTTGGGGTTGTAGAACCAGGGGCCGACGCCCAGGGTTTTGCTCCAGTAGTCCATCGCGGCCTCGATGTCGGGCACGACGTAGCCCAGCTGGCGGATCTCGCCAAAAAATTTGCTCATGGGTTTGCTCCAGTGAAAGGGTGTTTAGTTTTTGAGGAAGCCGGTGGAGAACCAGGGCACGGCGGCCACCAGGGCCAGGCCTATGAGCAGCGCGCCCATATAGGCCCAGATGTAGGGAATGCCTTCGTCGGGGTCGACCTTGCTGACCGCGCAGGCGCCGTAATAGCCGACACCGAAGGGCGGCGCGAACAGGCCTATGCCCATGGCGAAGATCACCACCATGGCGTAGTGCACGTCGTGCACGCCGACCATGCGGGCGATGGGAAACAGCAGGGGGCCGAACAGCACAATGGCGGGAATGCCCTCGAGCACGCTGCCCAGGATGACGAAGGCGACGATGGACACCGCGAGGAAACCGTAGGCGCCGCCGGGCAGGCTGCCCATGACACGCGCCAGGTCCTGCGAGAAGCCCGACTGCGTGAGGCCCCAGGCCATGGCGGTGGCACAGCCGATGATGAACATGATGGCGCCGGTCAGCGACGCGGTCTCTATCAGCATGGGCATGAGCCGGCGCCATGGGAACTGGCGGTACAGGAAGAGGCCGGCCAGCACCGAATAGAAGATGCCGATGGTGGACACCTCGGTGGCCGTGGCCACGCCCTCGACCACCGCGGCGCGGATCACGAAGGGCAGGATGATGGCGGGCAGGGCGATCAGCAGCAGCTTGCCGATTTCGCGCTTGCTGTGGCGCGCGACGCCGCTCAGGTCTTCATGGCGGTAGCGCCACCACACGACCGTGCAGAGCGCCGCGCCCAGTACCACGGCCGGCAGCAGGCCGCCGGTGAACAGCGCGGCGATGGAAACGCCGGTGACCGAGCCTATGGTGATCAGCACGATGGAGGGCGGGATGGTTTCGGTCTGCGCGCCGGTGGCCGACAGCAGGGCCACCAGGTCGCCGGGCTTGGCGCCGCGCTTTTTCATTTCGGGGAAGAGCACGGGCGCGATCGCTGCCATGTCGGCGATCTTGGAGCCCGAGATGCCGGAGACCAGGTACATCGCGCCTATCAGCACATAGCTGAGGCCGCCGCGCACATGGCCCAGCAGGCTGGCCAGGAACTGGATCATGGCCTTGGCCATGCCGGTCATCTCGATCAGCGCGCCCAGGAAGATGAACAGCGGCACCGCCAGCAGGATCATGTGCGACATGCCTTCGTCCATGCGGCCGACCATGACCAGCAGCGGCGTGGACGTCGTGAGCGCGAGGTAGCCGAAGGTGGCCAGTGCGAACGAGAAGGCAATCGGCACGCCCGACAGCACGGTGCCGGCGACGACGGCCACAAAAAAGAGGATCAGGTTGAGTTTGCCCAGCGGCTGCAGCAGCGGCTGCGCGAACCAGAACAGCAGGACCACGGCGGCGGTGCCGGCCAGTGCGATGCCGGTCTGCTTGAAGGAGCTGATGCGCAGCAGGCGCAGCACCGCCACGATGACCATCAGCGCCATGCCGATGGGGATGGCCGAGGCGCGCCAGGCGTTGTTGACTTCCATGGCCGCGGTGACGATGAAACTTTCTTCATAAGCATATTCCGAGGCCGGGTAGATCACCAGCACCAGGAAGGCAATCGACGCGGTGATCGCCAGGGTGTCGAGCAGCGCGCGGGTGTGTGGCTTGACCTTGTTGACCAGCGCCGTCATGCGCATGTGCTCGCCGCGGCGCAGCGCGACGACCGCACCCAGCATGGACAGCCACAGGAACATGATGGAGGCCAGCTCGTCCGACCAGACCAGCGGCGCATGGAAGACATAACGCGAGACCACGCCGGCGAACAGCACAAAGATCTCGGCCAGCACCAGGGCGGCGGCGATGGACTCCACCACATGACCCAGGCCGCGGTCGGCCTTGTGCGCGAGGTGGCTCAGCGCGTTCGGGGGAGGTGCGCTCGCGGTGGGTGCGCTAGGAATGTGGGACATGCGGTCTGACTCCGGAAGGAAGGCGAGATAACTGAGGCAGCTGGTTTTGCCCCTTCCCCCGCTGGGGGAAGGTTGGGATGGGGGGCTTGCGGCCTTGGAAGAAGCGCTTGCTCAAGCGCCGCTGGCCCCCACCCCTGCCCTCCCCCAGCGGGGGAGGGAGTAAGAGAGGGGAGAACTGCTTACGCGAGCTTGCCCACTGACTGTTCCAGCAATCCCCAGGCCTCAGCCCCAAAACGCTCTTTCCACTCGCCATAGAAACCGGCTTCACGCAGCTTGGTGCGGAAGCTGTCGGCCGTCGGGCGGTTGATGGTGAGGCCCTTGGACTGCAAATCGGCCACTACGGTTTCGTTGAGTTTCTTGATGTCCTCGCGCTGCTGCAGGCCGGCTTCGTTGATGGCGCGGGCCACGATGGTCTTGAGGTCGGCGGGCAGCTTGTCCCAGGCGCGGCCGTTGGCGATGAACCAGTAGCCGTCCCAGATGTGGTTGGTCAGCGAGCAGAACTTCTGCACTTCATAGAGCTTGGCGACCTGGATGATGGGCAGCGGGTTTTCCTGCGCATCGACGATCTTGGTCTGCAGCGAGGAATAGACCTCGCTGAACTGCAGGCTGGCGGGCGCGGCGCCCAGGCCCTTGAACATGGAGATCGACAGCGGGCTCACGGGCACGCGTATCTTCAGGCCGTCCATGTCTTTCGCCGTGGTGACCGGTGCCTTGCTGCTGGTGGTCTGGCGGAATCCGTTGTCCCACATCTTTTCAAACGCATAGAGACGGCTCTTGCTGATGGCTTCGCGCACATGCGCGCCCAGCTTGCCGTCCATCGCGCCCCAGACCTGGTTGTAGTCGCTGAAGGCAAAACCCACGGCATTGATGGCGGCCACCGGCACCAGCGTGGCGATGACCAGCGCGGACGGCGTGAAGAACTCGATGCCGCCTGAGCGCACCTGGGCCAGCATGTCGGTGTCGCCGCCCAGCTGGTTGTTCGGGAAGATCTTGATTTCGACGCGGCCGTTGCTTTCTTTCAGGATGCGGTCGGCGGCCTGCTGGGCGCGGATGTTGAGCGGGTGGGTGACGGGCAGGTTGTTGCCGTACTTGTAGGAGAACTCGGCGGCGCGGGCCATGGAGGGCAGGGCGGCGGCGATGCCGGCGGCGGAGGCTGCGGACAGGGTGCGCAGCACGCTGCGGCGGGTGACTTCGGTCATGGTTTGTCTCCAGTTTTGTTTTGATGCGTTTTGATGCATCATTGGGTGAAAGCAGCGCAACGATAGGCGCAGGGCATTTAATCGTCAAACCGAAAAAATGATGGATTTTGATGTATGAGGGTTATCCCTGATGGATCGGAGGGGCAGCAGCAGCGGGCACGCGTGGTGGACATTGCGCGCGCCGCCGGCGTTTCCACTGCCACTGTAGACCGGGTGCTGAACCAGCGCCCCGGCGTGCGCGGAGCCACCGCGCAAAAAGTGCTGAAGGCCGCGGCCGAGATGGACTACCTGCCGGAGACGGGCCTCTATGCCGCGCTGGCGGCGCCGCCCATGCGGCTGACGTTTCTGTTGCCCGACGGCAGCAACCGCTTTATCCGCATGCTGGGCGACACGGTCGGCTATTCGCAGGAGCACCTGACGCCCTTCAACGTGAAATGCCGCACCGAGCTGTTTGAAAGCTTCAACCCGCAGCAACTGGCCGCCAGCCTGCAGCAGCAGGGCAAGCGCAGCGATGGCATCGCCTTCATGGCGCTGGAGCATCCGGCGGTGCGCGAGGCCGTCAGCGAACTCGCCGAAAAAGGCGTGCCCGCCATCACGCTGATCTCCGACCTCTCGGGCTCGCAGCGCGCCGGTTATGTGGGCCTGGACAACCGCGCGGCCGGGCGCACGGCCGGCTACCTGGTGGGCCGCTTCATCGCGCCGGGCGCGCGCGGCGGCAAGGTGGCGCTGATCGCCGGCTCGCTGAGCTACCGCGCCCATGAGGAGCGCGAAGCCGGCTTCCTGCATGTGATCGAGGAGATGTTCCCGACGCTGCAGGTGGTGGGCCTGCGCGAAGGGCAGGACGACGCGCAGAAAAATTACCAGCAGACGCGCACGCTGCTGGAGCAATACCCGGACCTCGCGGGCATTTACAACATCGGCGGCGCCTCGGACGGCGTGGCGCGCGCGCTCAAGGAAATGGGGCGCGAGCACAAGGTGGTCTTCATAGGCCACGGCCTCACGCCCGACACGCGCGCCATGCTGATAGACGGCAGCATGGACGCGGTCATCACCCAAAGCCCGCAGTCGGCCATGATGAGCTGCGTGCGCATGTTCACCAACCTGCGAGACGGGCGCGACGTGATGAGCGGTGTCGACGCGGTGCGCAGCCAGGTCATCTTCCGGGAAAACCTGCCCTAAAGCCGGCTCTTGATGGCTGCCGTTGCCACGAAAGGCCTGGGTGCATACAATGGCCCTAGCTTGTCGGGGTGCCAAAGATTTCCGTAAGGAGTATCGAGGCTGAGATCGCAGTATGCGAGACCCGCTGAACCTGATCGGGGTCATCCCCGCGTAGGGAACAACGCAATTGGCTCCGGCACTCCGTAGCGGCACCCCCAGACGCCGCCCATGGACCTCCCGGCTCCCCAGCAGGCACCCCACCTCCTGGAGAAACACATGGCCAAAACCCGACTCACCGTTGACACCCAAGACCTCACGAGCCGCATCACGCGCGCGCCGTTTCCCGGCTCGAAAAAGATCTACATCGAGGGCTCGCGCCCCGATATCCGCGTGCCTTTTCGCGAGGTCACGCTGACCGACACCCTGGTGCACGAAGGCGCCGGTGAGCCGCGCCGCGAAGCCAACCCTCCCCTGCGCCTGTACGACGCATCCGGCGTCTACACCGACCCGGCCTCTCCCATCGACATCACGCGCGGCCTGCCGCCGCTGCGCGGCGCCTGGATCAACGAACGCCAGGACACCGAGGCCCTGCCCGGCATCAGCAGCGCCTACGGCCGCGAACGCCTGAACGACCCGGCCCTGGCCGCGCTGCGCATGGCGCATGCGCCCGTGCCGCGCCGCGCCAAGGCGGGCGCCAACGTGTCGCAAATGCACTACGCGCGCAAAGGCATCATCACGCCCGAGATGGAATACATCGCGGTGCGCGAAAACCTGGTGCGCGCGCAGCTGGCCGAACGCCTGGCGACCGAGCGCATGCCGAAAAAAGGGCATTCCTTCAACGCCGCGATTCCGGAGCAGATCACCGCCGAATTCGTGCGCGACGAGGTGGCCCGCGGCCGCGCGGTGATCCCGAACAACATCAACCATCCCGAGAGCGAGCCGATGATCATCGGCCGCAACTTCCTGATCAAGGTCAATGCCAACATCGGCAACTCGGCGGTCACCTCGAGCATCGAGGAAGAAGTCGACAAGCTGGTCTGGTCGATTCGCTGGGGCGCCGACACCGTGATGGACCTCTCGACCGGCGAGAACATCCATGAAACCCGCGAATGGATTTTGCGCAACTCGCCGGTGCCCATCGGCACGGTGCCGATCTACCAGGCACTCGAGAAAGTCAACGGCAAGGCCGAGGACCTGACCTGGGAAATCTTCCGCGACACGCTGATCGAGCAGGCCGAGCAGGGCGTGGACTACTTCACCATCCACGCCGGCGTGCGCCTGGCCTATGTGCCGCTCACCGCGAATCGCCTGACGGGCATCGTCTCGCGCGGCGGCTCCATCATGGCCAAGTGGTGTTTGTCGCACCACAAGGAAAGCTTTCTGTACGAGCGCTTTGACGAGATCTGCGAGATCATGAAAGCCTACGACGTGTGCTTCTCACTGGGCGACGGCCTGCGTCCCGGCTCGATCGCCGACGCGAACGACGAGGCGCAGTTCGCCGAGCTGCACACGCTGGGCGAGCTCACGCAGATCGCCTGGAAGCACGACGTGCAGGTGATGATCGAAGGCCCCGGCCACGTGCCGCTGCAGCTCGTGAAGGAAAACGTCGACAAGCAGCTCGAAGCCTGCTTCGAGGCGCCCTTCTACACGCTGGGCCCGCTGATCACGGACATCTCCCCGGGCTATGACCACATTTCCTCGGCCATGGGCGCGGCCAACATCGGCTGGTACGGCACGGCCATGCTGTGCTACGTGACGCCCAAGGAACACCTGGGCCTGCCCAACCGCGACGACGTGAAGCAGGGCCTGATCGCCTACAAGATCGCCGCGCATGCGGGCGACCTGGCCAAGGGCTACCCGGGTGCGCAGATGTGGGACAACGCAGTCTCCAAGGCGCGCTTCGAGTTCCGCTGGGAAGACCAGTTCCGCCTGGCGATAGACCCCGACACAGCCATGGCCTACCATGACGAAACGCTGCCGAAAGAGAACGCCAAGGTCGCGCATTTCTGCTCCATGTGCGGGCCGAAGTTCTGCTCCATGAAAATCTCGCAGGAGGTGCGCGAGTTCGCGCGGCTCAACCCGGCCACCACGACGCTGGCGCCGGCGGGCGGGACGATTCCGATCAAGCAGATCGCGACCGGTTTTGAAGAGAAAGCCAAAGAGTTCCGCGAAGGCGGCAGCGAGATTTATTCCTGAGCAATTCCTGACATGAGCACCTTGCACATCGGCATCGCGGGCGCGGGCCTGGCCGGCCGCACGCTGGCCTGGCGCCTGCTGCGCGCCGGCTGCCGCGTGAGCCTGTTCGATGGGCGGGCGCGCGGCGATGTCGCCACGGCTTCGATGACGGCGGCGGCCATGCTGTCGCCGCTGGCCGAGCTTGCGGTGTCCGACGACGCCGTGTTCGCGCTGGGCCAGCGCTCCATGCAGCTGTGGCCGCAATGGATAGGCGAGCTGGCCGATGCAGGCCTGCCGGTGTATTTCCGGCGTGAAGGGACGCTGGTCGTGGCGCATGCGCCCGACCAGAGTTCGCTGGCGCATTTCGCGGGCTTGTTGCAGCACAAGCTGCCCGTGGCGGTGCGCGCGCAGGTGCACACGCTGGACGCGGCCGCGCTGGCGCGCGCCGAGCCGGCGCTGGCTGGGCGTTTTGGCAACGGCCTGCTGCTGGACGGTGAGGGCCAGCTGGCCAACGACCAGTGGATGGCCGCGCTCGCGGTGGAGATAGACCGGCTGGGCGGCACGTGGCTTGAAGGCGTGGCGGTCGACGCCGTGGAGGACGATCACATCGAATGCGCGGGGCAAACTTACGGCGTGGATGTCGCGGTCGATGCGCGCGGCGTGGGCGCCAGGGAAAGCTGGCCACAGCTGCGCGGCGTGCGCGGCGAGGTGCTGACCGTTGAATGCCCGGGCGTGAGCCTGCAACGCCCAGTGCGATTGATGCACCCGCGCTACCAGCTGTATGTGGCGCCGCGCCCCCATCACCAGTTTGTGGTCGGCGCGACCGAGCTGGAGTCGGAAGACACCGGGCCGGTGACCTTGCGTTCCACGCTGGAGCTGGGCAGCGCACTGCACAGCCTGCACCCGGCCTTTGGTGAGGCAAGGGTGTTACGCCTGGCGGCAGCCTTGCGCCCGGCGCTGGACGATCACCGGCCAACGATTGCGCAGCGGGATGGCGTGTGGCATATCAACGGCCTGTACCGCCACGGCTATTTGTGCGCGCCGGCGCTGGTCGAGGACCTGGTCCATCAACTGCTGGGACAGAACCATGAGTGACATGACAAGCACGATCAATATCTCGCTGAACGGCGAAACCATTCAAACCGACGCGCCTACCCTGCAGGCCTTGCTGCTGGCGCGCGGCTACCCGCTGCAGGGCGCGTTTGCCTGCGCTATCAACAGCGGCTTTGTGCCGCGGCCGCAATGGCCTGATCGCCGCTTGAATAGCGGCGACCGCATAGACATCGTCACCCCGATAACTGGAGGTTGAATGGACACCACCACTGTTTCATCCCCCATCGCCCACGGCAGCCCCTGGACCGTCGCCGGCGTCACCTTGTCCAGTCGCTTCTTCCTGGGCACCTCGCATTACCCCTCGCCGCAGGTGCTGGGCGACGCGGTGCGCGCCAGCGGCACCGAGGTGCTGACGGTGGGCCTGCGCCGCCTGCAGCCTGAAAGCGGCGGCGGCAACAGCTTCTGGCAGCGTGTGCAGGCCATGAACTGCCGCATCCTGCCCAACACGGCGGGTTGCCACAGCGCCGAAGAAGCCGTCACGCTGGCGCAGATGGCGCGCGAGATTTTCGGCACGCCCTGGATCAAGCTTGAAGTCATAGGCGACGACTACACGCTGCAGCCCGACACGGTGGCGACGCTGGAAGCCGCGACCACGCTGGTGAAGGAAGGTTTTGCCGTGTTCGCCTACACCACCGACGACCTGGTGATGGCGCAGCGCCTGCATGCGGCGGGCTGCGCGGCCGTGATGCCCTGGGCCGCGCCCATCGGCACGGGCCGCGGGCCGCTGAACCCTTACGCGCTCGAAACCATGCGCCGGCGTTTGCCCGATGCGGTGCTGGTGGTTGACGCCGGCCTGGGCCGGCCCTCGCATGCCGCGCAGGTGATGGAGCTGGGTTTTGATGCCGTGCTGCTGAACACCGCGGTGGCGCAGGCCGGCGACCCGGTGCGCATGGCGCGCGCCTTTGCCGACGGCGTGGCGGCCGGCCGCGCGGCGTATGAGTCCACCCCCATGCCTGAGCGTGCGGCGGCGCAGGCCTCGACACCGACGGTAGGTGTTCCCTTCTGGCATTCCCCTTGAGATCTCTATGAAGTCCTTTGCCCCCCTCACTGGTCCCATCGGTTTTTACCCCGTCGTGCCCGATGCCGCCTGGGTGCGGCGCCTGCTGGGTTGGGGCGTGCGCACCATCCAGTTGCGCATCAAGGCAGCCGACCACGATGCGGAAGAGATCGCCTGGGAAGTTCGCACCGCGGTGGCGGCCGGGCGCGACGTGCCGGGCGCGCAGGTGTTTATCAACGACCACTGGCAACTGGCGCTGGAAGCAGGCGCCTATGGTGTGCACCTGGGCCAGGAAGACCTGGACACGGCCGACATTGCGGCCCTGCGTGAAGCGGGCATACGTCTGGGCCTGAGCACACACACGCCGGCTGAGCTGGCGCGGGCGAAGGCGGTGAAGCCGTCCTACCTCGCCATAGGCCCCATCTACCCGACGACGCTCAAGGTCATGCCTTACGAGCCCGTGGGGCTGGAGCGCCTGAAGCTGTGGGTGCAAGACGCGGCGCCTTACCCGGTGGTGGCGATAGGCGGGATCTCGCTGGCGCTGGTGCCTGGCGTGATGGCTTGCGGCGTGGATGGCGTGGCGGTGGTCAGCGCGGTGACACTGGCGGCGGACCCGCAAGAAGCGGCGCTGCAGGGCTTGCGGCTGGCCAAACACTAAAAAGAGAAGGGCTGCGGGGAAATCCGGCAGCCCTTTTGCAGTGAACGCCCGCGGCGATCAGGCCGACAGCGCTGGATAGTCGGTATAGCCTTTTTCGCCGCCGCCGTAGAAGGTGTTCTTGTCGGGCGTGTTGAGCGGCGCTTTGGCGCGCAAGCGTTCCACCAGGTCGGGGTTGGCGATGTAGGGCTTGCCGAAGGCGATGAGGTCGGCGCCATCGGCCACGGCTTTTTCAGCGAGTTCCTGGTCATAGCCGTTGTTGACCATCCAGGCGCCCTTGCCGCCGGCCTTGCGGTAGGCGGCTTTGAGCGCTGGGTAGTCGAAGGGCCGGTCATCGAGTTCACGCGGGCCGCCGGTCGCGCCTTCGATGACGTGGACGTAGGCCAGGTTCAGGCCGGCGAGTTGCTTGACCACGTATTCAAACAGGGTCTGCGGCTTGCTGTCGTGCACGTCGTTGGCCGGGGTAACCGGCGACAGGCGTATGCCGGTGCGGCCGCCGCCGACCGCGTCGGTCACGGCGCGAGTGACTTCGAGCAGCAGGCGTGCGCGGTTTTCGATGCTGCCGCCGTAGTCGTCGCGGCGCTGGTTGCTGCCGTCCTTGAGGAACTGGTCTAGCAGGTAGCCGTTGGCGCCGTGAATTTCCACGCCGTCAAAGCCGGCAGTCTCGACGGCGTTGCGCGCCGCTGCCGCGAAAGTGTGCACGATGCCGGGGATTTCGCCGAGATCAAGCGCTCGCGGCTCGGAAGTCTCGACAAAGGTCGGCACACCGTTTTCGATCAGCACCGTCTTGGTCTTGGCGGTGATGGCCGAGGGCGCGACCGGCTTGCCACCATTGGGTTGCAGCTTGGTATGCGACACACGGCCCACATGCCACAGCTGCACAACGATCTTGCCGCCTCTTTCATGCACGGCATGGGTGACTTTTTTCCAGCCGTCCAGCTGTTCGCTGCCGTACAGGCCGGGCACGTCGGCATAACCCTGGCCCTGGTGGCTGACGGCGGTGGCCTCGGTGATCAGCAGGCCGGCGCTGGCGCGCTGGGCGTAATAGGTCCGGGCGATAGCCGGCGGCACGGCGTTGGGTGAACGGTTGCGCGTGAGCGGCGCCATGACAACGCGATTGGCAAGGACGAGGTCACCGGCTTTGTTGGAGTCGAATAAGGTGGGCATGGAAAGGTCCTGAATGGGGGCTGAATGAAAAACAGGGCCAGTTTGGCCCTGTTTCGATTGGCTTGCCCAACACAGGTTGCTGGTTTCATGCTATTGACCGCAAGGATCTGGCTGTCCCCGCTCCCGAACCCGCTCCCGCTTGCCCCGTCCTGGCTGGGCCGAGGAGCGCAGACGTAGGCGGATCAGGGATCGCGCTTGTTTGAGCCGAAGGCGAGTTTGCGCGAGACCCCGCCGGAGTCGAGCACCGCAGGTTGCCCGTAGCGAAGCGTAGGGACCCAGACTGCGGGTCGCCTTTTCTTTTGCTTACTTTGCTTTTGGCGAAGCAAAAGAAAAGTGAGTTGCCGCCGGGCAACCCCCGGCCCCGAAACGCAACCCATCATCAGCGTCGGAAGCGCCGCTTACTTAAGCAAACCTTCATGCTTCATGGCGGCTTGCACAGCGGGTCGGGCAGCGACGCGGTCACGGAAGGAAGCAATATTAGAAAACCCCGAAATATCCACCCCAACCCGAGGCGCCCACCCACTAACAGCAAACAGGTAAGGATCAGCAACACTAAAGGTATCGCCCATCAGGTACTGCTTGCCGCCAAGCTGCCCTTCCACCCACTTGAGCCGCGACAGCACCTTGTCGACAACGATGGTCTTGTAGTCGGCCGGCGTCGCGGCATTGAACAGCGGGGTGAAGCCGCGGTGCAGTTCCATGCCGATGAAGGTCAGCCAGGACTGCAGCTTGTAGCGCTCCAGCGTGCCGTTGGCCGGCGCGAGTTTTTTCTCGGGCACCTGGTCGGCGATGTACTGCACGATGGCCGGGCCTTCGGCGATGCGCGTGCCGTCGTCGAGTTCGAGCAGGGGCACGTAACCGAGCGGGTTGATGGTGTAGTAGTCGGTGCCGTCTTCCAGCTGGTGGGTCTTGGTGGGCGCCAGCACGTGTTCGAATTTCAGGCCGGACTCATGCAGCGTGATGTGCGGGGCGAGGGAGCAGGCGCCGGGGGAGTAATAAAGCTTCATGGTGTCTCATCCTTTGTGGTGGGTGGCGGACTGTGGCGGGAATGTCGCACAGCCCCCGATGCTAGCCGTATCGGCGGTTTTTTGCTGCGGGAGCGCGCCGCGCGCAGGCCACAATAGCCGCATGGCAAAAGTTTTCAAATGGGTGGTGTTCCTGGCGCTGGGCTTGATGGTGTTGCTGGCGGTGGTGGCGTTCACGCTGCACCGCTGGGTGAGCACCGACGGCTTCAGGCAGCGGATGGAGCGCGAGGCCACCGCCGCGCTGGGCGTGCCGGTGGCGCTGGACCGCGTCGCCGTGGACGTCTGGCCGCTGCCGGCGGTGGCGCTCAGCGGCATTTCGGTGCAGAGCAAGCCGGCCATCACCATCGAACGCGTGGAGGTGCGGCCGCAGTGGCAACCGCTGCTGCAAGGGCGGCTGGTGGTGTCGACCTTGCTGGTGCGCCGGGCGGTGCTGCCGCAGCAGGGCATTGACGGGGTGCTGCTGCTGTTGCAAAAGAAGAAACCCGCGGCGGCCGCCGCGCCCGCGCAGACCCCGGCCGGGCAGCCGCAGACCGCGCAGCTTGACTGGCTGCCGCGCCGCACGGTATTGGACGAGGTGACCTGGATCAGCGCCGCGGGCGCGCCCACCACGGTGCAGGCCGACGCCCGCTTTGGCGACGACGGCCTGCCCGACAGCGTGGCGCTCAAGCTGCTCAAGGGCAACCTGCAGGGCCTGGAAGCCAGCCTCAAGCGGGAGGAGGCAAAGCCCGCAGCGCCGGGCGCCGCCGCCGGCGACGAATGGGGCCTGCGCATCGACGTGGGCGGGGGCAAGGTGGAAGGCAAGCTGGGCTTGAAGAAGGTTCCATCGGGTTCCGCCGCGCGCCCCGGTGAAGAGCTGATGCTGCACGGCAAGTTGCAGACCCGCGATGTCGAGGTGGCGGCGTTGACCGCGCCCAGCAAGTCGCTGACCGGCAAGCTCGAGGCCGACACCACGCTCAGTTCACGTGCCGCGACCACCGGCGCGCTGGTCGATGCGCTGCAGACCCAGACCACCTTCACCGTGCGCAACGCCGTGCTCAATGGCTTGGACCTGGCCAAGGCGGTCAGGACCATAGGCCTGAGCCGCGGCGGCCAGACGCAGCTGGACACCCTGGCCGGCCAGGTGAGCACGCAGGGCAAGTCGGCGCAGCTGACCAACCTGGTGGCGAGTTCGGGTGCGCTGAGCGCGACCGGCAATGTCGCCATCTCGCCGGCCAAGGCGCTGAGCGGCCGTGTCAGCGTGAACGTGGCGGGCGACAGCAAGCTGGGCAATGCCATAGGCGGCGCGGTAGGCGTGCCCCTGACGGTGGGCGGCACGCTGGACAACCCCGAGGTCACGCTGTCGCGCTCGGCCCTGCTGGGCGCGGCCATAGGCACGGCCCTGCTGCCAGGCGTGGGTACCGGCGCCGGCGCAAACCTGGGCGACCGCGTGGGCGAGGGCTTCCGCAGCCTGTTCGGCAAGTGACCCGCGCACGGCCTCGCGCAGTGGGGCTACTGCGCTAGCAAAAAAATAGCGATCCGGGGAACCGCGTCCTTGTCCTACAGCGGCAAGCGGGCGCTGCTGATGGGGCGCCCGGCCATGCACTTTTAGCATGGGGACTCACCGCGACGCTTTCGTCACGGCGCACAACCCGGGTCCCCGGGCCGCATGCCGTTTGCGCATGGGCCGGGCCCTGACACCTTCCACAGGAGGCCGAAATGCTCAAGTACGCGATTATTTTTGCGCTGATTTCACTGATTGCCGGTGCCCTGGGCTTCGGCGGCGTGGCGGCGGGCGCCGCCGGCATTGCCAAGATCCTGTTTGGGCTGTTCCTGATCCTGGCTGTCATCTTCCTGCTCCTGGCGGCGCTGGGCGTGGGCGCGGCAAACAAGGTGCTGAAGTAGATGACGCTGCAAAAGGCGGATCGTGCCCTCGTGCCGTCATCGATGGTGTCGCGGTTCAGGCAACGGCTGTTCCAGCCGTGGTCGGGGCCGCGCGCACCGGCGGTGGCGCAGCCGCCTGAAGCGGTCGCCAAACGCAAGATCACGTTTCAGGCCAGCATCGCCGAATTCCTGCTGGTGAACCGCCTGCGCGCACGCCGCCGCGCCGCGCCTTCCGCCGACGTGCTGGAGCGCGCCGCGCGCATTGTTTTTGTGACCTGCCAGAACTGGTTCACCAAGCCGGGACGCGGCAGCCCCGACCACCGCACCCGCCTTTGACGGCTCCCACACCCCACCCCATGCACACTGCCCGGATTGAATCCCTGCTGGAATACGAAGTCGGCAGCCCCGCGCACTTCCTGTTCAACATCGAGACGGCTTTTCATGAAGGCCATCACGTGGTGGAGGAGCGCCTGACCATCACGCCCAGCATGAAGGTGCGCAACTTCTGCGACGAGCGCAGCGGCAACCGCTTCATACGCCTGGATGCGCCCAAGGGCCGGCTCTCCGTCAATTACTGCGCGAAGGTGGAACTGCACCCGGCGCCCGTCCCGCTGCACCTGGACGAAACGCCGGTGACCGGCGTGCCGGACGATGTGCTGCGCTACCTGATGCCCAGCCGCTATTGCGAGTCCGATGTCATGAGCCGTGCGGCGCAGCAGCTGTTCGGCCAGCTGCCGCCCGGCATAGGCCGGGTGCGCGCGATCGAGGGCTGGATCCACGAATCGATCGGCTACCTGCCGGGCTTCAGCAATTCCACGACCACGGCGCAGGAGGTGTTCGTGCAGCGCGCGGGCGTGTGCCGCGACTTCGCGCACCTGGGCATCACGATGTGCCGCGCCCTCAACATCCCGGCGCGGCTGGTGGTGGGCTATGTGCATTTCGAGGAGCCGCCGCAGGATTTCCACGCGGTCTTCGAGGCCTGGCTGGAGGGGCGCTGGGTGATCTTCGACCCGACGCGCATGGCGCCCATAGACCGCCTGGTGCGCGTCGGCACCGGGCGCGACGCCAAGGACGTGGCCTTTGCCACCATCTTCGGCGACGTGCAGATGATCCGCAAGGAACTGACGGTGGACGAAGGCGACGAGCCACCCCACCCGCCCGGCGCCACGCAGCCGCACCCTGTGCTGACCGTGGTGAGCGCCTAGTCTTTACGGCTGGGCCTGGGCCGCGGGAACCGGTGCACCCTGCCGCTTGAGCACCAGCAAGCCGAACAGCGTGGCCGTGACGTACATGCTGAAGGAGTAGATGGCCGCGGGCAGGGCCAGCTGGAAGCTGTTCAGCACGGCCAGCGCGATGAAGATCGCCAGCGTCGCGTTGTGGATGCCGATTTCATAGCTGATGGCGGTGGAGATCGGCTTGTCCAGCCCGGTCGCCCGGGCCACGTAATAACCGGCCAGCAGGCTCACGAGGTTGAAAGCCAGCACGGCCGGGCCTATGGCCGCGAAGCCGCCGCTGAGCGACTGCCATTCCTTGACGACCGCGCCCACAGCCACCACCACCAGCACGATGATGCTGAAGATTTTGGTCGGGTTCTCGCTGCGCGCGGCCCAGCCCGGCTTCACGGTGCGCAGCCACATGCCGACGGCCACCGGCACCAGCACGATGACGATGACCTCCACCACCTTGCCGAACTGCAGCGGCACGACCTGGCCGGTTTTGGCGAAAGTGTTGATGGCCCAGTTGGCAATCAGCGGCATGGTGAGGATGGACAGCAGGGTGTTGATGGCGGTCAGCGAGATGTTCATGGCGACGTTGCCGCCGAACAGGTGGCTGAACAGGTTGGCCGAAATGCCGCCCGGCGAGGCCGCCAGCAGCATCAGGCCCACCGCAAACAGCGGCGGCACATTCAGCAGCACGATGATGGCGTAGCAGGCCACAGGCAGCACGATGACCTGCAGCACCAGCGCCACGATCACGGCCTTGGGGTATTTGAGCAGGCGCGTGAAGTCCTCAACCTTGAGCGTCAGGCCCAGGCCCAGCATGACCAGCGCGAGCGCCACGATGAGCAACTGCGCGACGACGGGTGAGCCGCTCATGACTTGTAGCTCTCATCGAGTTTGTCGAGCTTGCGGATCAGCGATGGCCAGACAAAGGCCCCGCCCATGCCGCCGGTCTGCACACGCATGGCCTCGGCCACGCCCTTGACGATCAGCGGGTTGACCTCGGTCAGCGGGCCGCCGGCCTGGGCGTCGAGCTGGATGCGGCAGGTGTTCTCGAAGGTGTACATGCTGAGGAAAGCGTCGGCAATCGTCTTGCCCACGACCAGCAGGCCGTGGTTGCGCAGCATCAGGAAGTTGGCGTTGCCCAGGTCGGCCTGCAGGCGCGGCTTTTCGTCGTCGCGGAAGGCCACGCCCTCGTAAGCGTGATAGGCCAGCGAGGCCAGCACAAAGGTGGACTGCTGGCTGATGGGCAGCACGCCGCATTGCTGGGCGCTGACGGCAACGCCGGCGCGCGTGTGGGTGTGCAGCACGCAGCCGGCATCGGCGCGTGCCTCGTGCACCGCGCTGTGGATCACGAAGCCGGCCGGGTTTACCGGGAACGGCGAGTCGATGACCTTGTTGCACAGGCCGTCGACCTTGACCAGGCTGGACGCGGTGATCTCGTCGAACATCAGGCCGTAGGGGTTGATCAGGAAGTGGTGCTTGCCGGCGCCCGAAACCGATTCGGGCAGCTTGGCGCTGATGTGGGTGAAGACCAGGTCGCTCCAGCCGTAGAGCGCGGCCAGGCGGTAGCAGGCGGCGAGGTCGCAGCGCAGCTGCCATTCTTCAGCGCTGACGACTTCTTTCAGGGAAGGGATGTGCATGCTTGTCTCCGGGGGTAGTGGTTTTAATGAGCTCAGGTGCACGATACGTCCGTGCTTGACGTGGAACTGTCAAAAATTTGACAATTGGCCGCATGCCTATCGTTCCCGCGACACCTCCCCCGCTTTTGCCCATGGCGCGCATGTCGGCCAACCCCTGGTTTGGCGCGCTGCCGCTGGCGGACCGGGAGGCGCTGCTGGGCTCGGCCGAGGTGCTGCGCCTGCGGCCCGGCGAGATGCTGTTCCGCCAGGGCGACGCGCCGGGCGGCTTTTACGGGCTGTTGGGCGGGATGCTCAAGATCTCTTCCCTGCGGGAAGACGGGCGCGAGGCCATCCTGGTGGTGCTGGAGGCCGGCAACTGGATAGGCGAAATTTCGCTGATGGACGGCGAGCCGCGCACCCACGATGCCACGGCGCTTTCGGCGGCCGAGGTGCTGGTGGTGCCGCAGGCAGCTTTTGCCGCGCTGATGGAGGGCGCCCCTTTTGCCCGGGCGATTGCGGGACTGCTGGCGGCGCGCGTGCGCTCGCTTTACGGCATGGTGGAAGACGCGGCGCTGCGTTCGACCCGCGCGCGCGTGGCGCGCCGACTGCTGCTGCTGGCGCGCGGCGATGCCACGCTGGCGCTGAAGGCGCGGCCGGTGGTGCCGGTGTCGCAGGAGGCGCTGGCCATGATGCTGGGCGTCAGCCGGCAGACGCTGTCGGTGGAGCTCAAGGCCATGGTGGCCCAGGGTGCGATCGCGCTGCGCTACCGGCGCATAGAGATTGTTTCGGCGGCGCGGCTGGAGGCGCTGGGCAATGTGTCGCGCTAACCCGCGGCGGGCCGCGTGTCGTGTTCAAGCCGGCCCAGCCAGGCCATGGCCGCACCCGCATCGGCGCCGCACATCTCGGCCGAGGGCATGAGCTGGCCGCAGACGGCGGGCCGCTCGGGCCGGCCGAAGATCAGGCACTGGTTGGCATCACCCAATTGCACACAGCGCACGCCGGCCGGCTTGCCTTGCGGCATGCCGGGGATGGCGGAGCTGATGGACGGCGCGATGCAGCAGGCGCCGCAGCCGGGGCGGCAGTTCATGGGGGAATCGCTCGTGTGAAGTCTTGGGAAGCCGGGTTTAGTCAGGCTTGATTTTCGCGCGTTCGGCGACCAGTTTCCAGCGCGCCTGCTCGGTCTTGATGAAGGCGCCGTATTGCGCCGGCGTGTCGCCCACGGGCTGGGCCGTGTCGCCGCGCAGGCGCTCGGTGGCCTGCGGGTTGCGCATGGCCTTGTTGCAGGCTTCGGCGATGCGGTCGATGTTGGCCTGCGGCATGTTGGACGGGGCGTTGAGGCCGTACCACTGGGTCATTTCAAAACCGGGATAGCCGCTTTCGGCGACCGTCGGCACGTCGGGCAGCTGGGGCAGGCGTTCCTTGGTGCCGGTGGCGATGCAGCGCAGCTTGCCCGACTTGATGTGCGCCAGGATGGCAGGCGCGCCCACGCTGGCGGCTTCAAGCCGGCCGGCCAGCAGATCGGTGAGCTGCGGGCCGGTGCCGCGGTAGGGCACGTGCAGCACAAAAACGCCGGTGGCCATCTTCAGGTATTCAAACGCCAGGTGGCCTGCGCTGCCGTTGCCGGCCGAGCCGTAGTTGAGCTGGCCGGGCTTGGCTTTGGCGAGCGCGATGAACTCTTTGAGGTTGTTGGCCGGCACGCTCGCATTGATCACATAAAGGCTGGGCACCTTGGCCAGCAGCGAGATGGGCTTGAAGTCCTTGTTGGTGTCGAAGGGCAGCTTGTCGAAGATGAAGGGGTTGACCGCCATGGTGCCGATGTGGCCCAGGATGAGGGTGTGGCCGTCGGTGGAGGCCGCGCATTCCTGCATTGCGATGTTGCCGCTGGCGCCTGGCTTGTTTTCGACAAACACGGTCTGGCCCAGGCTCTTGGTCAATTCGTTGGCGGCCGAGCGCGCGACGATTTCCGAACTACCGCCGGGCGCGAAAGGCACCAGCAGGCGTATCGGTTTGCTGGGCCAGCCGGCCTGCGCATGCAGCAGCCCCGGAAAGGCCGAGACCGCGGCCAGTGCGCCGCCGGCCTTGAGGCCGAATTGCAATGCGCCGCGGCGCGTGTTCGTCTGTTTCATCTGGTGTCTCCGGATCGTTGTCGTTGGCCCAATATAGGACCGTACTGGAGGCGCGGCGCTACGTGATTCCGCTAATGAGGCTAACCCCCATGCGCTACATGAAGGATGCGTCGAAGCGTTCGCGCGCGGCCTTCAGGCTCTGGTGGTTGCGTTCGGCCCAGTTGTCGAGCGGGATCAGGGTTTCGCTGAGGGACTGGCCCAGCGCGCTGAGTTGGTATTCCACATGGGGCGGCACGGTCTGGCGGTCAAAGCGCAGCACCAGGCCGTTGCGCACCAGTTCCTTGAGCGTCTGCGTCAGCATCTTTTGCGAGATGCCTTCTATCTTGCGCATCAGCTCGTTGTTGCGCACCGGGCCCTTTGCCAGCGCCGGGATCACCAGCAGCGCCCATTTGCTGGCGACCAGCTCCAGCGCCTGGCGCGAGGGGCAGGCCTGGCTAAACACAGTTGAGGCATCGGCGGGGAGCTCGTGGGGAATTGTCATGGTTACCAGAAGGTGCGTACTTGTCTATGGGTAATCGTAAACCTAAGCTGGCGGCTCCTTGATTTTTCCCCTCTTTAACCCTTTTAACCCTCCTAACCCTGTTACCGAAAGAACGACCTCCATGGCCTGGTTTTACTTACTCGCCGCAAGCATTGTCGAAATCGCAATGGCCTTGCTCCTTAAATCCTCACAGGGCTGGACCCGGCTCCTGCCCAGCGTGCTGGGCGTCGCGGCGGCGGGCGCCAGCATTTTCTTTTTGACGCATGCCGTCAAGACCTTGCCGGTGGGCACGGCCTACGCGATCTGGACCGGCATAGGCTCGGTCGGCGTGACCGTGATCGGCATCCTCTGGATGGGCGAGAGCGCCTCGGCGCTGCGCCTGCTGTGCGTGGCGCTGGTGGTGGCCGGCATGGTGGGCCTGCGCCTGCTGGACGGCACGGCCTGATACCCCCTTGCACGGAGAAAGCCATGACCCATCTGCTCTTTATAGAAGCCTCGCCGATGCGGGCCGCATCAACGTCCAGCACCGTGGCCGCTGCCTGGCTGGAGGCGTATCGCGAGGCGCACCCCAAGGACGTTGTGGACACGATCAATGTCTGGGACATTGATTTGCCGCCTTTTGACGCCGACATGATCGCCGCCAAGTTTGCTGTGCTGCGTGCGCAGAATGCGACCGCCCCGCAGCAGGCGTTGTGGGCGCGCGCGGTGGCCTTGTCGCAGCGTTTCAATGCGGCCGACCGCTACCTCTTCAGCCTGCCAATGTGGAATTTCGGCATCCCTTACCGGCTCAAGCATTTCATCGACGTGGTGACTTTGCCGGGGCAGAACTGGAGTTGGTCGCGGGAGACCGGCTACCAGGCACTGCTGCCGGGCAAGGGGGCGACGCTGGTGTATTCGAGCGCCGGCGCTTACCCGCTGCCGCCCGAGGAGGACGAGTCGGATTTTCAGAAACCGTATATGCGGCGCTGGCTGCGTTTTCTGGACATCGCGGTCGACGCGGAAATCAGCGCCGCGCCGACGTTGGTGGCGCCGGAGGAGCTGGCGGCGACCAAGGCTGGAGCGATGGAACGCGCGCGTGCCCTGGCCTCGATTCTTTATTAATTAATCAGGCCGCCAGCCGGGCACTGGCGAACAGCACCTGGTCGATCACGGCCTGCACGTTCTTCACGTGCGCTTCGTTGCCCATTTTTCCGTCGACATCAAAAGCATCGGCGGCGCGGCCCAGGGCAAAAGCCTTGGGCGCCACCCAGCACTGCGCGTTGAGCAGCAGCGGCACCAGGTGGCTTTGCGAGCGCAGGCCACCGAGCGCGCCGGGCGAGGCGCTGAGCACACCCACGACCTTGCCGGTAAAAGACTTGAAGCCTTCGTGCCAGGCCGGGTCGCTCTTGACCGGGCTGGAAACCCAGTCGATGGTGTTTTTCAGCAGGGCGGTGTAGCTGCCGTTGTACTCGGGTGAGCAGATGATCCAGGCCGGGTGCTCGAACATGAGCTGCTTGAGTTTCATGACGTCGGGCGGCGTGCCCTTGGCCTCAAGGTCGGCGTTGTACATCGGGATGTCGAAGTCCGCCAGTTCTATATGGGTGACGTCGGCGCCGCTGGCGCGCGCCAGGGCGGCCGCGACATGGGCCAGTTTGCGGTTGTAGGAGTTCTGGCGGATGCTGCCGGCGAAGATGAGGAGTTTTTGGGGGGCGGTCATTGTCCGATTTCACCACAGGCCGCAGGGTGAAAAGCTGCGTACTGGGTGCCTTGCAAGCACGAACCCGCTAAAATGTACAAAACATTGAAATTTGTACAAAATGCACACCATACCTCTCAGTGAGTTTCGCGCTCACGCCTCAGCCATGATTGACCTGGTCGAACAGGGCGAAACCGTCCGCATACTCAGGCACGGCAAACCGGTGGCTGAACTGGTGCCCCTGAAGGCTGCAGAAGACACGGCCAAAGTCCCGAGCTGGAAGCGGCCTATCGAACCGCTGCGTTACCTGAAGCCGCCAGCCAAATCGGGTGCGCAAATGATCATCGAAGAGCGCGAAGGTGGCTGGTGATGAATGTGTTGTTTGATGCTTCGGCGCTCTTCAAGCGCTACAGCGGTGAGGCCGGTGTTGACCGCGTTCTGGCGTTACAGGCATTGGCTAGCGGCATCACCGCTGCCGTGCATTGCAAGACGGAGGTGGCCTCCGCATTGACACGCCAATGGCGCGAAGGCTCTTTTACGGAAGATGAATACAGCCGTGTGCTGGCAGTCATTCACGCGGATTTTGATGAGTTGACGGTGATGCCATTGACGGGGCAGGCTGAACGTTATGCGATTGCTGCGATGCGCCTGGCCGCGCTGCGCGGCATGGACGCGTTGCACATCGGCACGGCACAGGCAGCCCGCGTGGATTTGTTTGTGACGGCCGACAAGCGCCAGGCGGCAGCTGCCCAGGCCGTGGGTTTGAAAACCGAACTGATAGAAGCCTGACCTATGTTTTACCCCCAAGAATTTGACGTGATCGTGGTTGGCGGCGGCCATGCCGGCACCGAGGCCGCCCTGGCTTCGGCCCGCATGGGCTGCAAGACTTTGCTGCTGTCGCACAACATCGAGACGCTGGGCCAGATGAGCTGCAACCCATCCATCGGCGGCATCGGCAAGGGCCACTTGGTCAAGGAAGTGGACGCCCTGGGCGGCGCGATGGCGCTGGCCACGGACGAAGGCGGCATCCAGTTCCGCATCCTGAACAGCTCCAAGGGCCCGGCCGTACGTGCGTCCCGGGCGCAGGCCGACCGGATTCTTTATAAGGCGGCGATCCGCCGCAAGCTCGAGAACCAGCCCAACCTGTGGCTGTTCCAGCAGGCGGTCGACGACTTGATGGTGGAGGGTGACCGGGTGGTCGGCGCCGTCACGCAGGTCGGCATCAAGTTCCGTTCGCGCACCGTGGTGCTCACGGCCGGGACTTTCCTGGACGGCAAGATCCACGTCGGGCTCAACAACTACTCGGCCGGCCGGGCGGGCGACCCGCCGGCGGTTTCGCTGTCGAGCCGGCTCAAGGAACTCAAGCTGCCGCAAGGCCGGCTCAAGACCGGCACGCCGCCGCGCATCGACGGCCGCACGATTGACTTCAGCAAGTGCACCGAGCAACCCGGCGACGGCATGCCCGGCGGGATAGCGGGGCCGGTGCCAGTCTTCAGTTTTATGGGCGGCGGCATTGCCCACCCGCGGCAAATGCCCTGCTGGATCACCCACACCAACGAGCGCACCCACGACATCATCCGCTCGGGTTTTGACCGCAGCCCCATGTTCACCGGCAAGATCGACGGCGTCGGCCCGCGCTATTGCCCCAGCGTCGAAGACAAGATCAACCGCTTCGCCGACAAGGACAGCCACCAGATTTTCCTGGAGCCCGAAGGCCTGACGACCCACGAGATCTACCCCAACGGCATCTCCACCAGCCTGCCTTTTGACATCCAGTACGAGCTGGTGCGCTCCATGGCCGGCATGGAAAACGCCCACATCCTGCGGCCCGGCTACGCCATCGAGTACGACTACTTCGACCCGCGGGCGCTGAAGTCCAGCTTTGAAACCCGGGCGATCGGCGGCCTGTTCTTCGCTGGCCAGATCAACGGCACGACCGGTTATGAAGAGGCGGCGGCCCAGGGCTTGTTCGCCGGCGTCAATGCCGCGCTGCAATGCCAGGGCAAGGATGCCTGGCTTCCCAGGCGTGACGAAGCCTACCTGGGCGTGCTGGTCGACGACCTGATCACCAAGGGCGTGACCGAGCCCTATCGCATGTTTACCAGCCGGGCCGAGTTCCGCCTGATGCTGCGCGAGGACAACGCCGACATGCGCTTGACCGAAAAAGGCCGGGAGCTGGGCCTGGTCGACGACGCCCGCTGGGACGCCTTTAACCGCAAACGCGACACTGTTTCACGTGAAACAGCCCGGCTTCGGGCGATCTGGGTCAACCCCAACAACCTGCCGGTGGCCGAAGCCGAGCGGGTTTTAGGCAAATCGATTGAGCGCGAGTACAACTTGCTGGACTTGCTGCGCCGCCCCGACGTGAACTACGCCGGACTGATGTCGCTGGAGGAGGGCAAATATGCCAATCCCGAACTGGCGGCTGAAGCCGCGGCCAGCGACGACATCGCCAAAAGCGTGATCGAACAGATCGAGATCACGGCCAAGTACGCCGGCTACATCGACCTACAAAAGACCGAGGTCGAGCGCGCCGCCCACTACGAAAACCTCAAGCTGCCGGCCGACCTCGACTACCTGCAGGTCTCAGCCCTGAGTTTTGAGGCGCGCCAGACCCTGGCCAAACACCGACCCGAAACCCTGGGACTGGCTTCGCGCATCTCTGGCATCACGCCGGCGACCGTCTCCCTGCTGCTGGTGCACCTGAAGAAGAACCTGTGGAAAAACACGGTTCCGCTCCAGGCGGCTGACGTTTCTTCCGAAAAAGCCCAAGCCTGATGCGGGCCGGTGAACAGGATTTGCGCGCTGGCCTGAAGGCGCTGCAACTGGACCTGGGCGACCTACAAGTCGGCCGGCTGCTGGATTACCAGGACCTGATCAGCAAATGGACCAAGGTCTACAACCTGACGGCCGTGCGCGACCCGGCGGAAATGATGACCCACCACCTGCTGGACAGCCTGGCCGCGGTGCTCCCGCTGCGCCGCCATCTGCAAAAAGCCGGGCTAGGGCAGGGCGCCCGCTTGCTGGACGTAGGTTCGGGTGCCGGCCTTCCGGGTGTGGTCATCGCCATCTGCTGCCCGGAAGTGGCGGTCACTTGCGTGGATACGGTGGCTAAAAAAGCCGCTTTTATCAAACAGGCGGCGCTGGCGCTCAAGCTGCCGAACCTCTCGGGTTTGCATGCCCGGGTCGAAACCATCGCCATGCCGTTTGAGGTGATTTGCTCCAGGGCCTTCGCTTCGCTGGTGGACTTCACCAACTGGTCCGTCGGTGCCCTAGCCCCGCAGGGTGCCTGGATGGCGATGAAGGGCAAACACCCGGCCGACGAAATTGCCGCCTTGCCGGCCGGGGTTGAAGTGTTTCACGTGGAACAGTTGCAGGTGCCGGGGCTGAATGCCGAGCGCTGCATTGTCTGGATGCGGGTAAAAACCGGCGCCTGAACCGGGTGGGTCGGGAGCTTGATCCCGCCCGGCCCGTTGTTCGGGCACAAAAAGAAACCTTCGCGGACGCCGAATCGGCCCTGATCGGCCTCCTTTGGCATTCCGGCGGCACACCCCTGTCGTAAACTCGAGCACTCGCGCTTCCTCCTCTCTACTTTCTGGAGAACCTCCATGTTGGGCTCATTCGTCGGCATCGCCGACTACGGCGCTTTTGTCGTTGCGATCATTGTGTTTCTGCTGATTCCCGGACCGGGCAACCTGGCGCTGATCACCTCGACCAGCAAGGGCGGGATCGCGGGCGGCCTGGGTGCGACCTTCGGCGTGATCGCCGGCGACCAGGTTTTGCTATGGGCGGCGGTGGCTGGTGTGTCGGCCATCATGGCGGCTTACCCCACGGCTTTCCATATCGTCCAGTGGGCCGGTGCCATTTACCTGGCATGGCTGGGCATCAAGATGCTGGTCGCCAAACCCGGTGATGCACCGCTGCTGAATATCAAGCCGCGCCATTACTTTCGCCAGGCACTACTGATCACCTTGCTCAATCCCAAGGCCATCGTGTTTTACATGGCCTTCTTCCCGCTGTTTGTCGATCCGGCCCAGCACCAGGGCCTGAAGACCTTTGCCGTGATGGCGGCGACGATTGCCGGGCTGACTTTCCTGTACGGCCTGTGCTCGGTCATGATCACCTACCACCTGGCAGAACGCATACGCGCCAACCCCAAAATCACGGTCGTGCTGAACAAGCTGGCCGGCGTTTTCCTGATCGGCTTCGGCCTCAAGCTCGCGGTCTCCAAGTAAGCCGCCATCGCATTTCGCGTCCTCATTCGAACAAAAACTAAAAGCACACATGGCAAAAATATTCTGCGTAGCCAACCAAAAGGGTGGGGTAGGGAAGACGACAACGACGGTGAACCTGGCCGCGGGCCTGGCCAAAGTCGGCCAGCGGGTCTTGATGATTGACCTGGACCCACAGGGCAATGCCACCATGGGTTCCGGCGTGGACAAGCGCAAGCTGGAGATGACGGTCTACGACGTGCTGCTCGAATCCGCCTCGGTGGCCGAGGCGCGGGTGCACAGCGAAAAATGCGGCTACGACGTGCTGGGCGCGAACCGCGAACTGGCCGGCGCCGAGGTCGAGCTGGTCGACGTCGAGCGCCGCGAAAAGCGCCTCAAGCTCGCACTGGCCGAAGTCGACAGCCAGTACGACTTCGTGCTGATCGACTGCCCGCCGTCACTCAGCATGCTGACCCTCAACGGCCTGTGCTGCGCCCACGGCGTGATCGTGCCCATGCAATGCGAGTACTTCGCGCTCGAAGGCCTGACCGACCTGGTCAACACCATCAAGCAGGTGCACGCCAACCTCAACAAGGATCTGCAGATCATCGGCCTGCTGCGCGTGATGTTCGACCCGCGCATCACCTTGCAGCAGCAGGTCAGCGACCAGCTCAAGGAACACTTCGCCGACAAGGTCTTCAATACCGTGATCCCGCGCAACGTACGACTGGCTGAAGCGCCTAGCTACGGCCTGCCCGGCGTGGTGTTCGACCCGGCCTCCAGGGGCGCGCAGGCCTTTGTCACCTTCGCCGAAGAGATGGTCGACCGCATCAAGGCCATGTAAGACTGGTTGGCTGGAATCCTTTGCAAACAGGTGATTTTCAGCTATCAATTCAATAGCAAATTAGTGGCATCGATCGTCCCGAGCATGAACCCCCGCAACGTCCTCATACTCCCCGGCTGGAAAAACAGCGGCCCCGGCCATTGGCAAACCCTGTGGGAAGAGGCCGACGGCTACACCCGCGTGGAGCAGCACAGCTGGATGCATCCGCTGCGCGGCGACTGGACGGCGCGCCTCGAAGACGTGCTGCTGTCCTGTGACGAGCCCGCGGTGCTGGTGGCGCACAGCCTGGGCTGCATGCTGGTGGCGGCCTGGGCCAGCCATTCGCGGAATGTCCATCGCGTCAAGGGCGCGCTGCTGGTCGCGCCGCCCGACGTCGAGCGCGATGACGTGCGCGAGATGCTGCCCAGCTGGGCGCCGGTACCCTCGCAAAAGCTGCCCTTTGACAGCGTGGTGTTCGCCAGCAGCGACGACCCTTTCTGCGGGGCAGGGCGGGCACGGCAATTCGCGGCGTCTTGGGGCTCGGGCTTTGTGGACGCCGGCCCGCGCGGCCACCTCAACGCCGACAGCGGCCTGGCCGACTGGCCAGAAGCCTACCTGCGGCTGCTCCAGCTCAAGGAGCTGACTTCCCCTGCCATTGAGCCCTCACCCAACATCACGCCCCGGCCATGACCTCATTTTTTTTCCAACGCCCGCGCTGCCTGCAAATCGCCCTGATGGTGCTGGCGGCATGGGCGAGTGCCTCCCTGCATGCCGAGCCCGATGAAGAGCTGCTCGGCAAGGCGCAGGGCTACCCCCTGGGCAACACCAGCACCTGGTACAGCAATCCTCATCGTGTCGGCTCCTGGTCGGCCATGGACAAGGTGCCCGGTGTGCGGGTCCGCGTGGTTGCTCGCCCGGCCGAAGCCAGCCCGCTGCCGCGCGCGGCCAGCCTGGCGTCCATCAGCTACCGCTACAAGAACACCAACTACACACTGGCCGACTACCTGGACCGCCAGCGCACCACCGGCCTGCTGGTCCTGAAAAACGGCGAGATCATCGCCGAGCACTACCGCTACGGCCGCAAGGACGACGCGCGCTTTTTGTCTTTCTCGATGGCCAAGAGCGTCACCTCGCTGCTGGTCGGCAAAGCGCTCTCGCTGGGGTTGATCGCCTCGCTCGACGACCCGGCCGAGAAATACGTCAAAGAACTTGCCGGCAGCCCCTATGGCGCCACCACCCTGCGCCAGCTGCTGCGCATGAGTTCGGGCCTCACCTTCACAGAGCGCTACGACGGCAAGGACGACATCGCGCGCCTGTCGCGCGCCTCCTTCGGGGTGCCTGGCGCGGGCATGCCGATCGATGTGCTGAAGTCCATCACCGACCGCCATTCACCACCCGGCGAAAAATTTGTCTACGCCGGCTCAGAGACCGACGTGCTGGGCCGCGTGGTGGTGGCCGCCACCGGCAAGAACATGTCCGAGCTCACCACCGAGTGGATCTGGAAACCCATGGGCGCCGAGCATGACGCCTTCTGGCGCGTCTCCGTCGACGGGCAGGAGCAATCCTACGGGGCCTTCAACGCCAGCCTGCGCGACTGGGCGCGCCTGGGCCAGTTGCTGGCCAATGACGGCCGAGCGATTGACAAAACCACCGGCAAACCCGGCGCGCTGCAGGTCCTGCCGCTGGACTATTTGCTGGATGCCACCGACGCAACGCGCCAGCCGCCGGCATTCAAGCCGCGCACGGCCACGCCCTACTTTGGCTACGGCTACCAGTTCTGGCTCATGCCGATGCGGTCGCGCACTTTTGCCATGCAGGGCATCCACGGCCAGACGGTCTATGTGCAGCCCTCCACCGGCATCGTGCTTGTGACGACTTCGGTGTGGGAACAGGCCAGCGGCAAGCAGGACGCACAACCTTACGAAGAGCGCGACGCCCTGTGGCGCGGCGTGCTGCAATCCCTGGGCGGTAGCCTCACGCCTCCCTGAACACTGCGCCCTACATAAACATAAACACTGACGGATTGAAGGAAAAGAAACATGGTCACCAAAAAACCCAAGGGCCTGGGCCGCGGACTTGAAGCACTGCTGGGCCCCAAGGTCAGCGAAACCGCCACCGACGCGGAGAACGCCAGCAGCACGGCGAACAGCCCCGGCCTGCCGGCCTCGCTGCGGCTGGAAGACATGGTCGCCGGGCAGTACCAGCCGCGCACGCGCATGGACGAAGGCGCGCTCTACGAGCTCGCCGAATCCATCAAGGTGCAGGGCATCATGCAGCCGATCCTGGTGCGGCGCCTGACCTCGGGCAGCAACGACGGCAAGTATGAAATCATCGCCGGCGAGCGGCGCTTCCGCGCGGCAAAACTCGCCGGCCTGGACAGCGTGCCGGTGTTGGTGCGCGACGTGCCCGACGAGTCGGCCGCCGCCATGTCGCTGATCGAGAACATCCAGCGCGAAGACCTGAACCCGCTCGAAGAAGCGCACGGCCTGCAGCGCCTGGTCAAGGAATTCGGCCTCACGCATGAGCTCGCCGCGCAGGCCGTGGGCCGCTCGCGCAGCGCAGCTTCCAACCTGCTGCGTTTGCTGAACCTGGCCGACCCGGTGCAGACCATGCTGATGGCCGGCGATCTGGACATGGGCCATGCGCGCGCCTTGCTGGTCCTGGACCGCGCCGCGCAGATCACCGCGGCCAACCAGATCTCGGCCAAAAAGATGTCGGTGCGCGAGGCCGAAAGCCTGGTTAAAAAACTCAGCGCCGAGTTCTCTCTCAAGCCGCAAAAAGCCACCAAGGAAAAATCCCGCGACACGCGCCGTGTCGAGGAAGAACTGGCCGATTTGCTGATGGCCGATGTGGAAGTGCGCGTCAAGAAACAGGTCAAGCGCAACGGCCGGCGCGAAGACATGGGCGAGGTGGCCATCCAGTTCGCTTCGATGGACGAACTCAACGGACTGATCGAGCGGCTGCGCGGCGGCAAGTAGCAGGAGCGGCAGGTCGCCGCGCAGTGACCCAGCAAGCCCCCGATCCCGCTCCCGAACCCGCTTGCCCCGAGCACCGCAGGTTGCCCGAAGCGAAGCGCAGGGACCCAGACTGCGGGTCGCCTTTTCTTTTGCTTACTTTGCTTTTGGCGAAGCAAAAGAAAAGTGAGTTGCCGCCGGGCAACCCCCGGCCAGCAGCCCTCAGCAGAGAGAACAAAAGCGCAAAGGCCGGAGCAAGACCCGGCCCGCTCTCAGGAGAGCGAAAAAATCTTCCCCGGATTCATGATGTTCTTCGGGTCCAGCGCGCGCTTGATAGTGCGCATCATGTCGACTGCGCCGTCGCCGGTTTCCGTCACCAGGAAGTCCATCTTGTGCAGGCCCACGCCGTGTTCGCCCGTGCAAGTGCCTTCCAGCGCCAGCGCGCGGCTCACCAGCTTGTGGTTCAGCGCCTCGGCGACTTCGCGTTCCTTGGGAATCATCGGGTCTATGAGGTAGCCGAAGTGGAAATTGCCGTCGCCGACGTGGCCGACCAGGAAGTAGGGGATGCCGCTGGCGTCGACTTCGGCCACCGACTCGAGCAGGCAGTCGGCCAGGCGCGAGATCGGCACGCAGGTGTCGGTGGAAATCGCGCGGCAGCCGGGCCGCGACTGGATGGCCGCAAAGTAAGCGTTGTGCCGCGCCGTCCAGAGGCGGGTGCGTTCTTCCGGCGTGCTGGCCCATTCAAAGGCATTGCCGCCGTGGCCGCTGGCGAGCTCCTGCACCAGCTCGGCCTGCTCTTTCACGCTGCTGGGAGAGCCGTGAAACTCCATCAGCAGCATGGGTTCTTCGCGCAGAGTGAGCTTGGAGTGCGCGTTCACCATGCGCACGGTGTTGTGGTCTATCAGCTCGACGCGCGCGATCGGCACGCCCATCTGTATCACCTCAATCGTGGTGCGCACGGCGGCTTCGATGCTCGGGAAAGAGCACACCGCGGCCGAGATCGCCTCGGGCAGCGGGTAGAGCTTGACGGTGACTTCGGTGATCACGCCCAGCGTGCCTTCGCTGCCCACCATGAGGCGCGTCAGGTCGTAGCCGGCCGATGATTTTTTGGCGCGTGTGCCGGTGCGTATGACGCTGCCGTCGGCCGTGACGACTTCCAGCGCCAGCACGTTCTCGCGCATGGTGCCGTAGCGCACGGCATTCGTGCCGCTGGCGCGGGTGGCGCTCATGCCCCCCAGGGTCGCGTCGGCGCCCGGGTCTATCGGGAAGAAGAGGCCTGTGCTTTTGACTTCTTCATTAAGCTGCTTGCGCGTCACGCCCGGCTGCACGGTGACGGTCAGGTCTTCGGCGTTGATGGACAAGACCTTGTTCATGCGGCTCACGTCGATGCTGATGCCGCCCTGCACGGCCAGCAGGTGGCCTTCGAGCGAGGTGCCCACGCCGAAGGGGATCACGGGCACGTTGTACTGGCCGGCCAGCTTCACCGCGTCGGCCACGTCCTGCGTGCTTTCGGCGAACACCACGGCCGAGGGCGGCGGTGCGGCGAAAGAAGATTCGTCGCGGCCGTGCTGCTCGCGCACCACCAGGGCCGTCGAGCAGCGCTCGGCAAAGCGGGCCTTCAAGGCGTCGATCAATGCCTGGGGCGTTTCACGTTGCTGGATCTCAGGGAGCAGGTGCTGGGGAAGGGGGGCGTTCATTGTTGTCTCCGGGTCGGTGGCACAGTTTACGACGTGTACGTAGTTTCTGCCACTGAAGGCGCCGGAGCCCGCAGCCAAGGCCGCGGGGGGGGCTGCGTGCTGGTGTTGTGGAAGGCGAAAAAAGCGGGGCGATGGTCACCCCGCAAGAATCATCAGGAGCCCAGGGCGGCCTTGGTGAGTTCGGCCAGCGAGATAAAGGAGTCGTGGTTGGCGTCGATCTGGTCGAAACGCAGCGCCACGGCCGGCAGGTGCTCGGCCTCCTGGCGGTCCAGCTTGCCGTCCTTGTTGGCATCGGCGCGGCCGAAAGCCGCCTCGACGTCCTGGGGCGTGGTGCGGTTTTGCGGGACCGCGCCCGGGGTGGCGGAGGGCGCCGTCTGGGCGGGCGGGCTGTTGGGGCTGGCCGGCGAAGTCGGGGCGGTCTGGGCCCGCGCTGCGCCTGCCGCACCCGCGGCCAATGCGGCCACCAGCAACACGCTGCGCAACTCAAAGCCGGGAATAGAATGTTTTGAATGTTTTGCAGCGGATGTTGATGTTGCTGTCGTGTGCATGATCATGCGGTGAATCCTTCAAAGAGTGAACAATCGGCCATTGCAACGCAGGCGGCGCAAGCAGGCCAGCAGTTTTTCAGGGTGTTGCCTCACTCACATGATGGGCTACGACGACACATTTTCTTGCCTGGCGTAACGCTGCCCGGGTCCCTTTTTAGTCCCTTTGCTCCATTGACTTTCTTCACAGCGCCTTCAACGCGCCTTCGCACCATGGCCAACAGACTTTCACAGATCGCAACCCGCACCGGCGACAACGGCACCACCGGCCTGGGCGACAACACACGCGTGTCCAAGGACAGCCTGCGCGTTCACGCCATGGGCGACGTTGATGAATTGAACTCGCACATCGGTGTGCTGCTCTGCGAAGAACTGCCGGCTGGCGTGCGCGAGCTGCTGGTGGAGGTGCAGCACCAGCTCTTCAACCTGGGCGGCGAGCTGTCCATTCCCGGCTTTGAGCTGCTCAAGCCCGAGGCCGTGGCACTGCTCGACGAGGCGCTGGCCGAACACAACGCCACGCTGCCGCGCCTGGCCGAGTTCATCCTGCCCGCCGGTTCGCGCGCCGCCTCGCTGGCCCATGTGTGCCGCACCGTGGCGCGCCGCGCCGAACGCGCCGTGGTGGCGCTGGGCGCCGCCGAGCCCCTGAAGGAGGCACCGCGCCAGTACCTCAATCGCCTCAGCGATTTGTTGTTTGTGCTGTCGCGCGTGTTGAACCGCATGAATGGCGGCGATGACGTGTATTGGAAGAGCGAACGCATGGCACGCGCTACCGAGTAGACACTCAAAAACCCCTCCTGGCGTTGTTGCGCCGCCTTGCCGTACTGGTGTACTGTCTGCGGCGACGCGCCTAGCCAGGACCGCTTCGCTGGGCTTTGTGAGCGTCTATTGATCCGGCACTGTGGGCCTGCTACTACGCGGGCGCTTGGCCCTGTTTACACGCTGATGCCGCATCCCTAAGATGCCCTGACCAATAACTGAACAGGGGGAATCCATGGACACCGCACAAGTAGGCAGCTGGATGGAACAGGCGCAGCCTATCCTGGTCGCCTTCGGCCTCAAGGTCATAGGCGCGATCGCCGTCTTCATCATCGGGCGCTGGCTCATCCACCTGGTGACGCGGCTGGTCGGTGCGGCCATGACGCGCCAGGAAATCGACCCCACGGTGCAGCGTTACCTGGTGAGCTTCATCACCGTCGCGCTCAACATCGTGCTGGTCGTCGCCATCCTCGGCTACTTCGGCGTGGAGACCACGAGCTTCGCCGCACTGGTGGCCGGCGCGGGCGTGGCCATAGGCGCGGCCTGGAGCGGCCTGCTCAGCAACTTCGCCGCGGGCATCTTTTTGCTGGTGCTGCGGCCTTATAAAGTGGGCGAATATGTGAGCGCCGGCGGGGTCGAGGGAACGGTACTGGAGATCGGCCTGTTCGGCACCGGCATCAACACGCCCGACAACGTCAAGACCGTGGTGGGCAACGCCAAGATCATGGGCGGCGACATCAAGAATTACACGGCCAACCCCTACCGCCGCGTCGAACTCGTCGCGCAGCTGGCCGGCACGGCCGACATCCACAAGGCCATCGCCTTGCTCAAGGATGCCGTCGCCAAGGTTGCCAACACGACGAAGACCCCCGCGGTGGACGTGGAGATCCTGGAGTTCAACGAATTCGGGCCCAAGCTCGCGGTGCGCCCCTATTGCCACACCGACCACTACTGGCAGGTTTATTTCGACACCAATATGGCGATTGCCGACACCCTGGGCGCGGCCGGCTTCCCGGTGGCGACGCGGCCGGTCAAGGTCTACCCGGTTTGAGTGATCACCCCTATCGGACGCTCGCTGCGCGTAGCGCCTTTTCCCCTTCCAGGGGACGGGCGCCTTGCGGCCGGCAAAGCCGGACCGCGGCCCCCGCTGGCGGGCGCATTCTGTGAGCGGCTCTAGATGTCATAGCTCGCGGCGCCCGGCTCATCGCTCAAGGTCTTCTCGACCACCGCGCGGTTCAGCGTGGGCGCGAAGGATTCGATAAACGCATAGACATAGCCGCGCAGGTAACCACCGCGGCGCACCGCCAGCTTGGTGAGATTGATGCCGAACAGCGCGCCCGCGTCGAGCGCGCGCAGGGCTGTGTCGCGCTCGGCCTCATAGGCGATGGAGGCCACGATGCCGACACCCATGCCCAGTTGCACATAGGTCTTGATCACGTCGGCGTCCATGGCCGTCAGCACGATGTTGGGCGACAGGCCGCGCTGCGTGAAAGCGCCGTCGATGTGCGAGCGGCCGGTGAAGCCGGTGTCGTAGGTGATCAGCGCGAAGCGCGCCAGGCTCTCCAGCGTGAGCGGGCCGTCCAGCAGCGCGTGGCCGGGCGGCACGATGACCGAATGCGTCCAGCGGTAGCAGGGCAGGGCGACGAGTTCGGGGTAGTCGTTGAGCGCCTCGGTGGCGATGCCCACGTCGACCTCGCCCGACATCAGCATGTCGGCCACCTGTTTGGGCGAGCCCTGGTGCAGGTGCAGTTTCACATTGGGGAACTGGCTGCGGAACTCCTGCACCGCGGACGGTAGCGCATAACGCGCCTGCGAGTGCGTGGCGGCAATCGACAGCAGGCCGCTTTGCTGGGCCATGAATTCCTGGCCGGCTTTTTTCAGGTTGCTGCTCTCCAGCAGCAGGCGTTCGATGATGGGCAGCACATGGGCGCCCGGCTCGGTCAGGCCCGTCAGGCGCTTGCCGGCGCGCACAAAGAGTTCAATGCCGAGTTCTTCCTCGAGTTCGCGTATCTGCCGGCTGACCCCGGGCTGCGAGGTGTGCAGGGCATTGGCCACGTCGGTCAGGTTGAAATTGCATCGCACGGCCTCGCGCATGGAACGCAGCTGCTGGAAATTCATGGTGGCGAAGGCGCGCGGCGCGCGGTGTTGAAGAAGTCAAAACACCGGATTGTGGGCAGCCGTTCTTATTTGGGGAACGACGGATTAGTTCGTTTTAAATCACTAAAACATCCTAAGGGCCGTGTTCGAGCGAATACGGACCAGCCCTAGACCCGCGTCAGCATGCGCTCCGGCAGCCAGCCGGAGAAGGCGGGCAGCAGCGCGTTGATGCGCTGCACGGCCTCGTCCTGGCAGAACTGGCGCGCGACCAGCTGGAATATTTCGCCGCGCAGCAGCCACAGCTGCTGCGCGGTATAGGCCTCTTCGATGCGCCAGCGCATGCGTTCGCACATAGGCCCTTCACATCGGTGCAGCGCATCCTGAACCAGAAACCGCAAGGACTCCAGCTGCTGCTTGGGGGCTTCCCCGGTGCTCTCATGCAGCCAGCTGTGCAGCGACTTTTTCCATGCCATGGCGGTTTTCACTTGTGGATGGGCGCTGATGCGGCGGGGGATTGAGAAGGCCGGCGTTCAGCGCGCGAAGCGGCCTTCACGGTCCACGATGGAGAGGTCCGCGAACTCCAGGCCGGTATGGTCTTCGGGGCCGAAGCTCACCTCCAGCCCGCCCAGGTCGAAACGCTTCATGCCTTCCAGGGCCGCCAGCAGCGTCTCGCGCGTGGGGTTCTTGCCGGCGCGCCGCAGGCCTTCCACCAGCACCTTGGCGGCGGCATAGCCTTCCAGGATGG
Organism: Polaromonas sp. P1_H6; assembly: GCF_056405195.1. Lineage (NCBI taxonomy): Bacteria > Pseudomonadati > Pseudomonadota > Betaproteobacteria > Burkholderiales > Comamonadaceae > Polaromonas > Polaromonas sp. P1_H6. The sequence goes on from NZ_JBFUCN010000010.1 coordinate 47,006, forward strand.
CGGGCGACAGTGCGATCTTTTTGGCCTTGGCCAGTTCCGTGGCTTCCTGCACCATCGTGTAGGCATAAGAACGCTCGGATGGATAGACCTGCGTGACGATGACGCCGCGCGCGTGTTCGCCCAGCGCCTTGACGAAGCCCGCCGAGGCATTGTTGGACAAGGTCACCACACGCACGGAGGTCTTGGCGGCGCGCAGGGCCTTCACCCCTTCGGCCACGGCGTTGGCCGACCCTATCCACAGCACGGCTTGCGCATCGCTTGCCAGGATGGGCGGGACGAGCTGGCTGTAGTCCGGCTTGCTGCGGTCGGCTTTGAGGACCACCGTGGGTTTCAGCTTTGCCTGCGTGAAGCCCTTGTTGGCGCCTTCCAGGCCGTCACGGCCGAAGGAGTCGTCCGCATGCACCAGCGCGATGCGCTGTATGCCCAGCGTGTGCAGGTGCTCGATGGCTTTCTCGGCTTCGCGCTGGTAGGTCGCGCGCACATTGAAGACATAACGGTTCACCGGCTGGTGCAGCACCATCGCCCCGGTGGAAGGGCCCACCAGCGGCATGTGGTTGGCCAGCAGCACCGGCAGCACGGCTTCGGTAGGAGGCGTGCCGCGCGTCAGGAAAAGGGCGATCGCGCCACGCTCGGCCAGCTGCTGCGCGTTCTCGCTGGCCAGCTTGGGATCGAATTTGTCGTCCAGCGACACCAGTTCCAGCTGCCGGCCCGCGATCCCGCCCTTGGCGTTCACCGCGTCCAGCCACAGGCGGGCACCCTCCGTGTTCTCCTTGACGCCCGCAGCGACGGGGCCGGTGAAACCGGCTGTCTGGCCGATCAGGATCTGTGCCTGCCCCGCGCCACACAAGACGGCTAATAGCGCCGCGACCCATCGTTTTACGTTTTTCGTGTCCATTTGTTACCTTTCAGCCTAATTGAGCCGAACGATACGAAGGAGCACTCATAAGATCAAATACGAGATGGAAGGGCTTTCAAGATAAAAAAAATATGGAGCAGCCCTGGGGTGCAAGCCTCAATCACGTGGCCGGCGTAAGCTACTGTATTGTTTTTAAAAGGGAAAACTCCTGGGCAACCCAGACAGGGGTGCTTGACGAGTACCACCATGCGGACCCACCCAGGGGCCACAACCGGGGTGGCCGTGCGGAGTCCGTAATTCGTTTCAATAAGTAACTTGGCGCATGGACAGGCATCAAAGCCGGCGCGCCGTCACCCCATGTAGACCCTGAACCGCGTCACTCCGGCCGCAGCATCGCCATCGTGATGCGCGAGACGCACGTCAGCTCGCCCGCATCGTTGTGCAGGTCTATCTGCCAGACCTGGGTGCTGCGGCCTATGTGCACAGGCCGCGTGATGCCGGTGACCCAGCCGCTGGTCGTGCCCTTGAGGTGGTTGGCATTGATGTCCAGCCCCACGGCGCGGTGGCCTGCGGGCGCCGCAAAGGCCGCGCCGCAGGAGCCCAGGGTCTCGGCCAGCGCCACCGATACGCCGCCGTGCAGCAAACCATAGGGTTGCACCGTGCGGCGATCCACCGGCACCCGCGCGCGTATGAAGTCGTCCCCGACCTCGAGGAACTCGATGCCCAGGTGCGTCACCGCGGTATCGGCGTTGGCGGCGGTGAGTAGTTCTACAGAGATGGGCTGCTTCCAGATGCGCATGATGTTGGGCTTCCACGGGATGTTGGTCTCCCCACTATACGGTTGCGGCCTACAAGAGGTGGGCAGCTTGTCGCCTCGGCAAGCACCGCGCCCGGGCCTAAGCTGACAGGCATGAGAGACATGCTTCGATGACACGCGCGAACAAGTGGCTGCTGGGACTGGGCGTCGCGGTGCTCGGTGTGGGCGCGACGTGGGTCGCCCTGCTGCGCTGGCTGCCGTCCGACGAGGAGCTGGCCCGCCGCGCCTCGGTGGAGCTGGAGGCCCGGCTGGGCACCAAGGTGCGCGTGGGCGCACTGCACTGGCGTTTGTTTCCCTCGCTCGCGGTGGTGATGGAAGACGCAGCCACCGAGCAGCCCCAGCCCATCCTGATCAAAAAACTCACGGCCTATCCCGATGTGCTCGCGCTGTTGCAGCGCCGCATCAAGATAGACCGGGCCGACCTGGAGGGCGCGGTAGTCCCCCAACTCTCGCTGCGTGGCCTGGGCAGCGGGCGCGAGAAAGACGAGGCGGCGGCCGAAGAACTGCCGCTGGCGCGCTTTGTGTTCCGCGACGTGACATGGATCTCGCGGCGCGGCATTGCAGTGGTGTACGACGGAGAGGTCGATTTCGACCCGGGCTGGCGTCCGCGCAAGGCCGAGTTGCGCCGGCCGGGCTTCAGGCCGGCCACGGATCTGGCGCTGACCCGCCAGGGCCAGGAGGACCGCTGGGCCGCACGCATTCATGTCGGCGGGGGCACGGCGGATGGCGAAATCAGGCTTGACTTCCGCGCCGGCGGCCGCATGCACCTGCAAGGTGAGCTGCAGCCGAAGGACGTCGAGGTCGAAAGCATGCTGGCCGCCTTCAACCGCCGCTCCATCATCGCAGGCAAGGCCTCGGGCGAAACCACGTTGTCGGCCAACGGCGATACGGTGGGAGAGCTGGCGCGGTCGCTGCACACGCAGACGCCCTTCACCATCGGCAAGTCCACCTTGCTGCGCTTTGACCTGGACAAGGCGGTGCGCAGCGCCGGCAAGGAGCACGACGGCCAGACGCCGCTCGATTCGGTCACCGGCCGGCTCGACACCCAGAACACGCCGCAGGGCATGGTAGTCACGTACACGGACCTCAAGGCGGCATCAGGCTCGCTGACCGCGTCGGGCCAGGCCAAGGTCGCCAACCGCCGGATCGAGGCCGAGTTCGCCGTCGACCTGGTGGACGGCATTGTCGGTGTCCCGCTCAGCGTCAGCGGCCCGCTGGACAACGTCGCATTCTCCGTGCCCAAGGGCGCCATCGCGGGCGCCGTGGTCGGCACGGCCGTATTGCCGGGCGTGGGCACCGCCATAGGCGCGCGTGTAGGTGCCACGCTGGGCAAGATCTTCAGCCCGGGGCCGGCGCCGCCCGCGTCCGCGCCACCGCCGGCCCGCGCGGCCAAGCCTCCCGCCAAGGCCCGTTGAGCACCTGGGAGGGGTGGATACCCTGTCCCGCCCCAATGCCTTTGCAAGCCCGCGCAGGCGGCAAACGCGTAAAATCGCCCCTGAATCCCGAGCGCCATTTGTAAGCCCTCGCTTTTGCACGGGCTCACCAGCGGCAACGATCCCGCACCATCCATCAAGGCCCTTGACATGCCACAGCAGCTACACGTCGTGCCCACGCCACTGGAACGAGCGCTTGACCAGAACGAGTCGGTGAAAGACACCGTGGAACAGTCGGCCGCCGAACTGCTGGTGATCAACACGGTGCTCAAACAGGAAGTCCCGCCGCATGTGCAGACCGGCGACGTGGCCCAGGCACTGAAAAAAACCGACGCGCTGGAAACCCGCATCCAGGAATCCGCCGAAGACCTGGCCCAGGTCAACGAGGTGCTGGAGCAGCAGATCGATGAACGCGCCGACCTGGAGCGCGAACTCAGGGCCACCAAAGCCGCCCTGGCCAAGGCCACCGGCCAGTCTCCGGCACGGTAAGCGCGCAGCGCGCCGGGCCCTGCCCCGGCTTCACGCCGTCACAGCGCGGTCATCGCTGTGTCATCCATTTGTCAGGGTTTCTACCTAGAATCCTTGAGAGTTAAACGATTTACCTGCTGCTCTGCGCGTCGCCGCGCCGACTGGCGGGCCGTTTTTAGCCCGCAAGGCCGCACGGCCTTGTCCTCTCCGGCTTCACGGCCGTCCCCCTTTTGTTTTGGAGATTCGCGATGTTTCGCCGCCGCTTCCTTTCGTTCGCCCCTCAACTGGCTGCCCTTGCCGCTGCCCCCGCTTTCATCCGCAATGCCTATGCCCAGGACGGCCTGACCGCCAAGGCCATCACCATCGGCTGCACTGGCGCGACCAGCGGCCCGCTGGCTGGGGTGGGCGCCGAACTCAAACAAGGCGTGGACGCCGCCATGGGCCAGATCAACGCCAAGGGCGGTGTGAACGGCCGTACGCTGCAGTTCCAGATGATGGACGACGCCTATGTGCCGCAGCGCAGCGCCGACAACGTCAAGAAGATGATCGGCGACGGCAGCATTTTTGCGCTGATGTCCTGTATCGGCACGCCCAACAACACCGCCATCGTGCCGCTGATTGAAGAGTCCAACCTGCCTTACGTCGGCCCGCGCTCGGGCGCTTCGTCGCTGCGCAAGCCCGGCATGCGCAACGTGTTCCATGTGCGCGCCAGCTATACCGAAGAAACCCAGCGCCTGGTGCAGCGCATCGTGAGCATGGGCATCAAGGACCTGGCTGTGGTCTACCTGGACAACGACTACGGCAAGGAAGTGTTGATCGACGTCAACCGCGCGCTGCAGGCGCAGGGTGCGAAGGCCGCGGTCCAGGCGGCACTGGCCGTTGACGGCAAGAACCTCAATGACGTCGTCGGCCAGGTCGTCGCGGGCAAACCCGGCGCTGTGTTGCTGGGCACCGCCGGGTCGGCGTCCGTCGGCCTGATTGCCGCGCTCAAGAAGGCTTCGCCCATGCTGCCCATCGCGGGCCTGAGTGTCACGCTGGCGGGCGACGGCATCAAGGCGCTGGGCGCGGCCGGTTCCGGCCTGGCGCTGACCATGGTGTTTCCCGACCCGTACCGCGCCAAGCTGCAGGTCGTCCGCGACTACCAGGCCGCCATGCGCGCCACCGGCCAGCAGGAGTTCTCGCCTGTCAGCTTTGAGAGTTACATCAATACTTTGGTCATGGCCGAGGGCCTGGAGCGCGCCGGCCGCGAGGTGACGCGCGCCAAGCTGCGCAATGCACTGGCCGGCCTGCAGAAGTTCGACCTCGGCGGTTTCAGCGTCGATTACGCCGCGCCGCCGTTCGCGGGCTCGAAGTTCGTGGAGCTCGGCGTGCTGGGCGCCGGCGGCCGTTTTATCGGTTAAACCCGGCACGCTGGGCTTAAAAAGGCCCGGCCGGTCCCATGGACTGGCCGGGCCTTTGCCATTTCCGGCTTTCGGCCAGACCAACGGCAGCGCGGCGTCGCCCAGCGGACAGGCCTGCGGCGGGTGATCATTTAGACTTAAAGTATTCGGCCGCCACGCGGCCGTTGTCCTGTATGGGGTCCGCGCGGCCCCGTCTTTTCTTTGGCCCGCCTGGCCGTCCCCACTCCGGAGATATTCGCGATGTTTCGCCGCCGCTTTCTTTCGTTCGCCCCTCAATTGGCCGCCCTCGCCGCCGCTCCCGCTTTCATCCGTACTGCCCACGCCCAGGAAGGCCTGAGCGCCAAAGCCGTCACCATCGGCTCTTCAGGCGCGCTGAGCGGCCCGCTGGCCGGCTTCGGCGCCGACCTCAAGCTCGGCGTGGAGGCCGCCATGGGCCAGATCAACGCCAAGGGCGGCGTGAACGGCCGCGTGCTGCAGTTCCAGATGGTGGATGACGCCTATGTGCCGCAACGCACCTCGGACAACGTCAAAAAAATGATAGGCGACGGCAGCGTCTTCGCGCTGATGTCCTGCATAGGCACGCCCAACAACGCGGCCATCGTGCCGCTGATCGAAGAGTCCAACCTGCCTTACGTCGCGCCGCTGACCGGTGCCTCCTCGCTGCGCAAGCAAGGCATGCGCAATGTGTTCCACGTGCGCGCCAGCTACACCGACGAAACCCAGCGCCTGGTGCAAAAGCTCGTGGGCATGGGCATCAAGGACCTGGCCATCGTCTACCTGGACAACGGCTTCGGCAAGGAAGTGCTGGCCGACGCCTTGCTGGCGCTGCAGGCCCAGGGCGCCAAGGCGGCCGCGCAGGTCGCGCTGGCCACCGACGGCAAGAACCTCAATGAGGTCGTGAGCCAGGTCAGCGCCGCCAAGCCCGGCGCCGTGCTGCTGGGCACGGCGGGCGCCGCCTCGGTGGGCCTGATAGCCGCGCTCAAGAAGTCCTCGCCCATGCTGCCGGTGGCGGGCCTGAGCGTCACGCTGACCGCCGACGGCCTCAAGGGGCTGGGCGCCGCCGCTTCGGGCCTGGCGTTGACCATGGTGTTCCCCGATCCCTACCGCGCCAAGTCCCAGGTGGTGCGCGACTACCAGGCCGCCATGCGCGCCATCGGCCAGCAGGAGTTCTCGCTGGGCAGCCTGGAGAGCTACGTCAACACCCGCGTGCTGGCCGAGGGCCTGGAGCGCGCCGGCCGCGACGTGACGCGCGCCAAGCTGCGCACCGCGCTGGGCAGCGTGCAGAAGTTCGACCTGGGTGGTTTTAGCGTGGACTACGCCCCCGCATCGCCCTTTGTTGGTTCCAAATTTGTGGACCTCGGCGTGCTCGGCGCCGCGGGGCGCTTTCTGGGCTGATTCCGCTACGGCATTCGTGAAAAAGCCCCGGCTGGTGCATGACCAGCCGGGGCTTTTTTTATGGGAGCCGGCTTAGCGTTTTCGATTCAGCAGCGCGTACAGCAGGATGGCGCCGAAGGTCGCCGTGCCTATGCCGCCCAGCGCGAACTGGCCGAAGCGCAGCGTGAAGTCGCCCGTGCCCAGCACCAGCGTGATGGCCGCGACGATGAGGTTTTTGTTGTCCGAAAAGTCCACCTTGTTGTCGACCCAGATTTTGGCGCCGGCCACGGCGATCAGGCCGAACACCACGATGCTCACGCCGCCCATCACCGGCAGCGGGATGGCCTGGATCAGCGCGCCGAACTTGGGGCTGAAGCCCAGCACCACGGCGATCAGCGCCGCCACCACGAAGACGGCGGTCGAGTAGATCTTGGTCGCAGCCATCACGCCGATGTTTTCCGCATACGTCGTCACACCCGTGCCGCCTGCCGTGCCCGAGACCATAGTGGCCACGCCGTCGCCGATAAAGGCCCGGCCCATGTAGGCGTCCAGGTTTTTGCCGGTCATGGCCGTCACTGCCTTGATGTGGCCCAGGTTTTCCGCCACCAGGATGATGGCCACCGGCGCGATCAGCAGCATGGCGCCCGCCTCGAACACCGGCGCCGTGAAGCCCGGCAGGCCGACCCAGGCCGCATTGGCGATGCCCGAGAGGTCCATAGGCTTGCCCAGCCCCAGGCCGTTGGTCAGCACGGCGTAGATCACGCTGGCGACGATCAGCCCGACCAGGATCAGCAGGCGCTGCACCATGCCGCGCGTCATTACCGCCACCAGGGCCACGCTGACAAAGGTCACCAGCTGCATCCACGCATCAAAGTTGCCGGCGGCCATGTTCTTGACCGGAATGCCGGCCAGGTTCAGGCCGATCACCGCCACCACCGCGCCCGTGACCACGGGCGGCATGAAGCGCTCTATCCAGCCCGTGCCTATGGACTGCACCACCACGCCGATCAGCGTGTACAGCGCGCCGCAGGCGATGATGCCGCCCAGCGCCACGCCCAGGTTGGCGTTGGGACCCTTGCCGGCATAGGCCGTGGCGGCGATCACCACGCCGATAAAGGCAAAGCTGGAGCCCAGGTAGCTGGGCACCTTGCCGCCGGTGACGATGAAGAAAATCAGCGTGCCGATGCCGCTCATGAGGATGGCGATGTTGGGATCGAAACCCATCAGGATGGGCGCCAGCACCGTGGCGCCGAACATCGCGATCACGTGCTGCACGCCCATCACCGCGGTCTGCGGCCAGGGCAGGCGTTCGTCGGGGCCAATGACGCCGCCCTGTTGCAGGATCGCGCTGCTTTTTTCGGTCCAGTCCAGCATTCCCATCATGTCTCCTCGTTATAAAAGTGAGGCAATGCTAGGGGGAATGCGCGTCTCGCACAAGAGCGGGTGTTCGCGACGGGCGGCTTTTCGGTGGGACCGTTCAACCCGGGTATGAAACCGTGTACAACCGTTAGCCCAACAGGTTGCGCCAGCGACTCTCAGGGCACTTTGGCCGCCAGATCCAGCAGAAAGCTTCGCACCAGTGGTGGTGCAGGTGAACGCCGCCGAATAGCCGTAAATCGGGACACCAGTGACATGCGCCCCGGCAAGAGTTCCACCAGGTCACCCCGTTCCACCCAGTGCGCTGCGTAATGCGCAGGCAAAAAACCAATACACCCTGCCGAAAGGATGAGGATGGCTTGTGCCTCCACATTGTCAACAGTGAATGCAGCGGCTTCCACCTTTAGCAAATCGAGGTCTTTACGCCTGAGGTATCCACGGGCTACGACGCGTTCGCTGCGGATACGCAGCATCAAGCTCTTGACAGAAACAGATTCGCCATCAAGAACCGCATGGCCGGCACTGCAGTAAAGGCCGTGCGGTTCGTCATACAAGGGTGTTCCGGTCAAGCCTGCCACCTGGAATGGAAAATGGCCAATGGCCAGATGCAGGCGGCCACTCAATACCCGCTGTTCAAGTTCGCTCGGGGATCCCACATAGACATGCACACCAACATCTTTGCCGCGTGCCAGGAACCGCTGCATTGCGAGTTTCAACGGAGAGGTGGTGTCAGTCACCGTGTTATCAATAAGCCCTAGATTCAAGGTGCCGGTGAGGGTCTTTTTGAGCTGATCGGCTTCCAGTCGAAAAATATCGATTGCTCCAAGCAATCGTTGCGACGCATCATGGATGGCACGCCCCTGATCGGTCAGGCGAAATCCACCCCTGCCACGCTCGCACAGTCTGGCGCCCAGGCGCACCTCCAGTTGGCTGATCTGCATGCTGATCGTCGATTGACCCACATTCAGCTCGGCCTGCGCGGCCGACAGTCCCCCGCAACGAACCACAGCGTCAAAGACGCGTAACAACCGTAGATCGACTTCGTGCAACTGCTTCATGGGTCCAGACCTTATTGGGTTTCGCAGCTATATGGAGCCCCAATTTAATGCAATGCACCAAATTGGAAACTTCAATGTGTACCGATGTGATCTTCAAATACTCGCTATTTTATCGATTCAACTTCTCTCCTACATTGGTCCCATAGCGAGCGAGCAAAGCCGCGAAAGTTCTTGAAAAGAAAGACCAATATGTCTGACAACGCGTACGACCAGGGTCGCCTTGACCTGCCCTTTGTGGGTCACTGCACCTTCGCCAAATCACGCCCCTGCACCGACTGGGATCACATTGATGCGGATGTGGCGGTGCTGGGGGCACCCAATGACATGGGCACCCAGTGGCGGCCCGGTGCGCGCTTTGGACCCCGGGGCATCCGCGAAGCATCCACCCTCTTTTCTTTCGGCCATGGTGGCGCCTACGACCATGAGGATGACACCATGTACCTGACGCAAGACCAGGTGCGCATGGTGGATGTTGGCGATGCCGATATCGTGCATACCGACCAGGTCAAGAGCAACGCCAACATTGAACGTGCAGTACGCAAGATACTTGAAAAAGGCGCCATGCCCGTAGTGCTAGGTGGCGACCACTCTATCCATGCGCCCGTTATGCGGGCCTTTGAAGGGCGTGGACCGATTCACATCCTGCATGTGGATGCCCATCTGGACTTTGTCGACGAACGCCATGGCGTTCGGTATGGCCACGGCAACCCATTGCGCCGGGCTTCCGAAATGGCGCACGTGGTCGGCATGACCCAAATCGGCATCCGCAACGTCTCCTCTTCCAACCGGGACGACTACGACGCCGCCCGTGAAGCCGGCTCCACCATCCTGTCGGTGCGCCAGGTCCGCCAATTGGGAACGGCCGGCGTGCTGGCCCGGATTCCGGAAGGAGTCTCCTACTACCTCACCATTGACATTGATGGCTTTGATCCTTCGATTGCGCCTGGCACCGGAACCCCGAGCCATGGCGGCTTTCTGTACTACGAGATACTGGAAATCATCCGAGCACTTGCGCTGCGCAGTGGCGGGCGCATTGTTGGTATGGACCTGGTGGAAGTTGCCCCGGCTTATGACCCGGCGGGCGTTACCTCCATCCTGGCGGCACAACTATTGCTCAACAGCATCGGCTTCATTTTTCATGCCCGAAACCGGTTGGCTGATTGACGTATTTCGCTTCTGACTCTACATCCACCCATTCTTCACCCTTCATCAACCTCAGGAAATCGCCATGAAAACGCCACGTCGTCACTTTGTCCGTTGGTCCATTGCTGCCACCATCCTTGCAGGCTGCGGCTTTTTGTCGTCCCATGCCATCGCGGGCAGTTTGCTCGACGAACTGAAAAGCAGGAAGCAAATCGTTGTCGGTACCGAAGCGCAGTTCGCTCCTTTCGAGTACGTGAATGACGGCAAGATCGTCGGCTATGGACCTGACCTTATGAACCTGATCCTGGCCGACCTGCCGGGCGTGGCCGTCAAGCAACTCGACTTGCCTTTTCAAGGCATCCTGCCCGGACTGGCTGCCAAGCGGTTTGACTTTGTCATCACGTCTGTGACGATGACAAAAGAACGTGCTGACAAGTTCGCCTTCACCCTGCCGATTGCAGACGCGACCGTCTCGCTGGTCAAGCGCAAGGCGGATGCAGCATTGGCCAAACCGGACGACATCAGTGGCAAGGTGGTGGGCTCGCAAGCGGGATCGGCACAGCTCAAGGCGCTGCAGTCGTTTGACGCCAAATTGAAGGCAGCCGGTCGTCCCGGCGTGAAGGAAATCCGGGAATACACCGGCTTTGATGAGGCGTACGCAGACCTCACCGCCGGCCGCCTGGATGCGGTTGCACAAAGTCTGTCCAATCTCTCCACACTGGTGAAGACACGTGGCGACCTGTATGCCGTAGTGCCCGAATCCATCGGAGCCAAAACCTACTTTGGCTGGGTCGGACGCAAGGATGCCGAAAGCGCGTCCCTGGTGAAATTCTTCAATGACGGCATCGCCAAGGCGGCGCGTTCCGGCAAGCTCAAGGAACTCCAACTGAAGTGGTTCGGCTTCACCATGGACACTCCGGTGGATGCAGTGCCGGTTCCATCGATGTGAAGGCAATCGGTTTTTAGCCGTTAGTACCCCCCATGCTCACAGATACCACCCTGGGTGCTCGCTTGTTGGGCTACTTGCCGCGACTGGCTGAGGGTGCGGCCACCACATTGGGCCTCTCGCTGGTGGCCATCGTCTGTGGTTTTGCAATGGGGGCGGCCCTGCTGGGCCTCTCCTTGCGCCCCGGCCTGTTGGGGTTGCGCCAGCGGACCGTGGCGCTTTACGTGAGCTTTTTTCGGGGGACACCCCTGCTGGTGCAGTTGCTGATGCTCTTCTACCTGCCATCGGCGCTCGGTGTTGACCTGCCTCCGCCCCTGGCGGCCATGATGGCCCTGGGCCTCAACTCGGCAGCCTTTCAATGTGAGATATTAAGAGCCGGTTTGGCGGCCATTCCGCATGGTCAGATAGAGGCGGCCAGAGTCTTCGGACTCACACCCCGGCAGACCTTCAGCCAGATCCAGTTGCCGCAGATCGCTGTGGCCGTCTGGCCCACGCTGGTTTCAGAAGCCATTGACGTGCTCAAAGGTTCCGCCATTGTTTCGGTCATTGCCGTTACCGATCTGGCCCGCATCGGCCGCCAGATCGTCGCCGGCAATTTCCGGCCACTGGAGGTTTACCTTGCAGTTGCCGTCAGCTATTTGCTGCTGGCGCTGCTGCTTGTCGCTGCAGGCTGGGTCGTCAAACGTAAGCTGGCCGAACGGCGGTTCAGACCGGTCAGCAATGCAATTCTCGCATCGCCGTTCGGGGGGTCGCCTACATGATCGATTTCGATCTCATACAGAGCATTCTCCCTGCCTTCGGCGTTGCTGCGTGGCATACCGTGGTGCTGGTGCTGATTGCAGCCGTTGGCGGATTGCTGCTGGGATTCGGCCTCAACATGCTGCGCATCTTTGGCGGTCGGAAAGTCCGCGCCATTCTGCTCGTCTACACCAGCGTATTGCGCTTCACGCCGTTCCTGGCCCTACTCTTTATCGTCTATTTTGGATTGCCGGGTCTGGGCATTACGCTGTCACCGCTGCAGGCTGCCGCAATCACATTGGCGGTGTATAGCTCGGCCTATTTCGCTGAAATTTTCCGTAGCTGCTGGGACACCATTCCCAAAGGTCAACTGGAAGCCGCTGCAACCTTGGGCATCAGTCGCTTCAAGGCATTTCGCGTCATTGAAATGCCCCAGGCGCTGGCCATGAGCGTGCCGCTGCTGGCCAACCAAACCATTTTGGTGCTCAAGGAATCGGCCCTGGCGTCCATCATTACCTACCCGGAATTGACCATGGCGACGGGTCACATTGTTGCCGAGAAATTCGCCTATTTCGAGCCCTATCTGCTGCTCTCCGCTTGCTATTGGTTGATGACCTTGCTCATCGGCGCAGCCGGTCGCCGGCTGGGAGCGGCTTTCCCTGCAAACCCCAGGAGTCCCCGATGAATCATTCCTTGCCCATGATCGCAATGCGAGAGGTTGGAAAGTCGTTCGGCACGCACCGGGTCCTGCGCGGCATCAATCTTGAAGTGCATCGTGGCGAAGTGCTGGTGCTGATTGGCCCATCGGGCTCCGGCAAGACCACGGCCTTGCGCTGCATGAACTTTCTGGATGAGCACGACGAAGGGGAAGTCCTGATCCGGGGAACGCCGCTGGGTGTGCGTCAAATGCAGGACGGTCGCCGGGTGCGTGACAGTGAGCGTGAAATCGCAGCCGCGCGCGCACCGCTGGCCATGGTGTTTCAGCAGTTCAATCTGTGGCCGCACATGACGGCATTGGGCAACGTGATGGCCCCGCTGCTTCTGGCAAGAGGCCTCGGCGAAGTGCGGGCACGGCAGATGGCCATGGCGGCACTGGACCGGGTCGGTCTGACTGCCAAGGCAGATCTGCGTCCGGCAGCCCTGAGCGGTGGCCAGCAGCAACGTGTTGGCATTGCCCGTGCCCTGGCCGGTCAACCGCAAGTGATGCTGCTGGATGAACCTACTTCCGCGCTGGACCCCGAGTTGGTTGATGAGGTGCTGGAAGTCATTCTCTCGCTCTCGCGCGATGGCATGACCATGGTGATGGTCACACACGAAATGAGTTTCGCGGCGCAAGTGGCCAGCCGCATCGCCTTCATGGAAAAAGGCGAACTGGTGGCGGTTGGGACGGCCGATGAAATCATCCGGCGTCCTGCGCACCCGCGGATACAGACATTTCTGGCGCCGTGGGTGAGACGAAGTTTGCCGATCACCTGATATTGGGCTCAATCTGAAGCCCGGCGCGTTGCGCCACTCCCAAGTGCCGGCGATTGCCTCTGGTCAAGTGCGTTTGCACTTTGGTGCCGACATCGCGGTTCGACGGCTGATCCTTGGATGTTTGGCACCAGTGGCCGGTATCAGGAGGTCAATTTCAACTTCGGCAGGACCGCTTTCGCTGTACTGCAGGCGCTCAAGCGGGATCCGTTTACCGGCTGGGTTGGGCCCCCTTGCGGGTCGCCGTGACCGACCACTGACGGCGACTCCACGCGATCCAATTGGGTTTCCAGAAAGCTGCCGCTTTTTCAGGGCGAGTTTTCAAAAACAAAAAAGGACCAGCACCCTCGTCAGGCCAGGAATGCGGCCACCTGCCTCAGCACCTCGTCGTCCTTGAGGATCTTGCGGTGGCCCAGGCCTTCGGTGGCCAGCAGGCGCGCGCCGGCGATGGCTTCGGTATAGGCCACGCCGTCGGCGAAGCGGTTGATGCTGTCCTGCCGGTCATGCACCACCAGCGTGGGCAGGCTGATGCGTGGGCCGACCGCCGCGGGCTCGAACTGCGGCATCAAAATGCCTTCGCGCGCCTCGATGCGCCGTTGCATGGCCGCGCGCGTGGATTCGCGCAGGCCGAACACGTGCGCGAACAGCCGCGTGTATTCGAGCGGCGAGGCCGGCGGTGCCAGCAGCACCAGGCGGCCGGCCGCCAGCCCGCGGCTGGCCGCATACGCGCCGGCATTGGCCGCCAGCGAATGCGCCACTACCGCGCGCAGGGTGTGGCCCTGCTGCAGCAGCCGCGCCGTCACGTACTCGAGCACGCGCGCGAACTGCGGCAGGTTGGTGACCGAACCGCTGCTGCGCCCGTGCGCCGGCATTTCAATAATGACCGGCCGCAGGCCTTGCGCACTCAAGACCTCCGCCAGTGCCAGCATCTGTCCGGCATGCCCGCCCCAGCCGTGCACCAGCAGCACCACCGGGCCGGCCGGCGCGATGGGGCGGCTGTACATCGTCACGCTGGCGTCTTCAAAAGGCCATTGCTCAATGTGCCAGTCGGGGCTCCACTTTCTGCGGCGGCTCACCCACTTGGGCGGTAGCGGCGTGCCGAACAGGCGGTAAGCCGCGCGCACGGCCAGCGACGGCCACAGTTGCTGCGAAGCGCCCAGGCCCCAGCGGAAGATGCGCGTCAGGGGGCTGGCGTTGTAAAAGGCCGTGGTGGCCTGCAGGGAGGTGCGTGTCATGGCGGTTTCCTTTTTCTTCTGGATGTCAGTACCAGATCCAGTCTTCGTTGCTGCGCGGCAAACTGCGTAGCGAAGCCAGAACCGCCCTCACGGTGCGAACGCCAAGAAATACGCCTAAACCGATGATCAGGATCAACATGATTTCCTCATTTCTCCGCACAGTCGTGCGAAATTAAAAGTTACCCAAACACTGAAAAAAGCACTGCTGCCTCTTTCGCCTTGCCTTGTCTCTTATTTGTTGGTGATTGCCTCTGTCTGGTAGCTCTTGATCAGGCGCTCCCAGGATGCCTGAGCCCGTTCCGCCGCGCGTGGGTCGCGCAGAAAACGGGCATCGTGCAGCATCCCCATGGCAATGCTGCTGATTTCCATGACCAGCTGTTCCGCATCGGTGTCGGCCTTCAGTTGACCGGCCTCCATGGCCTGCAGCACGGTGCGCCGCAACGAGGCGCGCCAGCGGGTGACCTCGCCGAACAGCAGGTCGCGCAACTCGCCTTCCCGGTCGTCCAGCTCAAAGGCGCCCGCAGTGTAAATACAGCCCGACTTGGCCTCGACATCGCGCGTACGCACAATCCAGCGCTGCACGATGGTCTCCAGCCGCGGCAAGCCCTTGGGCTGCTGCATGGCGGGCACGAACACATCGGCAATGAAACGTCGGCCGAATTCTTCAATCACGGCCTTTTGCAAAGCCTCGCGCGAGCCGATGCGCGAAAACACGCCGCTCTTGGAAAGACCGATGCGGTCCGCCACTGCCTGCAAGGTGATAGCCTCCAGGCCGTCCGCCGCGGCCAGGTCAATGCCGGCGCCAATGATGGCGGCGCGGGTCATTTCGCTTTTCTGGGTTTTGGCGTCCATGGCGCGAATATTAGCACGATTGTGCGAAATGGCAATCCCGTCCTGGAATCTCGGTTTTTAGCCTTCTAGCAGGCTGCAATGCAGTCGATCTCAATGTCAAAGTGCCCTGGCCAGGCGGGCACGCAGACAAAAATCCGGGCCGGCGGGTCTTTGGGAAAGTACCGGGCGTAAATCGTATTGACTGCCGCGAACTTCTCGACCGAGGTGCAATAAACGTTGCACTTCAACACCTTGCCCAGCGAGGAGCCCGCCGTCTCCAGGCAAAGTTTCATCTGCTCCAGCACCAGCTCGGTCTGGCGTTCAAGGGAGGCATTGATGATGACTTCGCCCGTGGCCGGGTCAAACGGCGGCAGGCCGGAGACATAAACCGTGTCGCGATGGCGCGTCATCACCGAAGTGGGCGCCTTCCATCGCTCCAGCCAGGTGGAAAGGGGCTCGACGCGAATAACTTCTTTGGCCATGGCGGTGTTCCGGGTGGAGTTGCGGGTACTGCTGCCTTTGTACCCCGCAAGGGCACGGCCATGCTTCGCGACAGGACGAAGCATAGCTGCCGCTAACGGCGGCGCCTGGCAGGCGTGGCCGGCTTCTTGGGCAGCAGCCCCACAGCCGCCCTGGCCAGGGCGTCGGCTTCGCGGTTGCGGTGGCGTGGTATCCACACCAACCGCGCTGACGTGAAGGACCGCAACTCGGTACGCACCTCGTCAAACAGCGGGACCAGGCGTAAAAAGGGTTCGAGGGCGGTCCCGGACAGCTGTTTCACGACCACACTGTTGTCGCAATGAATCACCAGCGCGGCCGCGCCTCGCTGTTTGGCTTCCCGCAGCGCTGCCATCAGCGCGCGCAGTTCCGCCTCGTTGTTGCAGCCCCGCCCCTCGGCCAGGGCGGACAGCGAATGCCGCGTGCCGTCAGGCGCAGTGAGCACCGCGCCCAGGCCCATGCGGCCGGGGTTGGGCACGGCGCTGCCGTCGCAGTGGATCGTCCAGGCTTCTTCGGTCAATAAACAGTTCCAGGCGAATGGCGACATCCGCATGCCGCCGATTTTCATGGTCGGGTCCAGCAATATAAGCCACGGCCTTCACGCCTTTCGGTCAGCCTCCGCTCCGACTTGGTTTATGGTTGCGCCATGTTCCAGATACGCCACTACCAGAACTGGCTGCAGGCCACACGCGGCCTGTCCTTCGACAACTACGACGCGCTGTGGCGCTGGTCGGTCAGCGACCTCGACGCCTTCTGGCAAAGCATCTGGGATTACTTCGAGGTCCAGTCGCCCACGCCGCACACGGCCGTGCTGGGCCGGCGCACCATGCCCGGGGCTGAATGGTTTCCCGGCGCGCAGGGCAATTACGCGCAGCAGGTGTTCCGCCATGCGGCCGCGGCCGAAGCGGCGGGCGTGCCCGCCATCCTGAGCCACGGCGAAGCCAGCCTGGCGAAGGGCGAGGCGGCGCGCGAACTCGGCTGGGCCGAGATGCGCCGCCAGGCGGCCTCGCTGGCCCTGCACTTCCAGGCCCAGGGCGTGCAGCCCGGCGACCGCGTGGCCGCCTACCTGCCCAACACGCCCGAAACCATGGTTGCCTTTCTCGCCACGGTCAGCCTGGGCGCCGTCTGGAGCGTCTGCGCGCCCGACATGGGCACGCCCGCCGTGCTGGACCGCTTTCGCCAGATTGCGCCCAAGGTGCTGATCGCCTGCAACGGTGTGCATTACGGCGGGCGCGACATGGCGCGCGGCGAGGCAGTGGCCGAACTGGTTGCGGCCCTGCCCAGCGTCACGCATGTGCTCATTCACGAGATTCTTCCGGTCTCGGATGTGCCGGCATGCCACGCGAATTTCGCGCAGGCCGTCGCGCGCGACGACGCCCAGACCAAAGCCTTCGAGCCGCTGTGGTTGCCCTTCGACCACCCGCTGTGGATCGTCTATTCCAGCGGCACCACCGGCCTGCCCAAACCCATCGTCCACGGCCATGGCGGCGTGGCCTTGGTGGGGCTGGCGCTGCTGCGCCTGCACAACGACCTGGCACCCAGTTATGCCGACCCGGCCAATCCAGAACGCTTTCACTGGTACAGCTCCACCGGCTGGATCATGTGGAACGTACAGGCCGCCAGCCTGCTCAATGGCACCACCTGTTGCATCTACGACGGCAACCCGGCCGGCACGAACAAGGACAAGCCCGACTGGACCACCTTGTGGCGCTTTGTCGCGAACACCCGCGCGACCTTCTTCGGCGCGGGCGCGGCCTTCTTTGCCAACTGCATGAAGGCGGGTATTGACATTGCGCAATGCGGAGACCTGAGCCGGCTGCGCACCCTGGGAACCACCGGCTCCCCGCTGAGCGAGGACACACAGCGCTGGGGCACAGCGCAATTCGCAAAGATTGGAAACCCCGACATCTGGTGGTGCAATATTTCAGGCGGCACGGACTTCGCTGGCGCTTTCATTGGCGGCAACCGCGAGCTGCCCGTCGTCCCCGGCGAAATGCAATGCCGCATCCTCGGCTGCGCCGTCGAGGCCTGGAACGACAAGGGCGAATCCGTCGTCGATGAGGTCGGCGAGCTGGTCTGCACGCAGCCGCTGCCGTCCATGCCGCTCTACTTCGTCGGCGACAAAGACAATCAGCGCTACCTCGCAAGCTACTTCGACACCTACCCCGGTGTCTGGCGGCATGGCGACTGGCTCAAGGTCACGCCCTCGGGCAGCTGCATCATCTACGGCCGCAGCGACGCCACCATCAACCGCCACGGCCTGCGCATGGGCACCAGCGAGCTCTACAGCGCCATCGAGGCGCTGCCCGAGGTGCTGGACTCCATGGTGGTCGACCTCGAATACCTGGGCCGCGAAAGTTATATGCCGCTCTTCGTTGTGCTGCGTCCCGGCCAGGCACTGGATGAGGCGATGAAGGCCAAACTCAACCAGGCCGTCAAGACCGCGCTGTCGCCGCGCTTTGTGCCAAACGAGATCTTTGCCGTGCCCGAAATTCCGCGCACGCTCTCCGGCAAGAAGCAGGAGCTGCCGATCAAGAAGCTGCTGCTGGGCCAGCCGCTCGAGAAAGTGCTGAACCGCGATGCGATGGCCAACCCCGCTTGCCTGGACTGGTATGTGGCCTTTGCGCGCCAGCGTGCCGGGAAGCCGTCAAACCCGCTGGCGTAGCCACAGCGCCAGGTCCGTCATGACCCGCAGGCCTACCGGCGACACCGCCGTGAAATGAATACAGGCATGAATCGCCTCCGGGTAGTGCCGGTGCGCCACCTGCACGCCGGCCGAGGCCACGCGCTGTGCGAGGGCGTGGCCTTCGTCGCGCAGCGGGTCATGGCCCATGGTGGCCACCCAGGTGGCGGGAAGGCTGGCCAGGCCGCCTGAGTCCAGCAAGGCAAAGTCGGGGTGCTTGTCCGCATCGGGCTGCTTGCCGAGGTAGCTGGCCATAAACCACCGCATCACGTCCATGGTGAGAAATTTGCCTTCGTTCTCCGGGTAGGAGGCGCTGGGCTGGCTGGGGTGCTGCGCCACCGGGTAGATCAGGCCCAGGGCACGGACGGCCCTTGCGTTGACGCGGCGCGCTGCGACCAGCACGAGTTGCGCGCCGGCGCTGTCGCCGGCCACCGCGATGCGGCCGGCGTCGCCGCCCAGCGCGGCGGGGTTCGTGAGCACCCAGCGCAAGGCGGCCTCGACGTCGTCCGGCGCGGCGGGAAAGGGATGTTCGGGCGCCAGCCGGTAGTCCACCGCCACGACCAGCATGCCGCTGTGGTGGCACAGCGTGCGGCAGACCTTGTCATGGGTCTCCAGGTCGCCTATGACAAAACCGCCGCCATGTGCGTAGAGCAGCACGGGCCAGGGGCCTGGGGCGTCGGGGCTGTATGTGCGCAGGCACAGCGGGCCGCCCGGTCCGGGGAAGCTGATGTCTTTCACCTTCCCGATGGCCGGGGCCGGCAGGCCCAATGTGTCGGCAAGTTCGCGGTAAACCTGCCGCGCGATGGCCGGCGGCAGGCTTTCCAGCGGCGGGTTGCCCTGCGCGGCGGCCTGGGCCAGAAAGCCGGCCAGGCCAGGGTCCATATCGGCCGTCTCCAGCACCGGCTTCACAACAGAATTCATTCGAGAGTCTCCTCGTGGGTGGGTCATGTGGTCATCTAATTAATTTGCCGTCGCGCGCGCGCATGCCGATCTCGACATGGTCCGATGCGTGGTGCCGCTCCCGGCCGAACGAGAGCCTGAAGCCGCCCAGGTCCAGTGCGCCAAGGCTTTCAATCGCCTCGCCGAGGCGCTGGCCGTCGGCGCGCGGGCCGGCACGGCGCAAGGCTTCGGTGCAGACACGCAGGTTCAGGTAGGACTCCAGGCCTTCGAAGGTCATCGCCTCGGGGCCGATGAAATCGTCGGCATCGCGCTCGAGTTCACGCACGATGGGAAGGCGTGCCACCTCGGGATTCGGCACCACGCTGGTGTAGCCCACCAGCCGGTTGCGAAACAGCCGTGTCAGCTGCGTGAGCCCCGCCGTCGACAAAGTGGCGACGGTCGACGGCACGCTGTCATAGGCCGAGGCCGGAAGCCGGCCCAGCGCATCCAGCACTTCGTTGCCCAGGTTGAGGACCAGGGCTTGCGGCGCAGCCCTGGCCACGTCGCGGAAAGCCGCTTCGATGGACGCCAGCCGTGCGTCGGCGGTGATGCGCGTGACTTGCCGGCCGTCGCGTTGCAAGGCCGCCACCAGCGCCGCCGTGCGCGCCGGTTCGGAATCGTCGGCGAGTACCGCCACGCGGGTGACGCCGATGGATGCCAGCTGGCGCGCCAGCGCCTCGGCCTCCCGCGCGTCGTCCGGCCGCAGGCTGAAAACATGGCGGACATCGGGAGCACGCAAAGCCGACGCGCCCGACATCGGGCCGACCAGCGGCACGCGAAGTTCGCGCGTGGCCTGGGCGGCTTCAAGGCAGGCCCGCTCGCCCAGGCAATTGGCGATCAGCACCGCCTTGTGCCGGCTCACCAGGGTGCGCAGGTTGGCCGCCACGCGCCGGGGGTCGCCGCCGTCGTCCAGCGTCACCAGCTCGACGGGGCGTCCGGCAATTCCGCCCGACGCGTTGACGCGCTCCACATGCGCGCGGGCGCCGGCGAGCACGCGGTTGGCGACCGGAAAACCCGCGCCGGTGAGCGGCAGCGACTGGCCGATGACGATGGGTTCTGGCGCGGCCTGGCCTGCCGTGCAAGCGCACAGCAGCATCGCCGCGGCAATGAGTGCGCGCGCGCTCATACCAGCGCGCTTGCGCCCTTGGGCACGGGGCTCGCGGCATCCACGGCCGGCCGCAGCAGGAAGTAGCCCAGCGCCGGCAACAGGACCAGCGCCCCCACCATGTTCCACACAAACATGAAGGCCAGCAGGATGCCCATGTCGGCCTGAAACTTGATCGGCGAGAAAGCCCAGGTGCCGACGGCCAGCGCCAGCGTGATACCGGTGAGCAGCACGACGCGGCCGGTGAACTGCAGCGCATGGTGGTAGGCCTCGGACAGGCTGGCGCCTTCCCGCATGCGGGCCAGCGTGATGCTGAGCACATACAGCGCGTAGTCCACGCCTATGCCCACGCCCAGCGCGATCACCGGCAGCGTGGCGACCTTCACCCCCATGCCCAGGCCCACCATCAGCGCTTCGCACAGGATCGAGGTCAGCACCAGCGGCAGCACCGCCACCACCACCGCGCGCCAGGAGCGGAAAGTGATCCAGCACAGAATTACCACCGCCGCATACACCCACAGCAGCATCTCGCGCATGGCCTTGCCCACCACGATGTTGGTGGCCGCGTCTATGCCGGCGCTGCCCGCCGCCAGCTTGAAGCTGACGTCGGGCGTGTTGTTGAAGGCCGCGAAGCGCTCCACGTCGGCCACCACGCGCGCCAGGGTTTCGGCTTTGTGGTCTTTCAGGTAGACGTAGAGCGCGAGGAATGAGCAGCTCTGGTTGAAGAGCTCGCGCGGCGCGCGCGTCTGCACGCCGCCCAGGGCGCCTTCGTTGGGCAGCAGTTCAAACCACTTGAAGTTGCCCTCGTTGTAGCCCACCATGGCCAGCTTGGACAGCGCGGCCATGGAGTTGGTGGATTCCACCCCGGGCAGCTGCTCCAGCTGCCAGGCCAGGGCGTCCACCTTGGCCAGCGTGCCATAGGCCGTGCACTTATCCGCGGGCGTGGTCACCATCACGGTCAGGATGTCGGCGCTGGCCGCGTAGTGGGCGATCTGGTAGGCGTTGTCCTGGTTGTAGCGCGAGCCGGGGCGCAGCTCGGAGGCGCCTGGGTCCAGGTCTCCGATCTTCAGATGCAGGCTGATGGCATAGCCACCCGCGGCCATCAGGGTGGCAACGATCACCGCCGCTGTAGCCCAGCGCTTCTGCGTGAAATGGTCCAGCAAGGCCCACAGCCATGAACGTTGCGTCCCTTGCGGTGTTTCCTGGCGCAGGCTGCGCGCGGCGGCGGCGGGCGCCACACCCACATAGGACAGCAGGATGGGCAGCAGCACGAGGTTGGTGAAGATCAGAACCGCCACGCCTATGCTGGCGATCAGGGCCAGGTCCTGGATGACCTTGATCTGGATGATGACCAGCACCGCGAAGCCCACGGCATCGCAGAGCAGCGCGGTCAGGCCTGCGACAAACAGGCGCCGGAAGGTGTAGCGCGCGGCCACGACACGGTGCGTGCCGCGGCC
Source organism: Polaromonas sp. P1_H6 (assembly GCF_056405195.1). NCBI lineage: Bacteria > Pseudomonadati > Pseudomonadota > Betaproteobacteria > Burkholderiales > Comamonadaceae > Polaromonas > Polaromonas sp. P1_H6. Next base: position 68,837 of record NZ_JBFUCN010000010.1, read on the forward strand.
TATGTCCTGCATGATGCCGTTCATCTTCTGCGCGCCGTGGCTCATGCCGATGGCGAACACCAGGAAAGGCACCAGCACCGAATAGGGGTCGAGCTCGTAGCCCAGCAGCGCCAGCAGGCCGAACTGCCAGACCACCGCCACCAGCGAACAGGCCACCACCAGCGCGGTGCTGCGCTTGCAGCGCGTGTAGCCGAACAGCACCACCGTGGTGATGGCCAGGGCCAGCAGAAAAAACAGCAGCACCTGGTGCAGTCCTTCGATCAGGTCGCCCGCGACCTTGGCGAAGCCGGTCACGCGGACCTGCAGCGTGTCGCTGCCGTATTTGGCGCGCAGGACTTCGATCTGCCGGGACAACTCGCCGTAATCCAGCGCCTGTCCGGTTTCGGGGTTGCGGTCCAGCAGGGGAACAAACACGATGCTGGACTTGAAGTCGCCCGCGACCAGCTGGCCGATCTCGCCCGAACGCTCGACGTTGGCACGCAAGCCGGCCAGGCTGGCGGGCGAGCCGTCGTAGGCGTCGGGGATCACCGACCCGCCGTCCAGGCCTTCTTCGGTCACGGCCACCCAGCGGGTGTTGGAGGTCCACAGCGACTTCATGAAAGGGCGGTCCACGCCGGGCAGCAGGAAGATCTCGTCATTGATCTTCTGCAGTGCGTCGAGATAGGCCTTGTCGAAGATCGTGCCCTGCCGGGCCTGCACCACCAGCCGCAGCGCATTGGCCTGGCCGCCCAGGTCGCTCTTGTGCGCCAGGTAGTTGACGATGTAGGGATGGCCCGTCGGAATGGTTTTTTCAAAACTCGCGTTCAGACGCAACTTGGTAGCCTGCCAGCCCAGCAACAGGGTGAGCAGCACGCACACCGCCATGACCCAGGGCCGGTGGTTAAAAAAAGCGCGCTCAAGCAGCGTGCCCGAGCGCGTGTCGAAATCTTCAAGCCGCGCGACAACGGGTTGGGTGGAGGAGGATGAATCGGCGTGCATAAAGTCTTGCCGCGTGCGCGGCGCTGGTCTCCGGGTGGTTCTCTTCTTTTTTTCTTTTAGCTGGCGGGCAGTTCCACACGCCGCATGCCGCGCAGGCTCGCCAGCACCAGGCTGCCGTCGGCCGCCAGGGCGGCGCCGGAAACCGGAACCGCTTCACGCGCCGGGATGCGCCGCAGGGCGGGCCCGTCCGCGCCGCCCACCAGGGCGTCGCCCGCCTGGCTTACCAGCACAAAGCCGCCGTCCGGCAAAGCCATGCCGGCCCCGATCGCCATGGGCAGGCCGGTGTCCAGCTTGTCCCAGTGCAGGCCTTCATCGGCGGAGCGATACGCCGAGCCGCGCAGGCCGTAGGCCACCAGCGCGCCGCCGCGTGTTTGCAGCAGGCCGAAAAAACTGCCCTTGTAGGGCGACGCGAGCGCGCTGAAGCTGGCGCCGCCGTCGGTGGAACGCAGCAGCAGGCCTTGTTCGCCGGCGATCACCAGCATGCGGCCGCGCGCGCGCACGCCGTACAGGTGCAGGTTCTTGGCGTTCGGCAGCCGCGGCCCCAGGGCCGTCCAGCTCTTGCCACCGTCCGTGGTGGCGAACATCAGGTTGTAGGCGCCGACGGCAAAGCCGCGCAGGGCGTCGATGAATTCGAGGTCAAAAAAAGGTTTGTCCGCGCCTTCTTCCACCAGGCGCTGCGCCTGCGCCATGGCACCGGCATCGCCTGAACGCTCCGCAGCCTGCTTCACGAGTTTGGCCGCCTGCACGCCGTCGAGCTGCTTGTGCCAGCTGGCGCCGCCATCCACGCTGCGAAGGATCACGCCCAGGTGTCCCGCAGTCCAGCCGGTGCGCGCGTCGGCAAAACACACGGCCGTCAAAGTGGCTTGCACCGGAACCTGCGCCTGCCGCCAGCTTGCGCCATGGTCGTCCGACAGCAGCACCGTGCCGCGCTCGCCGACGGCCACCAGCCGGTCACCGGCCCGTGCCACGGCCAGCGTGGCCGCGCCCAAGGCCTTGGGTGTGAGCAGCGCGGCTTGCGACAGCACCGCCGGCACATTGGCTGCCCAGGCGGGCAGCGCGGCAATCCCGCCCAGCCCCGCCAGGACGGCTTGCCGTCGGGTGACTCCAGCCATCAGCGCGCGCCTTCGCTGGCGAGGGACTCGGCGCTGAAGAAGGAGCGCGGAATCGGCGGCTGCATTTCGTACTGCTTGGGCAGTTCGTTGGAGGCCATGTTCAGGTAGTAGGCGCCGGTCTGCATGTCATAACCGCCCCACAGCACGATGTTGGTCACCGCCGGAATGTCGGGCGCCGTCAGCATCAGCGCGTAGTTGGTGCGCCAGAGCTGGCCTTTGGCGTCCCAGCCGTCGAACAGCGCGATCTGCCAGGAGTCCTCGTCGATGTAGTACTTGCGCTTGGGCACCACGTGGCGCTTGCCGGCCGCCAGCGTGGCCTCGACTTCCCACACGCGGTGCAGTTCCCAGCGCACCTGCGCGGGGTTCAGCGTGTTGGGCGTCACCAGGTCTTCGATCTTCGCGGAGGCGGCGCGGTTGTTGTTGTAGGGGATGTAGATTTCTTTCTTGCCGACCAGCTTGAGCTCGTGCTTGTCGATGGGGCCGAACAGCGTGAACGCTTCGTCGAACAGGCCAATGCCGGAAGTCACCGAGTCGGGCGTGTCATAGGCCACGGAAGGCGCTTTGCGCACGCGGCGCTGGCCCACCAGGTATTGCCACAGCCCGCGCGGCGCGGCTTCCGAAACGCCGTCGAGCGCCAGGATGGCCTCGCCGGCCTTGGAGCCCGGCGCGTTGACCACCAGCTTGCCGTACTGGTAGTAGCCGTCGAACTTCTCGGCGCTGCCGTCCTTGTCGTAGAAGGCCTGGCGTATGGTCTGCGTGCCGCCGGAGGCCATGGTGCGTTTGCCGTCGGAGGTCACCACCCACACACGCATCGGCATGGCGAAGTTGCCGCCGCGCCAGGCCGTGCGCTGGTTCCACATGGCTTCATAGCCGTCCTTGGGAATCGGGAACGGCGTGCCGCCGAAAGCGCCTTCCATGCCGTAGCCGCCTTCGATGGTCTTGGCCCGCGTGGCATTCTTGAAGGTGTTGTCGTACACCGACTGCGGCGCCGCCGCGGTGCGGTGCGTGGGATAGACATCGATGCGGAAGTCGGGGTACTTCTTCATCAGCGCCTGCACGCCGTCGGTCAGCTTGTCGGCGTGCTGCGCCATGTTTTTGGCGTTGATCGACAGGAGGGGTTTTTCGTTGGGATACAGGTCGGGCCGCGCATCGCCGTTCTTGTAGCCCGGCGCGGCCTTGGCCAGGCCGCCTTCCCAGGGCGGGATGCTGCCGTCCTTGTTGCCGGCTTTCTCGGCGCCCATGGGCGTCAGCGAGGATTTGAGTTTGGCGGCCTCTTCGGCGGTGACGGCGGCCTGGGCGGACATGGCGCCGGCCAGCAGGGCGGCCACGAGCCATGAATGTTTTGCGGTGTGCATCATGATGGTTGTCTCTGTAATGTTTTTCAGAAAGTGCGTGAAGCGGTGAAGGAAACGTAGTTGCGGTCTTTCAGGCTCTGCCCATAGGACAGCATGCGGGTCGGGGTGCTGGGGTCGGTGACGGTCAGGGTGTTTTCCTTGCCGAAGAAGGCGGTGTAGTTCAGGGCGAAGTTCCAGACGTTCTGGTATTTGCCTTTGATGCCTATGCTCACGTCGCCCGCGTTGCTGGCGCCGCCGGCGAAGTTGATGACGGCTGAGGAGCGGCCGCCGAAGTTGTAGCCCAGGCCCAGCGGGATGGACAGGTCCAGGCCCGGCAGCACCTGGAAGTACTGCGGCTCGAAGATCATGCGAAAGGCCGCGGCGTCACGCGTGGCGTTGGGGTCCAGCCCGCCGAAGCCGACAGCGCTGGGGTTTTTGCTCACGCTCAGCAGCCGGTTCCAAGCCAGTTCCGCCACCAGGGCGCCGCCGTCCCACAAGCCGGACTTGTTGAGCACATAGATGCCCGACAGATTCACGTGCGCCGTCCTGCCGATGGCGTAGCAGGGGTTGGAAGACGAGCCGTCGCAGTTGGCCGGCGGCATAAAGGGCGCGCCGCCCAGCACGGCCGGATCGCTGGCCAGCGGCGCGTTGCTGCGCAGCGAGCCTTCGAGCGCCCAGTTGAGCTGCCCTATCGACGAGGTGACGCTGGCGCCCACGGTCTTGATGCCCTTGGCATAGACGTTGTGCACATTGCCGTTGATCAGGTCGAACACCGGGACGGCCGGGGTCTTGTCGTTGTAGCGCGCCGCGTACAGGCCGAACTCGTAGTTGCCGCCGGCCGGCGCCCAGCGCAGCTGCGCGCCGAACTGACCGCTGTCGCCCGGCTTCTGGTCGCGGCTGGTGTCGGTGGGCAGCACCGGCCCGCCGAGGTAGACGCGGCCGCCGCCTATGTAGTCCTGGTTGGAGAAATAGCTGCCGACGCCGGGGATCTTGCTGGGCCGCCACTTGAGCTGGTAGTAGCCGCCCAGCGTCACGCCCTCGGCCACCTGCAGCGTGCCGGAGATTTGTTCCACCGGCAGCAGCACTTCCTTGAACTGCCAGTTCGGCACCGAGACGATTTTTGCGATGTCCACCGGGCCCTGCGCGTTGGCGATGCCGTTCTGGCCGAAGAACACGCTCTCGCCGTACTGCAGCGCGTGTTTGCCGACGCGTATCGAGGCCGGCATGCTGCCGAGGGATCCCTTGCCCCAGACAAAGGCGTCGAGGAATTCGTCGCCGCGGCCGTGCTGGTCCCGCGTCGCGGGGACGAACTGGTTGGCGGGCTGGCCGGCGAAGTTGCTGACGCCGGCCGTGCCGTCGTTGGCGTTGGCGCGCAGGTATTGCGAGTCGTACCAGGCGGAGTGGCTGACGCGCAGGCCCCAGTTGCTGCGGTTGTAGTCGAACTCGGTCAGCAGGTCGGCGCGGTTGGAGATCAGGCCCTTCTTGAAGTTGAGGTCGCCGTCGTTCTCGTTGGTGACGCCGCCGTCGCCGCGGGCGGCCGGCGAGGTGAGCAGCGCGGACGGGTCTTTCATCCGCCAGGCCAGGCTGTACTTGGGTGTGAAGTCCAGCCGGATCTTGGTGTCGGGGTCGCTGGATTCCAGCTCGAAGGCATGGGCCTGCAGCATGCAGGCCAGGCAACTCAGCGCCAGCGTGCTGAGCCTGAAGGGGGTGAATAGTTTTGTCATGGTTTTTGTCTCCTCGTTATGTGTCGTGTTTGTCGTGGGTTGGGGATGGATGCCCTCGCATCCTTGGCGTGCCGTCGCTAGAGGTAGTCAGATATAGGTGGAGGCCAGGCCGCCGTCGACCGGAATGTTGGCACCGCTGACCCAGCGCGCGGCGTCGCTGCACAGCCAGGCGATGACGGGTGCGATCTCGTCGGCAAAGCCGGGGCGCAGCATGCGGTGGGCATCGGCCTGGACGCGTTCCTGGCCCAGCATGGCGACGAAGTCGCCCAGGATGGGCGTGAACACCGGGCCGGGCGCCACGCAGTTCATGCGCACGCCTTTGCCCAGGAACCACTCCTGCGACTGCACGGCATTCCAGACGATCAGGGCTTCCTTGAAATACTGGTAGCAGGTCGCCTGCGGCACCGGGTGGCTGCGCAGCCACGCCGCGCCGGCTTCAAACCCTTTGGCGGCCGCCAACTCCTTGTGCTGGGCCAGCCGCTGCGGCCATTCGGCGCCCAATATGGACGCCACGTTGACGATGCTGGCGCCGCGCGGCATGCGCGCCAGCACCTTTTCCGTCAGGTGCCGCAGGCCCAGGTAGTTCACGCGGGCCACCAGCTCGCCGTCAGCCGTGCCGGGTACGCCGGCGATGTTGCACAGGGCATCGACCTGGGCCGGCAATTGGGCCACGGCGGCGTCTATCGCCGCGGCGGTGCCGAGGTCGGCCTTGATGAAGCCGTCCAGCGTGAGGCTGGGATCGTTGCGGTCCATGCCGATGACCGTCGCGCCCTGGAAGCGCGCCAGCCTGGCGACCTCGGCGCCTATGCCGGACGAGGTGCCGGTGATGACAATGGTTTTGCCTTGCAGGCTCATAAAGCCTCCCGGGTGTGCGGATTCATGAAAGGTCTCCTTGAAGTGGTGAGGGGCTGAACGTCTGGTTCAGAACGGGAACATGGGCGCGGTGTCCTTGACGGTCATCCACTGCCATTGCGTGTATTCCTCCCAGTCGGACGGGCCGCCCACGCTGCTGCCGTTGCCCGCGATGCCGGGGCCGCCGAAGGGATTGACGCAGTCGTCGTTGACGGTCTGGTCGTTGATGTGGACCATGCCGGCCTTGAGCTGCTGCCCCACCGCCATGGCGCGGCCCACCGAACGGGAGATGACGGCGCAGGCCAGGCTGCCGCTGTTGTTGTTGGCCAGCGCGACCGCTTCCTCGTCGCTGCCGAAGGTGACGATGTTGGCCACCGGGCCGAAAGTCTCTTCGTCGAACACGCGCATGCCGGGCTTCACGCCCGACAGCACCGTCGGCTTGTAGAACAGGCCGTCGTAGCTTCCGCCGGCTTCCAGCTTCGCGCCGGCCTTGATGCTGTCCTGCACGATGGCGTGCACGCGGTCACGCTGGCGCGCATCGATCAGCGGCCCAAGCGCGACCTGGCCGGTGGCGCCGTCGCCGACCGGCAGGTGCGTGGCCTTGGCAACCAGGCGCTGCAGCAGCGGGGCCGCGATGCTCTGGTGCACCAGGATGCGGTTGGCGGCCATGCAGATCTGGCCCTGGTGCAGGTAGGCGGCCCAGGCGGCGTTGCTCGCGGCGATGTCCAGGTCGGCATCGTCCAGGATGATCAGCGAGTTCGCGCCGCCGAGTTCCAGCGACACCTTCTTGAGGTGCTTGCCCGCCAGCTCGCCGATGCGCCGGCCCACCGCGGGCGAGCCGGTGAAGGCGATCATGGGCACCCGCGGGTCGGTGACCAGGGCTTCACCGGCTTCGGCGTCGCCGGGCAACACATGCAGCAAATCCCTGGGCAGGCCCGCTTCCGCAAAAATGCGCGCGATCATCAGGCCGCCGGTCACCGGTGTGCGGGTGTCGGGTTTGATGACCACGGCATTGCCCGCGGCCAGCGCCGGCGCCACCGCGCGCAACGTCAGGATCAGCGGAAAGTTGAAGGGCGAGATGACACCCACCACTCCATGCGGCACGCGGCGGGCGATGCTGGTGCGCCCCGGCACGCTGGGCAGCACATGGCCCTGGGGCTGCAGCGGCATGGCGGCGGCCAGGTGGCAGATGGTGATGGCTTCACGAATCTCGTGCTGCCCCTTGGGCAATATGCCGCCGGTCTCCCGCGTGGCATACAGCGCGAGTTCGTCGAAGTGCTGCTGGAACAGCGCGCCGGCGCGGCGGAAGACGTCGGCCCTTTCACGCGGGGGCAGGGCGGCCCAGGGCTTTTGCGCGGTGGCCGCCGCCCGCGTGGCCGCGGCCACGTCCGCCGCGTTGGCGATGCCCACCGTGCACATCACCTTGCCGGTCGCCGGTTCGACCACGTCGCGCTTCCCGCCGCCCAGCGGCGCTTGCGCCAGCGCGGAAAAATCCAGAAATGCCATCGCGTCGGATACACCCATTTGCTTTTGTCCTTACGGTTGTTTGATCAGCTCGCCACATCGGCGCGTCGTGCTCCTGTATCGCAATGCATGTACCAGCGCCGCGCGCAAAGGCCCGCTTGCTGCGCTGCACCCAAAGCTTTTTCACTGGGAAAACCGGGACATACCCTAGGTGTGTTTGCTGCGGCGCAGCACATGGAAATCCCCCATGTTTTCTTGATCAACTAGTTATAAAGTTGAATCAAATTTCACCAATTGATCAAATCCATCAAATCGAGGAGCAAGGCCATGCGCGTATCCGATCGCATTTCCCTGGCCGAAGTGGCCCGCGCCACCGGGGTCGCGCTGGGCAGCTTCGACAGCGCGTCGGTGGCCAAGGCCCTGGGCGGGTTTGCCAGCACGCACATAGGCGGCGACACGCACCCGACGATCGCCGACATCAGCGAATGCCTGTTCTTTTCACCGGGCGACGGGCGCATCTGGCTGCAGGACCAGCGCATGGTGCTGCTGCACACCGAGGCGCTGGGGTCCATGCGCCGCGAAATGATCGACAGCCTGGGCATCGAAAAAGCCCGCGGCCTGTTCACCCGCGCCGGTTACGTCAGCGGCGCCCGCGATGCCCAGCTGGTGCGCAAGCACTGGCCCGACGCCGACCCGCCGGCGGCCGCCATGGCCGGCACGCGCCTGCACGCGCTCGAGGGCGTAGTGAAGGTGGAGCTGGTCAGCGTGACCTACGACCCGGACACCAGCGGCTATGAGGGCGAATTCATCTGGCACAACTCCAGCGAGGACGATGAACACATCGCCGCCTACGGCATAGGCGGCTCCCCGGCCTGCTGGATGCAGGTGGGCTATGCCACGGGCTATGTCAGCACGCTGTTCGGCCGCCTCATCGTTTTCCGGGAAACCATGTGCCGGTCCATGGGCCAGGCGCAATGCCGGGTGGTCGGCAAGTCCGCCGACAAGTGGGACAACATTGAAGAAGACATGCGCTACCTGAACGCCCGGGAGTTTGTCGACACCGCGGCCTATGCACGCAGCGAAGCGGGGCCGGCCGACCTGGCGACCAGCGACGTGCCGGCCGGCGACGCGATGGTGGGGGCCTCATCCGCCTTCAACGCGGCCTGCCACCAGCTGAGCCGGGTGGCACGCACCACCGCCACCGTGCTGTTCACGGGGGAGTCGGGTGTGGGCAAAGAAAAGTTCGCCAGCATGCTGCACAGGATCAGCCCGCGCAAAGACCAGCCGTTTATCGCGGTGAACTGCGCGGCCATCCCGGAAACCCTGATCGAGTCCGAGCTGTTCGGCGTGGAGCGCGGCGCCTACACCGGGGCCAGCCATTCGCGGCCGGGCCGCTTTGAGCGGGCCAGCGGCGGCACCCTGTTCCTGGACGAAATCGGCATGCTGAGTTTTGTGGCCCAGGGCAAGCTGCTGCGCGCCCTGCAGGAGGGCGAGGTCGAGCGCGTGGGCGGCACGCGCGGCATCGCGGTCGACGTGCGTGTGGTGGCCGCCACCAATGAGGATTTGCGCCAGGCCGTGCGCGAAGGCCGGTTCCGCGAAGACCTGTTCTTCCGGCTCAATGTGTTCCCCATCCATCTGCCGCCGCTGCGCGAACGGCGCGACGACATTCCCCTGCTGATGAACCATTTCCTGAACCACTACCGGCGCAAGCACGGCTGCAACACCGGCGGCTTCACGCAGGCCTCGGTGCGCACGCTGCTGAACTACGGTTTTCCCGGCAACATACGTGAATTGCAAAACCTGATCGAGCGCGCCGTGATCATGGCCGATGCCGACGGCTTGATCGACGTGCACCACCTGTTTACCGGCGGCGAGACCCTGAGCACCGAGGTCATGACCTTGCGGCTGCAGGGCAGTTCAGGCACCTTGAACTTCGATGGGGCACAGGCCTGCGCGAATCCCGTGCCAGCGGGCGCCACCGGCACGCCGCAGTCCCTGGAGCAAACCGAGCGCGACACGCTGGAACACGCCATCTCCGCCTGCCAGGGAAATCTTTCGGCGGCGGCGCGGCGGCTCAACACCACGCGCGCGAAGCTGGCCTACCGGGCCAGGAAGCACAGCCTGATTTGAGCTGCTTGCGGCGCCGTGGATCAAACCGCCGGCGCCAGCGCCCCCAGGTAAGCCCTGACCTTCTCGTCGCGCGCCAGCGTATCGAAGTCCGGCGCTTCACTGATCGCGCCCTTCTGCACAAAGATAAAGCGCTCGCAGCATTGCCGCAGGATGTCGACGTGGTAGGGCTCGTTCGGGTGCAGGCATAAAAACACCAGCCGGCCGTTGGCCTTGAGTTTGGCGAAGAAGTCCAGCATGAAGCCGATGTAGCCGTCCTGCGTGTTGAACTGTGGCTCATCGAACAGGTGCACCAGCGGCGAATCGCTTTGCGCGTGCGCCAGCATGAAGTCGGGCTTGGTCTTCTGGAAGGACCGTACCTGGTAGGACTGGTGGTAGTGGATCGCCAGCCGGTCACGCTCACGCGTGCGCACCTGGTGGATGTCCTGGCCGTTGACGAGCACGCGGCCCGCGCTCGGCAGGTTGCTGCCGGTGATCAGCTCGAACAGCGTGGTCTTGCCCGAACCGTTGGGGCCCATGACGCCGACCACGCAGGGCTTGTGCACCTCGAAATCGGCGTTCAATGAAAAAGTCGTGGTCTTGCGGAAGACGCCGCGCTGGTATTGCTTGGCGACGTTTTCAACGCGTAACAGTGGATGGAGTGGATGGCTCATGCGGGTCAGACTCCCAAAAGCTGCCGGCACAAGGCGGCGTCGTTGCGCAGGTCGGCCGCGGGGCCCTCGTGGACGATCACGCCCTGGTTCATCACATAGGCGCGGTCGGCCACCTGCAGCGCGCTTTGCACGTTCTGCTCGACCACCAGCACCGCGATGCCTTCGGCCTTGAGCCGGCTGATGGTCTTCATCACGTCCTGCACCACCTTGGGCGCCAGGCCCTGGCTGGGCTCGTCGAAGAGCACCAGGCCGGGCGAGCCCAGCAGGGCGCGCGAGATCGCCACCATCTGCATCTCGCCGCCCGAGAGATTTTCGCACTCGCGGTGCATCAGGTACTCGAGCGCGCTGAAGATCTCAAAACACTCTTTCTCGTGCCAGGACCGGAAGCGCGTGGCCTTGCGCGCGATGGCGAGGTTGCGCGCCACCGTCAGCGTCGGGAAGATGCGCCTGTCGTCGGGCACCCAGCCCATGCCGGCCTTGGCGATCTCGTGCGTGGGCATGCGTGTGATGTCGCGCGCATCAAACGCGATGCTTCCCTTGCGCGGCGGCGTCAGGCCCAGGATGGAGCGTAGCAGCGTGGTCTTGCCCGCGCCGTTGGGGCCCAGCAGCGCCACCACCTCGCCGGCGCCGACTTTGAGCGACACGTCGAACAGCACCTGCGTTTCGCCATAAAAGGTGTCGATACGATCCACAGTCAGCATGTCCGCCTGGGTCGCCGGCTTCAGCACCGCGCTCATGCCAGCGCTCCCAGGTTGGAGCGGCGCACCCATTCGTTTTGCCGCAGCTGGTCGGGCGTGCCCTGGCTGATGACCTGGCCCCAGTGGATGACCGAGATCTGATCGGCGAGTTTGAAAAGAAAGTTCATGTCGTGTTCGATGATCACAATCGTGAGCTGGCGCTTGAGTTCTTTCACCAGCTCCATCAGGCGCGCCGTGCCTTCGGCGCCCAGGCCGGCGGTGGGCTCGTCGAGGAAGAGCATGCGCGGCTCGGCCGCCAGCGCGACGCCGATCTCCAGCGCGCGGCGTTCGCCGTAAGACAGGCTGCTGGCCAGCGTGCGCTCCTTGCCCTTGAGGCCCACGCGTTCGAGGATGGCCGCGGCCAGCTGCAGCGCCGTGCTGTCGGCGCCCAGGTCGCGCCAGGGGTTGAAGCCCTGCCTGCGCACATGCGGCGTGGCCACCAGCACGTTGTCGAGCGCGGTGTAGCTGTCGAACAAATTCATGATCTGGAAGGAGCGCGACACCCCCTTGCGCGCGATCTCGCGCGGCGACAGGCCGGTGATGTCCTCGCCGGCAAAGGTCACGCGGCCGCGATCCGGCTTGTAGCGGCCGGTCAGTACGTTGAAGCAGGTGGTCTTGCCCGCGCCGTTGGGGCCCATGATGCCGTTGAGCTGGCCCTCCTCGAAGCTGAGCGTGATGTCTTGCAGCACCACCTGGGCGCCAAAACGTTTGGAAAGGCCGCTGGCCTCGAAGAGCTTCACAGCGCACCTCCCGCGTGCACCGGTTTGGCTGGTGCGTTGCGCCGCGGCCTGGCCTTCCAGGCCTGCCATGCGCCGGCGACGCCTTCGGGCTTGAACAGCACCATGGCCATGAAGATCAGGCCGTACCAGAGCAGCCAGGTTTCGGTGTAGGCGCCGAGCAGGTCGCGCGCCAGGATAAAGAAGGTCGCGCCTATGACGGGGCCCCAGAAGCTCACCAGCCCGCCGCCTATCAACACCATCATCACGACAAAACCCGAGTTGTGCAGGCTCATGACATTGGGGTAGGCCGACTGCTGCGCCATGGCGAACAGCGCACCGGCCAGGCCCGCCACCGCGGTGGAGATCGTGAAGGCCAGCCATTTGTAGAGCCAGACGTTGTAGCCCACAAAGGCCGCGCGCATTTCGTTCTGCTTGATGGCGCTGAAGATGCGGCCCAGCGGCGAATGGATCAGGCGCCACAGGCCCAGCAGCACCAGCGCGAACAGCGCCAGGCAAAAGAAAAAGAGGGCGTTGTTACCCGAAAGGTTGAAAGACACAAAACCGAAATCGGCCGGCAGGCGCTTGATGTTGAGCAGCCCGTCTTCACCGCCCGTGACGGTATGCCATTTGTTGGCGATGAACCAGAACACCTGGCCGAAGGCGATGGTGAGCAGCGCGTAATAAATGCCGCGCCGGTGCGAGATGAACAGCGCCACCAGAGCGCCCAGCGCCGCCGTGACCAGCACCGCGCCGGCCAGGTCGAACCACAGGTTGGGCCAGACCTTGAGCTGCAGCAGGCCGAAGGCGTAGGCGCCCGTGCCGAAGAAGGCGCCGTGCCCGAAGGAGGGCAGTCCGGTGAAGCCCAGCAACAGGTTGTAGCCCAGTGCGAACAGCACCCAGATCATGATTTCCAGGGCCAGGTATTGGTACAGCCCGACGCGGCCCACCCACAGCGGTGTGGACAGCAGCACCAGCAGGGTTGCGAGCATCGGCAGGGGAATCAGCGGCGCGCGGCCGGAGGCGAGTTGCATGGGGACCTTGTCTCTTCGTTTGTTCTGGGTGAATGGGTACAGGAATAAGGCGCTGGAAAAGAAAAGCTGAAGAAGGGCTGGACAGAACAGAATATACGTTCTATTATTTAAACAAGCAAGAACATTTATTCTAATTTGATGCGACGCAGGCCCGGCCCGTCCATCGCATTCCCCGAGGCGGCAACGACATATGGACTCTGCAACGACTTACGAAGAACTCAAGGCGCTGATTGGCCGGACTTACCCGGACATGTCCAAGCAGCTGCAGCGCATCGCGCGCTTCGCGCTCGAGCAGCCCAACGACCTGGCCCTGGGCACGGTGGCAACGGTGGCCGAGGCCACCGAGGTGCAGCCTTCGGCCATGATCCGCTTCGCCAACGCGCTGGGCTATGGTGGTTTTTCCGAAATGCAGCAGGTGTTCCGCGGCCACTTGCTGGAGCGTTCCGACAGCTACCGCGAACGCATAGACCAGCTGCGCCGCAAGCAGCTCAACGGCGAGCGCGCGCCGGCCGGTGTGCTGCACCAGCTGGTGGGCGAATCGGTGGCCGAGCTCGGCCACCTCGAAGAAACCATCGCCCAGGCCGACCTCAAAGCGGCCGTGAAACTCATGGCCTCGGCGCCGCGCATCCATGTGCTGGCCCAGCGCCGCGCTTTTCCGGTGGCGGGTTACCTGGCTTATGCACTGAGCCAGCTTGAACTGCGCACGCACCTGCTCGACGGCACCGGCGGCATGCTGCGCGAAAGCCTGCGCTCCATCGCGCCCGGCGACGTGCTGATCGCCGCGAGCTTTCGCAACTACTCGCCCGAGGTCATCGAGGCTGCCGCCGTCGCCGCCAAACTGGGCGCCTCGGTGATCGCCATCACCGACGGCCCGATTTCGCCGCTCAAGGCGCATGCCAAGGTCTGCCTGGAGCTGGCCGACGATTCCTCCAAGCCCTTCCGTTCGCTGGTCGCGCCGCTGTGCCTGGCGCAGGCGCTGGTGGTCAGCACCGGGCACCAGCTGGCCGAGCAGGGCGCCGCGAAAACCAGAACCAAGCCGGTAGCAGCCAAGGCCGCGCGCAAGGGGGCCGCATGAATCGTCCGCTGGATTTGATCTGCATGGGCCGCGCCGCCGTCGACCTGTATGGCGAACAAATCGGCGGCCGGCTGGAAGACATGCAGAGCTTCAGCAAATACCTGGGCGGCTCACCCGCCAACACCGCCGTGGGCGTGGCGCGCCTGGGCCTCAAGCCGGCCATGCTGACCCGCGTGGGCGACGAGCACAACGGCCGCTTTGTGCGTGAAACCCTGGCGGCCGAGGGCGTGGACGTGAGCCACGTGGGCACCGACCCCAAGCGCCTGACCGCGCTGGTCTTCCTGGGCATCCAGGACCGCGACACCTTCCCGCTGGTTTTTTACCGCGACAACTGCGCCGACATGGCGATCAGCCCGGACGATTTCGACGCGGCCTTTATCGCCTCGTCCAAGGCGCTGCTGATTTCCGGGACCCACCTGTCGCAGCCGCTGACGTACGAAAGCTGCACCCGCGCCATGGCGCTGGCCAAGGCCGCGGGCACACGCGTGGTGCTGGACATCGACTACCGACCCGTGCTCTGGGGCCTGACCAGCCCAGGCATGGGCGAGCAGCGCTTCGTGCCTTCGGGCGAGGTCAGCGCGCACCTGCAAACCATCATCGGCCAATGCGACCTGGTGGTCGGCACCGAGGAAGAAATCCATATCGCCGGCGGCAGCACCGACACGCTGGCCGCCCTGCGCCGCCTGCGCGAACTGACGGCCGGTACGCTGGTCGTCAAGCGCGGCCCCATGGGCTGCGTGGTGTTCGACGGCGCGATTCCCGATTCGCTTGAGCAAGGCCTGCAAGGTCCGGGCTTTCCGGTCGACGTCTACAACGTGCTGGGTGCGGGCGATGCCTTTATGTCGGGTTTTCTGCGCGGCTGGATTCCGGGCGAGCCGCTCACGCGCTGCTGCGCCTATGCCAATGCCTGCGGTGCATTGGTCGTGTCGCGCCACGGCTGCGCGCCGGCCATGGCGAGCTGGGAAGAGCTGCAGTTCTTCCTGGCACATGGCTCGGCCACGCGCCGCCTGCGCGAAGACGCGCAACTCGAACACCTGCACCGCGCCAGCACGCGCACGCGCCGCTGGGAAGAACTGGTCATCCTGGCCTTCGACCACCGCATGCAGCTCGAAGAGATTGCCGCGCGCCACGGCGCGGGCAAGGAACGCATCCCGGTCTTTAAATCCCTGATCGCCGAAGGCGCCCGCCGCGGTGCCGGCCAGCGCGCCGGTGTGGGCGTGATCGTCGACGGGCGTTTCGGCGAAGACGTGCTTCCTTCGGTCACCGGCAAGGGCTGGTGGGTGGCGCGGCCGGTCGAGCTGCCGGGCTCGCGCCCGCTGCAGTTCGAAGCCGGCGCCGGCCTGGGCGCGGCGATGCGCACCTGGCCCGGCGAGCACGTCGCCAAGTGCCTGGTGTACTACCACCCGCACGACACGCCAGCCCTGCGCGAAAGCCAGCTGGCGAAACTGGCCGACCTGCAGCGCGCCAGCGTCGACAGCTTTCACGAATTCCTCATCGAGGTCATTCCGCCCAAGGACATGCCCTCCGACGACGACACCGTGCCGCTGGCGCTGGAGCAGATTTACCAGGCCGGCATCTTCCCCGACTGGTGGAAGCTGCCGCCCGCCGCCAGCGCGGCCGCCTGGGAAAAGATCGCCACGGTGATCCACCAGCATGACACGCATTGCCGCGGCGTGCTGGTGCTGGGCCTGGAAGCCAGCGAGGAAAAACTAGCCCAGAGCTTTCGCATCGCGGCGCCGCACGCGATCTGCCGCGGCTTCGCGGTGGGGCGTTCGATTTTTGCCGATGCCGCAAACGGCTGGTTCTCGGGTGCCATGGACAACGCGGCGGTCGTGAAAGACATTGCCGAGCGTTATGCGCGGCTGATCGTGCTGTGGGACCAGGCGCGGGCGGGAAAACGAAGCGGCGCTTCAGCCGGTGCGGCTGAAGCCGTGAACTGAAAACAAGAAACAAGACGGAGACAACATGACACCCAAAATCGGATTTATCGGCATCGGCATGATGGGCCACGGCATGGCCAAGAACCTGCTGGCCAAAGGCTTAGTCCTGACCTTCAAGGTCAACCGCAACCGCGACAACCTGGCCGACCTGATCGCGGCCGGCGCGAAGGAAGCCAAAACCAACGCCGAATGCGCGCAGGCATCGGACATTGTGTTCATCTGCGTCACGGGCTCGCCCCAGGTCGAGGACATCGTCTACGGCAAGGACGGCCTGCTGGACGGCGGCCGCAAAGGCCTGATCGTGGTCGACACCTCCACGGCAGAGCCGGCCTCCAGCACCCGCATCCGCAAGGACCTCGCGGCCAAGGGCATCAAGCTGGTCGATGCGCCGCTGGCGCGCACGCCCAAGGAGGCCGAGGAAGGCCGGCTCAACACCATGGTGGGCGCCGAGCCTGAAGACTTCAAGACGCTGGAGCCGGTGCTCAAGGCTTTTTGCGAAAACATCTTCCACGTCGGCCCGCCAGGCCACGGCCATGTGCTCAAGCTGGTCAACAACATGATGGCCATGAGTTTTGCGGCCTCGATCGCCGAAGCCTTCGCGGTCGCGGCCAAAAGCGGGCTGGACCTGAATCGCCTCTACGACGTGATCTCGGCCGGCGGCGTGAACTGCGGCATTTTCCAGATGATGGCGACCAAGACGCTGAAAGAAGGCGACGTCACCGGCTTCAAGTTCGGCATCGCCAACGCGCAGAAAGACCTGCGCTACTACACCCACCTGGCCGAGATGCTGCCCGTCACCAGCTTTATGGGCGAGGCCACGCACCAGAGCCTGATCCAGGCCAGCAACGCCGGCTTCGGCGACAAGCTGATCGCCTCCCTTTTCGAAGCACAGGAAAAACTCAACGACGTCAAGATCGTTCCCCGTTAGGCCAACCCGTTCGACCCATTCACACGCAGGAGACAAAACCATGAGCGACATCAAGAACAACGACACAAGCCCCGAATCCAAATCCGAGGCCACGGCCACTTCGCGCCGAACGCTGCTCAAGCACTCCAGCCTGGCGCTGGTGGGCGCGGGCCTGTACGGCGCGGCGCCCTTCATGGGCCCCTGGAAACACAACCACGCCTGGGCGCAGAGCGGCCAGAAGAAGCCGCTGACCATTGGCCTGACCATGGACGCCTCGGGCCTGTACGCGGCCTCGGGCGCCGAGGAGCGGCTGGGCGCCATGATGGCGATCAAGGAGTTCAACGACAAGGGCGGCGTGCTGGGCCGGCGCATCGAGGCCATCCACATCGACACCGAGACCACGCCGGCCACCGGCTCGCGTGTGGCCGAGCGCATGATCACGCGCAACGAGGCGGCCTTCCTGATAGGCGCGGTGCACTCGGGCGTGTCCAACGCCATCTCGCAGGTGGCGCAGAAATACGGCACGGTGTTCCTCAACACCAACTCCAGCAGCCCGACTGAGGCCGGCAAGGACTGCCACCGCACCAAGTTCGTCTGGGACGGCAATGGCACCAATTTTTCCAATGCGATCGTCAAGAACGCCATCAAGGCCAGCGGCAAGAACTGGGTGCTGCTGACCAACGACTATGTGTGGGGCCACACCACCTCCAAGGCAACGCGCGCCATCGTGGAGGCCAACGGCGGCAAGATCGTGGAAGAGTTGCTGGTGCCGCAGAACACGCGCGACTTCTCGTCCTACCTGCTCAAGCTGCAGCAGCTCAAGCCCAATGTGGTGGCCACGGCCGTGGGCGGCGATGACATCAAGGCGCTGCGCCAGCAGGTGGTGCAGCTCAAGATGAACCAGACCATGGCCTGGATCAACAACCAGCAGGACTGGCCCGATGTCTACGGCCTGGGCCCGGAGGCCATCTTCGGCGTCTTCGGCACCACCTGGTACTGGCGCCTGAACCTGCCCGGCGTGAAGGAATTCGTCGCGGCCTACCAGAAGCAGTTCCCGGGCATGGCCATCCGCGTGCCGGGCAATGTGTACCACAACGGCTACATGGCCACGCGCGAACTGCTGCGCTGCGTGGAAGAGGCCGGCACCACCAACAACATCGCGGTCATCAAGAAGCTCGAGGGCCGCAAGATGAGCGCCGCCGACCGCCTGCAGCACTACGACGCCTGGATGGACCCGGTCACCCACCAGTGCCAGCAGACGATTTACATGGCCAGCTACAACGACCAGCCGGCCGAGAAGGACGATATCTTCAAGATCCTCACCCAGGCCGATCCCAAGGACGTGATGGACAAGGATTCCTCGGGTGCCTGCAAGCTCGAGAGCTACGACGCGACGCCCAGCTACGAAGCCTGACCGGCCCTTGATCCTCAAAGACTGACAAAGACCGACATGGATTTCCTGCTCCGGCTTATTCCGCACCTCGTCAACGGCATCTCGCTGGGCCTGCTGTTCGCGCTCATCGCGCTGGGCTTCATGCTGATCGTGGGGGTGATGGAGACCATCAACCTCGCGCACGGCTCGTTGTTCGCGCTGGGCATGTACTTCGCGCTGTTTTTGATCGCGCCGCAATTGGGCATGTTTCCCAACCTGCAGGCCTGGTACATGACGCTACCACTGGGAACGCGTTACGGCGTGGCGCTTGTTTTTGCGCCGATTTTTGTCGGTATCTTCGGCATGCTGCTGGAGCTGTGCATGCGGCGTACCTACGGCCGCGACCCGCTGTACGGCCTGCTGCTGACCTTCGGCGCCGCCCTGGTGATTGAAGAGGGCATTCGCCTGGTGTGGGGCTCGTCGGAAAAGCAGCTGATGCTGCCGGAGGTGATTTCCGGCGCTTTCCTGATGGGGGACCTGGTCTACTCAAAGTACCGCTTCTTCGCCAGCGGCTTTGCCGTCCTGATGATTGTGCTGCTCTGGGTGTTTTTGCAGAAGACGCCCTACGGCGCCATCATCAAGGCCGGCGCGCATGACAGCGAAATGGTGCGCGCCCTGGGCATCAACCTTTCGCGCCTGCGCCTCTTCGTCTTCGGCCTGGGCGTGGCGCTGGCCGCCATCGCGGGCGTGGTCATGGCGCCGATCTGGGGCATACGCCCGCATGTGGGCGTGGACGCGGTGGTGCCGGCCTTCCTGATCATTGTGCTGGGCGGCGTCGGTTCGTTGTGGGGCGCGGTGATTGCCGGGCTCATGGTCGGAATGGTGGTGGGTCTCACGGGCTCCTATGCATCCGAGTGGTCGCTGATGTCTATGTACCTGTTGTTCATCGCCGTCGTGACTTTCCGTTCGAGGGGTTTGTTTGGCAAGAAGAGCGTCCTCGATGCTTGATCACCCGTCTTTACGGAAGGCTATTTGAATGAAACCGCTTCAAGACAAAGTCGCGCTGGTCACGGGCGCGGCCGGCACCATGGGCCTGGCCGTCGTCAAGGCCTTGCTCGAAGACGGCTGCAAGGTCGCGATGGTCGATGTGAGCCATGAGCGCAACCGCGCGCTGGCCGATGAACTGGGCTCGCGTGCCTTGTCGTTCTCGTTTGACATCAGCGATGCCGCCGCCGTGAGCGACGGCCATGCGCTCATCGTCAAGGCCTTGGGGCCGGTCGACATCCTGGTCAACAACGCGGGCATCCTCTCCAACAACAAGGTCGAAGCCACCGAAGCCGGCGAGTGGCGGCGCGTGCTGGGCGCCAACCTGGACGGCGCGTTTTACCTCGCGCAGCAGGTGGTGCCGGCAATGAAGGCGCGGCGCTTCGGCCGCATCGTCAACACCAGTTCCCTGGCGGCCAAGACCGGGGGGCTGACGGCGGGCACGGCGTACTCGGTGTCCAAGGGCGCGATGAGTTCGCTGACCTTTTCACTGGCACGCGAGCTTGCGCCCTTCGGCGTCACGGCCAACGCTGTCGCGCCGGCCTACGTCAAAACCCCCATGATCACCGAACAGCTCAATGAGGAGCAGCGCCAGAAGCTGCTCAAGGACATCCCGGTCGGCCGCTTCTGCGAGCCTGAGGAGTTCGCCCACGTGGTGCGCTTCCTGGCCTCGCCGCTGTCGGGCTTCATCACGGGCGAGATCATCGACCTCAACGGTGGCCTTTTGATGGACTGAGGAAAACCCTTTCGCCGCCGCCCCGCTTTGCGCCTCACAATTTGCCATCCATGAGCATCACACCTCAAATTGATTTCAGCGCCGCGCTGACAGGCCTGTTCGACCTGCGCGGCAAAACCGCTTACGTACCCGGCGGCTACGGTGGCATTGGCGAGGCGATTGCCTGGGGCCTGGCGATGGCTGGGGCGCGCGTGGCGGTGTCGGGCCGCGACGAGGCCAAGGCGCAGGCCGTGGCCTCGGCCTTGCAGGCGGCGGGACATGAAGCCATGGGCCTGGCCATGGACGCGCATTCGGTGCCGCAGATGCAGGCCTCCGTCGACGCGGTGGCAGCGCGGTGGGGCGGCCTCGACATCCTGGTGAACTGCGTCGGCATGCAGCGCGAGCAGGCCTTGCTCGAGGTCACCGAAGAAGCTTTTGACGAAGTGCTGCAGGTCAACCTCAAGGCCGCGATGTTTCTGGCGCAGGCGGCAGCCAAACACCAGATCGCAGGCGGCAAGGGCGGCGCGCAGGTGCATTTGCTCTCGGTGCGCGCGCAGCTTGGTTTACGCGGCCGTGGCTACTCGGCCTACAGCAGCAGCAAGGGCGGCCTGGTCATGCTGATACGCCAGCATGCGAGTGAGCTTGCGCCGCATGGCATCACGGTGAACGGCATTGCGCCCACGGTGGTGCAGACCGAGATGGCGCGCCACTGGCTGGAAAATCCCGAGACGCGAAAACAGGTGCTGGAACGTATCCCGCTGGGCCGCGTGGCTGACCCCCAGGACGTGGCCGGTGCGGCGGTGTTTTTTGCAGCACCTGCATCCCGGTTCGTCACGGGGCAAGTCCTGTACCTCGACGGCGGAATTACCGCGTCCCAGTAACCCCGCCCGCTAGTGCCGCGACGGCATGCTGCACGCCGCCGCTGCCGATCGGAATACCCTGCACCCTCAGGGCGGCTTCCACACCGGCAAGGCAGCCGAGGATCATCGCCGGATTCATGTCACCCAGGTGGCCTATGCGAAAGCTGCGGCCTGCCAGCGGCCCCAGGCCGCCCGCGATGGCGACCTGGAACTGCTCGCGCGCGACTGAGCGCAAGGCTTCGGGGTCAATGCCGGCGGCCACGGACACCGTGGTGACGGAGACCGAGCGCGCCGCCGGCTCGCGCACAAACAGGCTGAGCGCGCCGCCTTCGCTCCAGGCCTCGACGGCGGCATGCACCGCGCCGGCGATCATGCGGTGGCGGGCGATGACTTGCTCAACGCCCTCGTGAAAAATCAGGCCCAGCGCGGCCTCAAGACCGAACAGCAGGCTTTGCGGCGGCGTGCCGCAGAACTTGCGGTAGCTGAGCGGGCTTTGCCGACGCGCCCAGTCCCAGTAGAAGCGCGGTGAGGGGTTGGCGGCCGCTACTTTCATCGCGGCGGCGTCCGCGGCCACAAAGGCCAGCCCGGGCGGCACCATCAGGCCTTTTTGCGAAGCGCCCAGCACGACGTTGGCGCCCAGCGCATCCATGGCAAAGGGCGCCGCGCCGAGCGAGGCGACCACGTCCACCACCAGCAGCGCAGGGTGGGCCGCGGCGTCCAGCGCCTGCCGGATCCTGGCGAGGTCGCTGGTCATGCCGCTGGCGGTGTCGGTGTGCACCACAAATACGGCCACGATGGCATGCGCGGTGTCGGCGCGCAAGGCGGCTTCGATGGCCGGCACGTCGATCGGGTAGCCTTCGCGCCAGGGTGTGCGCCAGACTTTCGCGCCCATGGCCTCGGCCTGCACGGCCCAGGATTCGGAGAAATGCCCGGTGCCCGCGATCAGCACCTGCTGGCCCGGCGCGAGCAGGTTGGCGATCACGGCCTCCCAGGCGCCGTGGCCGTTGCAGGCATACATGAAGACGTCGGCCGCGGCGGTTTGCAGCAGCGCCTTGAGCCCGGTCTCGCAGGCCTGGATCACACGATCGAGCCGCGGGTCGGCCAGGTCCATGGGCTGGCGCCGCATCGCGTCCATGACCTCGTCGGGCACCCGCGTGGGGCCGGGTGAGTGGAGGAATCGGTGGCCGGGGATGCGTGGGTGGGGCGTCATGCGGAAAAATTATGCGCCTGACGGCTTGCGGTTGACGAGCACGATGCCGGCCGCCACGGTGGCCAGCGCCACCAGCAGGCCGGTGGTGACGCTTTCTTTCAGCCACAGCGCGCCGAACAGCAGCGCGAACAGCGGCGTGAAAAACACAAACACCGAAATTTTGGTGGCCGGGTAGCGGCCCAGCATCCACATCCAGGCCAGGTAGCTGGCAAAGGCGCCTATCACCGTCTGCAGCAGCAGGGAGGTGATGGCGAAGGGGCTGAAGTGCCACGACCACTGTTCGCCCAGGTAGAGCGACAGGAAGGGGAACACGGCAGCGCTCACGGCCAGCTGGTAGAACAGCAGCTTTTCAGCGGAGATGCTGACGAGTTTGGTGGCGCGTATCACCACCGTGGTCAGGCCCCACAGCATGCCGGCGGCCAGCGCCAGCAGGTCGCCGCGCGCTGTCGAGGCGTGGTCGCCCGTAAAGCCTTCGCGCAGCGCGAACACCACGGCGGCAAACGCGCACAGCAGGCCCACCCATTGCAGGCCGCGCAGCCGTTCGGACTTGACCCACAGCGGCACCAGCGCCGCGACCCAGAAGGGCGAGGTGTACAGAAACACCGTGAGGCGCGAGGCGCTGGTGTACTGCAGGCCCACATAGATGCAGGCGAACTCCGCGCCGAACAGGGCGCCCGCCAGCAGGCCGGCTTTGAGTGAGCCGTCGCGGCTGAACAGCGGAATCTTGCGCCACAGGCACCAGAGCCACAGCAGGACGGTGGCGCCGACGAGGCGCAGCGAGGCCTGGAACATGGGCGGGATCTCGCTGATCGTGGCCTTGATCAGGACCTGCTGCAGGCCCCAGAACAGGCAGCAGCCCAGCAGCAGGGACATGGCGAGGGTGTCGAGATGCGTCTTGCGTGTCATCGGTGAAGGACCTGGAAACTCGGGGTGTGGATGCCTTGAAGTGATCGAGCGCCGCTGGCCCCCACCCCTGCCCTCCCCCAGTGGGGGAGGGAGCAAGAGCTGGTGAGTGACGCAACAGGAATTCGATTCATCAGGTCATTCCGTTTATTGCTCCTTCCCCCACTGGGGGAAGGTTGGGATGGGGGCTCTGCGAAAGGGACGCGGCCAAGGCCAGCGCCTCTGCGCTCGCTACAGCGGGTGCTCTGTATAAAACTTGCCGCCGTGGAACAGCAGCGGCGAGGCGCCCGCACGGTGGCCGCAGCGTTCGACCTCGCCCACGAAAATCACGTGGTCGCCTTCTTCATAGCGGCTGCGATTGAAGCATTCGAAGTGGGCGGCCGCGCCGTCCAGCAGCGGCGCGCCGCTGGCGCCTTCGGTGTGGGCCACGCCGTCCCAGCGGTCGGCGCGCCCGCTGGCAAAGCGTTCGGCCAGCGCTTTCTGGTCGGCCGCGAGGATGTTGATCGCATAGTGTGAGCCGGTGCTGAGCGCGGCCATGGAGCCCGCCGCGCGCGCCAGGCTCCAGAGCACCAGCGGCGGTTGCAGCGACACCGAGTTGAAGGAATTGGCGGTCAGGCCCACCAGCACGCCGGCCGGCGTGCGGGCGGTGACGATGGTGACCCCGGTGGCGAACATCGCCAGCGACGCCCGGAATTCTCGCTGCGAAAAACTGGGGCTGCTCGCTTGGCGAGGGGTGGCGGGAGTCGGCATAGAAGGCTAATTTAACTGATGCCGGCGAGGCCTGTTTGCGCCAGGGTCTAGGCGGCCGGGCTGCGCAGGCCGCGGCGGCGCCGGTTAAACTCGCGGGCATGCCGTTTCGCCGCCTTGCCCTTTGCCTGTTTGCTACTTATTTCATAGCATGTGGTGCCCAAGCTGCTTCGCCTTGCGTTGAATACGCGGCCAGACTCCCGAACGTCAAGCGCGAACTCTGCGAAGCGGCGCAACTGCAGCCCTCGGGCGCGCGCTCGGTCAACGGGCAGGCACTCTGGGTGCGCGACATCAAGCCGGACAACGCCAGCCTGCGCGTGCTGGTGGTGGGCGCCATCCACGGCGACGAGCTGTCCTCGGGCGCGGTGGCCCTGCACTGGATCAGGCTGGCCGCGCAACCGCCGCAGGACGCGCCCCAGGTGGTCCACTGGCGCTTTGTGCCGGTGCTCAATCCCGACGGCGTGCTCTCCAGGCCGCCGCGCCGCGTCAACGCGCATGGCGTGGACCTGAACCGCAATTTCCCGACCCCCAACTGGGAACGCGACGCCAGGGTCTACTGGGAAAAACGCACGGGCAAAGACCCGCGCCGCTGGCCCGGCCCCAAGCCGCTGTCCGAACCCGAATCGCGTTTTCTGCACGAGCAGATGCAAAGCTTCAAGCCCCAGCTCATCGTCAGCATCCATGCGCCTTACGGCGTGCTTGACTTCGACGGCCCCTCGGTGCCGCCCTCGCGCCTGGGGCGGCTGTACCTGGACCAGGTCGGCATCTTCCCGGGCTCGCTGGGCAACTACGGCGGCATCCACAAAGGCGTGCCGGTCGTGACCATAGAGCTGCCCAACTCCACGCGCACCCCGCTGGACGCCGAGATGCGCCAGATGTGGCTGGACCTGCTGCGCTGGATGAGCGAACGGGGGGTGGGGCAGAGCGCGGAACACACGCCGCGCGTGCCTTAGAGCGGCTCTTGATCCTCGAAAAAGGTTTCTAGCGCAGCATGCTGGACATGGCCGACAGGCTGTTGACCATGCGCACTGCAGCCTCCACTGTCGGCGCATCAAAGCCGACTTCGTCCCCGTCCAGCCGGCGCAGGGCCGGCCATTGGCAAAACAGGTCGGCCAGCGCCGGAGACTGGGTCTGGATGCGTACCGCGACAGGGCCTTTCAGCACATAAGGGCGGGCTGATCCGTACTGCGCCAAGGCCGTGGCAACGCCGGCGCGTATGGCGCCGCAGGCCTGGGCCGGGGACAGGCTGATGCCGCTGGTCTGGCCGCTTGCCCGCTTGGTTTGCACAAAGACGGCATGCGGAAACAGCGGGCGGTGCTCCTCGATGAACACATCGTCGCCGCTGGCCATCACCACCGGCACGCCGTACTCGCCGGCCAGCGCGCCGTAAATCCCGGCTTCGCCCAGCTCGATGCCGTTGAAGTACACGCGGGCAAAGGCAAAGCTGTTGATGGTGTGCGCCAGAATGCCGCGGCCTTGCGCGCGCGAGTGGTAGCCGATCATGCAGACGGCGTCCACGCCGTCGTCGACGCCGGCCATCATGCTCAGGTAGCGCGGCTTGCCCATGACGGCCTGGGCGCGCGCATCCAGCAGCTCGGGCGGCATGTTGCGAAAACTACCGTGTGAATCGTTGACCAGCACCTCGGTGGCGCCCGCGTCGAAGGCGCCGGCGATGGCGGCGTTGGCCTCGTGCGTCATCAGCAGGCGGGCGCGTTCGTACTCGGGATTGCCGGCGCGCACCTGCTCGTGGTGAAAGACGCCGGCAACGCCTTCGATGTCGGTGGAGATCAGGACTTTCATGGGGAATCCGGTGAAGGTGAAGAGGGCGAAAGTGGAGAGAGGGATGAAGAGGGCCCGCCGGGCAGCAAGTCGGCCAGCGCGTTGCGCCGGTGGCCGTCGCGGCCGGTGACGGCGCGGGCCAGCCACAAAGCATGGAGGATGGCCTGCTCGGTGCTGTCGGCAACCGCCTGGAACAGCGGGTCGATCAAGCCGTCGTGCAGCATGGCCACGGCCGGCATGGGCCTGGCGGTTTGCTGGGGCACGGTGTAGGCGGTCGAAAACGCCAGGGCGATGTCGCCGCTGCCGTGGCCGAATACCGAGCCGGTGCGGGCCAGCCCGGCGCCGGCGCGCAATGCCAGCCGGCGCAGCTGGCGCGCGTCAAGGGGGGCATCGGTAGCAATCAGCAGGATGATGGAGCCTTTTTCGGGCTCTGCCGTTTGTGCCTGATGTGCCACCAGCCGGGCGCCAAGGACCTGGCCCGCCAGGACCAGTTGCGGCAGCTGGCCGTAGTTGGCCAGCACCAGGGCGCCGACAGTGTGCTCGCCGCCTCCCGGGGCCGGCACGCGGCGCGAGGCCGTGCCTACGCCGCCTTTGAGCCCGAAGCTCGACATGCCGCGGCCCGCGCCGACCGAACCTTCCTCGACGTCCACGCCGGCCCGCCCGCAGGCCTGTAGGTAGTGCTGCTCCGTGACGGCCATGTGCTGGATGTCGTTGAGAAAGCCGTCGTTGCACTCAAACACCAGCGGGTTGACCGTGGACAGGCCGCGCCCTGTTTCGGGATTGGCGGCGACGCACTGCCGGATCTGCGCGGTGGCCACGGCGGCGACCGAAAAGGTATTGGTGAGCGCAATCGGCGTTTCCAGCACACCGAGCTCATCGACCTGAAGCAGGCCCACGCTCTTGCCGAAGCCGTTGAGCACGACGGCCGCGGCCGGCACCCGGTCGCGGAACAGGTCGCCGGCATGGGGGCGCACAACGGTCACGCCGGTTTGCACCTCGTTCGCGTCCAGCGTGCAATGGCCCACGGTCACGCCGGCGACGTCGGTGATGGCGTTGCGCCGCCCGTGCGGCAGGCTGCCGATGTGGGGCAGCAGGTGGCGCGGTGTCACGAAACCTTGCCCCGCTTACTGGCGGTCGATCTTGGGGTCCAGCGCATCGCGCAGGCCGTCGCCCAGCAGGTTGAACGCCAGCACGGTCAGGAAGATGGCCAGGCTGGGAAACAGCGCGATGTGCGGCGCATTGAGCATGTCGGCGCGCGCCTCATTGAGCATGGCGCCCCATTCCGGCGTGGGCGGCTGCGCGCCCAGGCCGAGGAAGGAAAGGCTGGCGGCGGTGATGATGGAGGTGCCTATGCGCATGGTCAGGTACACCACCACCGACGACACCGTGCCCGGCAGCAAATGCCGCAGCATGATGACCGAGTCGGGCGCGCCTATGGAGCGCACCGCCTCGATGTAGGTCTGGTGCTTCAGCGACAGCACATTGCCGCGCACCAGGCGCGCAAACGCCGGCACGCTGAAGACGGCCACGGCCATGATCACGTTGATCATGCCGTTGCCCAGGATCGCGACGATGCCGATGGCCAGCAAGATGCCGGGAAAGGCGAACAGCACGTCGGACATGCGCATGACGATGCGGTCCCACCAGCCTTCATAGTAGCCCGCCAGCAGTCCCAGCAGCGTGCCGATCACGGCGCCCACGGCCACCGAGACCAGGCCCGCGGCCAGGGAGATGCGCGCACCCATCAGGATGCGGCTGAAGATGTCGCGCCCCAGCGCGTCCACGCCGAACCAGTGTTTGGCCGAGGGCGGCGTGTTCAGGGCGTCGTAGTCGAAGAAGTTCTCGGCGTCGAAAGGGCTCAGCCAGGGCGCGAGCACCGCGACGAGCACCAGCAGCAGCACAAAACCACCGGCGACGAGGGCCACGCGCTGCTTCTTGAATTTCCGCCAGAACTCGGCGGCGGGTGTGCGCACGGCGAGGGCCGCGGGCGGCCCGTCCGCGGCGGCGGTACTTGGGGTTTCGGTGGTGTTCACTTGAAACGGATGGTCGGGTTGATGATGGCGTAGAGCATGTCCACCACCAGGTTGATCAGGATGAATTCGAGCGAGAACAGCAGCACCAGCGCCTGGATCACGGGGTAGTCCCGCATCTCCACCGCGTCGACCAGCAGCCGGCCCATGCCGGGCCAGTTGAACACGACCTCGACGACGATGGAGCCGCCCAGCAGGAAGCCGAACTGCAGGCCCATCATGGTGACGACCGGGATCAGCGCGTTGCGCAGCGCGTGCTTCACGACCACCACGGTTTCGGACAGGCCCTTGGCGCGCGCCGTGCGCACGTAGTCTTCCTTGAGGATGTCGATGAAGGAGCTGCGCGTGAAGCGCGCCATCACGGCCGCCACACCCGCGCCCAGCGTGAGGGACGGCAGGATGTAGTGCCGCCACGAATCGGCCCCGACGGTGGGCAGCCAGCCCAGTTGCACCGAAAAGAACTGCATCAGCAGCATGCCCAGCGCGAACGAGGGAAAGGAGATGCCCGAGACCGCCAGCGACATGCCCAGCCGGTCGGGCCAGCGGTTGCGCCACACCGCCGACACCATGCCCAGCACCAGCCCCAGCAGCACCGACCAGCCCATGGCCGCGATGGTGAGCCAGAAGGTGGGGGCAAAGCGCTCCGAGATCTCCGTGGCCACGGGCCGCTTGGTGCGGATGGACAGGCCGAAGTCACCCTGCAGCGCATGGCTGAAAAAGCGCACGAACTGCTGCGGTATCGGCAGGTCCAGTCCCAGGTCGCGGCGCACCAGCTCCACGGTTTCAGGTCCCGCGTCGGGCCCGGCGGCCAGGCGCGCCGGATCGCCGGGCAGCAGGTGCACGAACAGGAACACCAGCACGGCCACGATCAGCAGCGTCGGCAGCAGGCCCAGCAGGCGCTTGAGAAGGTAGTAGGTCATGCGGTGAGCGCGTTTTTGTCAGGAGGCTGTTGCGGACGGGATTACTTGAGTTCGACTTCGTCGAAGTTGAAGCTGCCGTCGGGGATCACGTAGAAGCCGGCCAGGTTGCGCGCACGCACCGAGAGCAGCCGTTCGGTCACCAGGAAGGCCCAGGGCGCGTCTTTCCAGATACGCTGCTGGGCATCGGTGTACAGCTTGGCCTTCTCCGCGCCGCTGGTGGTGACCAGCGCCTTGGCGATGTCGGCGTCCACTTCGGGGTTCTTGTAGTAGGCGGTGTTGAACATCTTGGGCGGCAGGGACTCGGAGGCCAGCAGGGGACGCAGGGCCCAGTCGGCTTCACCGGTGGACGAGGACCAGCCCACGTAGTACATGCGCACCGGAGCCGTGGCGGGGTCCTGCGCGCTTTCCACGCGCTCCACACGCTGGCCGGCTTCCAGCGCCTGCACCTGCACCTTGATGCCGACCTGGGCCAGCTGCTGCTGCACGAACTGGATCACCTTCTGCGCGGTGGTGTAGTTGTAGGCCGACCACAGGGTGCTTTCAAAACCGTTGGGATAACCGGCTTCCTTCAGCAGCTCGCGCGCCTTGGCCGGGTTGTAGGGCCAGGGGCCCAGCTTGGCGGCGTATTCCACACCGTGGGGCACCACGCCTTCGGCGGGAATCGCGTAGCCCGAGAAGGCCACCTTGACCAGCGCCTCCTTGTTGATCGCGTAGTTGATGGCTTCACGCACCTTCGGGTTGTCGAAGGGCTTTTGCTGCGTGTTCATCGAGAGGTAGCGATGGATGATGGACGGTGCGCTCGTCACCTCCAGGCTCGGCTTCTTCGACAGGCTGTCCACCGTTTCGGGCGGCATAGGGAAAGCGAAGTGCGCTTCGTTGGTCTGCATCATGGCCGCGCGCGTGTTGTTATCCACCACGGGGCGCCAGGTGATGCTGTCGACCTTGGGGTAGCCTTTCTTCCAGTAGCCGTCCCACTTGGCGACCTTGAGGTAGTCGGTGGCCTTCCACTCGACGAACTTGAAGGGACCCGTGCCCACGGGGTTCTGCGCGATGCCCTTGCTGCCGTACTTGGCCAGTGCCGTGGGCGAGATCATCACGCCCGAGGGGTGGGCCAGTGTGTTGATGAAAGGCGAGAAGGGCTCCTTGAGCGTCACGCGCGCGGTGGTGGCGTCCATCGCTTCGGTCTTGGCGATGTTCTTGTAGAGGTTGTAGCGCTTGAGCTTGTTCTCGGGGTTGGTGACGCGGTCGAAATTGGCTTTCACGGCCTCGGCGTTGAAAGGCGTGCCGTCATGGAACTTGATGCCGGACTTCAGCTTGAAGGTGTAGACCAGGCCGTCTTTGCTGACGGTGTGGCTCTCGGCCAGCACCGGCACCATCTTCATGTCCTTGTCGAAACCGTACAGGCCCTGGTAGAAGGATTTGGCCATGGCCTGCGACAGCGTGTCGTTGGCGTCATACGGATCGGTGCTGGTGAAATTGGACTGGACGGCAACGACCACGTCTTTGGCGGCATGGGCCGGCGCGGCGGCAAGGCATGCCAGGCCGATCAGGCCGGCCAGTGCGGCGGTGAGGGGGGAGAGACGGTTCTTCATGAAAAAACTCCTTGAGGCGAAACGAGGGGCAAACACGGGAGACAAAAAGACAATGCGAAAGGCGGGGTGGTGGTCAATGAGGGTGGTCAATAAGGGCCTCCCACCGAATGCCGCGCGACAAAATGCCCCGGCGCCACCTGGTGCAGCGGCGCCACTTGCGGGGCGTCGCCCATGGCGCGTATGGGGCTGGGAATCTCGTCGGCCATGAGTTCGCGCACGCCGCCGCGGCGGGCCGGGTCGGCCACCGGCACGGCCGCCAGCAGGCGCCGGGTGTAGGCGTGCTGCGGGTTCTCGAACACGGCGCGGCGCGGGCCGATTTCCACGATCTGGCCCAGGTACATCACGGCCACGCGGTGGCTGATGCGCTCGACCACCGCCATGTCGTGCGAGATGAACAGGAAGGCGACGCCGAATTCCTGCTGCAGGTCCAGCATCAGGTTGATGATCTGCGCGCGGATCGACACGTCCAGCGCCGACACCGCCTCGTCGGCGATCACCACCTTGGGGTTGAGCGCCAGTGCCCGCGCGATCGCCACGCGCTGGCGTTGCCCGCCGGAGAATTCGTGCGGGTAGCGATGGGCCGCTTCGGCCGGCAAGCCCACCTTGCCCAGCAGCCAGCGCACGCGTTCCTGCGCCTCCTCGGGCGAGGCGAGCTTGTGGATCAGCATGGGTTCCATGACCGAGTAGCCCACCGTCAGCCGCGGATCGAGCGAGGCAAAGGGGTCCTGGAACACGAACTGGATATCGCGGCGCAAGGCCTGCAGGGCCCGACCCTTGAGCGCCGAGATGTCGCGCCCCGCGACCTCGACCTGCCCGCTGTTGAATTCCAGCAGCCGGGCCAGCGAACGGCCCGTGGTGGATTTTCCGCAACCTGATTCGCCGACCAGCGACAAGGTTTCACCGGCCTTGAGCTCGAAGCTGAGCTGCTCCACCGCATACACCTGCCGTTGCGCGCGCCCGAACAGGCCGCCCGCCAGCGGAAAGCGCGTGACCAGGTCCTGCACCTTGAGGACTGGCGGCAGGTCGTGGCGCACGGTGTCTGCGGCGCTGAGGGGTTGGCCGCCTTCGCCATCTTTGCCCTGCGGCGCGCCCGGCACTGCAAAGCGCGCCGGCAGGTCCTGCCCGTGCATGGCCCCGAGCCGGGGCACCGCCGCCAGCAAGGCCTGGGTGTAAGGCTGCTGCGGCCTGGCGAAGAGGCTGGCACAGTCGCCTTCTTCCACCTTGTCGCCGCGATACATCACCAGCACGCGGTCGGCAATTTCGGCCACCACGCCCATGTCGTGGGTGATGAAGATCACCGCCATGGCCAGTTCGCGCTGCAACTGCTGGATCAGCGCGAGGATCTGCGCCTGGATGGTCACGTCAAGTGCCGTGGTGGGTTCGTCGGCGATCAGCAGCGTGGGCTTGCAGGCCAGCGCCATCGCGATCACCACACGCTGGCGCATGCCACCCGACAGCTGGTGCGGATGGCGTCCCAGCACGTTCCTGGCTTCCGGAATGCGGACCAGGTCGAGCATGCGCAGCGCTTCGGCCAGCGCCGCCTTGCGCGAAAGCCCCTGGTGCAGGCGTATCGATTCGGCGATCTGCTCGCCCACGGTGAACACCGGGTTGAGCGAGGTCATGGGCTCCTGGAACACCATGGCGAGGTCGGCCCCGCGCAGGCTGCGCATCTGCGATTGCGAAGCGCGCGCCAGGTCCAGGCGCTCGCCGTTGCGGCGCGTCAGCCACATGCTGCCGCTGCCCAGGCGTCCGCCGCCTTGCTCCACCAGGCGCATGAGGGCCAGCGAGGACACCGATTTGCCGGAGCCGGATTCGCCCACGATGGCGAGCGTCTCCCCGGCGTCGACGTGAAAGCCGAGATTGCGCACCGCGTGCACGGTGCGCTGCTCATTGGCAAAACTCACACTGAGGTCCTGGACCTCGATGACGCGCTGGCGGTCTGGCAAGGAGCTCATGCGGCGCATCCGTCGGTGTCTTTGGCTTCGTCGGCGTAAATCGCGCTCACCGGCGCCTCGCCCACGCGGGCCCAGCCGCGGTACATGCCCTCGGTGTTGAAAGGAAGGCTCAGGTTGCCCTGCGCATCGACGGCGATCAGGCCGCCGCGGCCGCCGATGGCGGGCAGTACTTTCATGACCACTTCCCGGGCGGCCGCATCCAGCGACATGCCGGCGTAGGCCATGCGCGCGCAGATGTCGTAGGCTGCCGCGGTGCGTATGAACATTTCGCCGGTGCCGGTGCAGGAAATCGCGGCGGTGCGGTTGTCGGCATAGGTGCCGGCGCCTATCAGGGGCGTGTCGCCGACCCGGCCGGCGCGCTTGTTGGTCATGCCGCCCGTGGAGGTGGCTGCGGCCAGGTTGCCTTGCGCATCAAGGGCGACGGCGCCCACGGTGCCGAATTTGCGGCCTTCGTCCAGGGGCGGCGCGCCGGCCGCGCCTGAGCGGAACACCAGGGCCGCGCCGTCGTGGTCCAGCACGGCAGCGTCGGTCGCGAGTGCGCGCCGCAGCTGCTCGCGGCGGGCCTCGGTCGAAAAATAATCGGGCGAAACCATTTCCAGTCCCTGCTCTTCAGCGAAGGCCTCAGCGCCGGCGGCCACCAGCAGCACATGCTCGCTGTGTTCCATCACGGCACGCGCCGCGCGCACCGGGCGGCGCACACGGTTCACGCAGGCCACCGCGCCGGCGCGCAGGGTCGCGCCGTCCATCACGGCGGCGTCGAGCTCATGGGTTTCGTCGTGGGTGAAGACGGCGCCGTGCCCGGCGTTGAAGAGCGGGCAGTCCTCGAGCAGCTCCACCGCCAGGCTGACCGCATCCAGTGCGCTGCCGCCATCGGCCAGCAGCAGCTGCGCGGGCCGCAGGATGGCCTGCAGGGCGGCATGGTAGGCCGCGTTTTGCTCAGCGCTGATGTGGCTGCGGCTCATGGTGCCGGCGCCGCCGTGGATGGCGATAAGGGGGAGAGGCTGGGGCCGTGTCACTTGGAAACCTTTGGCAATTTGGGTGGGGTACGGGCTTTGCGGGAAGGCGGTGCTGCGCTGTCCGCATCGGCGCGCAGCCGGCCGGCGTGGTTGCCGTGCAACCAGGGCAGCACCGACTCGGCGAGTTGTGTCGCCGCCATGAGCGAGCCTTTGCCGCTGTGGGCGACGGCGCTGCACAAGGCTTCGATCAGGGCCAGCACGGTGGCTTCGGAGTTCGCGAAATACTGGCTTTCGGTATGGGCATACAGCGCGACGGTGGCCAGGGGCGCCAGCGGCGATGTCACGCGGTCGGTCAGCGCCAGCACCGGCACGCCGGCATCGCGCGCGCGGCGCGCCAGCAGGATGGTGTCGCCGAAATAGCGCGGGTAAGCGATGGCGATCAGCAGGTCTTCGGGCTTGAGGCGGGACAGCACGCGCGCGCCGTACGAAGAGCTTTCCACGCTGGCCAGCAGCTGGACGTTGTCGCAGTAAGGGTCCAGCGAGCGCTGCAGCAGCCCACCCAGCCAGCTGCTGCTGCCAAAGCCGGCGATGTAGATGCGCCGTGCCTTCAGGATCGCCGCCACCGCCTGCTCGCAGCTCTGGGCGTCCAGCGATTGGCGTGTCAGTTCGATGTTGCGTTGGGTTTGCGCCAGGGCGGACGCAAACACGTCGGCCACCGTGGCGGAATGCTCCAGCTTGTTGCGCAGCTTCTCGACCGGGGCCAGCGTGGCTTCGAAGCCCAGCACCAGCGCGGCGCGGAACTGCGGGTAGCCGTCAAATTCCAGCGCCCGGGCGAAGCGGTTGGCGGTGGCCACGGAAACCCCCAGCGTGGCGGCCAGTTCGTCGATGGGCATGGTGGCCGCCTGCAAGGGGTGGGCCAGCACATAGTCGGCCATCTGCCGGTGGGAGCGCGTCAGCGTCGGCAGCAAGCGCCCAATGCGCTGTGCCATCGAAGGATTGCCGGGGAATGTCGCCATCAGGTCGGAGCTGAATTAAATGTATATAAATTTACAAACTAATTCATCATAGCGAAATATTTGATCATTTCCAATCGAATTCAGGGCGGCAACGCATTTGCGGTTTCGGTTTCTGTAGTGGGCTGAGGGTGCCCGCCGTCCGGCGGGGCAGGGATGCGTCAGGACCCGAGCTTTTTATAGGTGCGGTCCATCTCCACGCTTTTGCTGGTGTCCTTGACGCCGCGCTTCAGGTCGCGCCCCGCCTGCTCGACGACGGGATTCGGTTTGGCATTCGTCATGTCCACCGCCTGGTCACGCTCGTGCGGCAGTTCCAGGCTGGACTCGACGGCGCCGTCCTTCAGGGTGTCCTGCTCGCCGGGGCGCGAGCGTTGTGCGCGCGGATCCTTCGCCGGCATGCCTTTGCTGGAGGCCGGTTGTGGACTGCTGTTCGAGGGCGTGTTTTTAGGGGTCATGGGACGACTCTGAGCGTCCTGCCGCGCCGGCCTTGTCAGCCCGGAAAATCATGGCCTGTAGGAGAAGGCCACTTGAAACAGCTTCGCCGAGGCCTTCAGGACGCCAGAAAGCTCGCGGCCTGCGCCACAGCCGCCGCGTCGGCCTTGACCGCATCGGGCGGGCCGCCCTTGCCCCACAGTTCACCGCCGTAGTTCATGGCCATGAACTGCGCGCACAGCCGGATTGAATCGACCATGGGCTGGGCCTTGGCGCGGTCGCCGCTGGTGGTGACCAGCCACAGCGTCTTTTTCGCCATTTCTTCCTTGAAGGGCAGGCCGGGCACGCGCATCCAGGCGCTCCAGTGGTCCAGGTAGATCTTCAGCGGCGCGGGGATGCTGTACCAGTAGACCGGGGCCACGAACACGATGTCGGTCGCTGCCAGCGTCGCGTCCAGCAGGGTTTTCATGTCGCCTTCGGGCATGGGGTACTGGCCTGTGGTGTGGCGCTGGTCCACAAACAGCGGCATTTGCAGGGAGGGCAAATGCTGCCAGGTCTGGGGTGTGCCGGCCGGCAAGGCCGCGGCGGCCTGTTGCGCAAGCCATTCGGTGTTGCCCAGCGCGCCGGGTTCGCGCGTGGAGGTGGTCAGGAAAAGGAATTGGGGCTTGGCATTCATGGCGGCCATGGTAGCGGCAGCCGCGGGCCCTTGCCTGCGCGGGGTCTGGGCCCGCGTGCCAGAATAAAGCCCCGTTTCACCTGGGCCGCCCCGCCATGATCCGTATTCGCGACATCGACCACATCGTCCTGCGGGTCTCGGACCTGATGGGAATGTTGCAGTTTTACCAGCAGGTGCTGGGCTGCAGCCTGGAGCGCCGGCAGGATGCGATCGGCCTGGTGCAACTGCGCGCCGGGCGTTCGCTGGTGGACCTGGTGCCGGTGGACGGAACCCTGGGCCGGGCCGGCGGCGCGGCGCCTGGCAAGGAAGGCCACAACGTCGACCATGTCTGCTTTCGCGTGGAGCCCTTCGACGCCGGGGCCATACGCCGCCACCTGGCGGCCCACGGCGTGGAGGCGGGCCCGGTGGAGTCGCGCTACGGCGCCGAGGGCGAGGGGCCTTCGATCTACCTCAAGGACCCCGAAGGCAATACCGTGGAATTGAAGGGCCCGCCCTGGCCCGCGGGCGGCGCCCAAGCCTAAAAGCGTGCCCAGCCCTGCCAGGCCGTGAAGGCCGCGCAGACGATCAGCACGGCGCCCACCCCCCGCGCCATCACCACGCTGGCGGCCGGCCGGTCGGCCAGCCACTGGCGCGCGCCGGCGGCGGCCAATGCAAGCGAGCCGTAAATACCGGTCTGGGTCAAAGCGATGATGAGTCCCAGCGCCACCGCCTGTATCCACAGCGAGCCGTATTCCAGTCGCAGGAACTGCGGAAAAATCGCCAGCATGAACAAATAGGCCTTGGGATTGAGTAAACAGGTCAGCGCGGCCTGCCGGAAGGTGCGCCACGGCGGGGTTTGCGCCAGCGAGGGCAGGCTGCCGAATACCGAGGTGCTGCGCGTGAGCGACCAGCCTATCCAGGCGATGTAGAGGCTTCCCGCAACGAGCATCACATTGACCATGCCGGGCACCACCCGCAGCACAAGGCCCAGCCCCAGTGCGCCGGCCACCACGTGGCAGACACCGCCGGCCACGATGCCGCCGACCGCGAAGAGGCCGGCGCGGCGCCCGCCGGTCAGCGAGCTGGCCATGACAAAGGCCATGTCCATGCCGGGCAGGATGATGATGCCCAGCACCATCAGGAAAAACAGCCAGAGGTGGGCGAACTGGTCCATGGTCTTAGCGCAGCGCGGAATAGGCGGGCCGGGCCAGTTCCATCACCCAGTTGGTTTCCCAGTGGCGGCCGCTGTCCTCGGAAAAAGCCTGCTCCCAGCGTGCGCTGACGGGCGTGATGCCGGACCAGGTAAAACGCACGCGCACCGGCCGGCCCTCGTGCATGTCGCTGCCCTCGAAGCGGCCTGTGCCGTCTTCGGCAAACGCCCCCACCACGGGCGGCTGCATCAGGCCGTCGCTGTGGCTGACCCAATAAATGCTCCAGAGCCGCGTCTGCGGGCTGAAAAAACGCAGCGCCATGCCTATGGTCCGGTTGCCCTCGGCGACCAGGTCGTTCATATTGCCCAGCCCGCCCAGCAGCAGTGCGCCGTCCTGCACGGCCTCGAAACGCTCCCAGTCGGTGCAGCCCGCCAGGCGCTTTTTGAGCCGCTTGTTGCTGACCAGCCAGCGCCCGGTGATGAAGTTGAAGTCGTGCCGCCCGTCGCTGAGCTGCGGCAGGTCCAGGGGTTTGGTCAGGGTGCTGTTCATGGTGTGGATCAAGCGCTTGTGGTGCCCCGTGATGATGCGTGGAGGGTGCTGGGTGGCTGTGGAAAAACCCAGTCTATGGATGTAATAGGGCTATTTCGGCCCTAATAAAGCGCTAGACTTTTCGCCATGTACTCCCCGACCACCCGTGTATTGACCGTGCTGGAACTGCTGCAGTCCCATGGACGCATGAGCGGCGCCGAACTGGCGCGGCGGCTGGAGGTCGATGGCCGCACGCTGCGCCGCTATATCGCCAAGCTGGAAGACCTGGGCATCCCGGTGGTGGCCGAGCGCGGACGCTACGGCTGCTACAGCCTGATCGCCGGCTTCAAGCTGCCGCCCATGATGTTCACCGACGACGAGGCCCTGGCGCTGTCGATAGGCCTGCTGGCCGCGCGCAGCCTGGGGCTGGCCGAGGCCGCGCCGGCCGCGCAAAGTGCGCAGGCCAAGCTCGAGCGCGTGATGCCGCACAACCTGAAAAACCGCATACGCGGCCTGGGCGAGACGGTGACGCTGGACCTGCGCCCCGCGGACGCGCCCGGCGACAACACCGCCTTGCTGGCCCTGAGCGCCGCCGCCCACGGCTGGCAGCGCGTACACATGGCTTACCAGTCGGCCGAGGGTGAGGTCACGGAGCGCGACTTCGATGCCTACGGCCTGGTGTTTCGCCGCGGCCGATGGTATGCGGCGGGCTGGTGCCACCTGCGCGGCGCGCTGCGCTCATTCAGGCTGGACCGGGTGCGCGAGGTGAAAGCGCTCAACGTGGTGTTCACCCCGCCGGCCGACTTCGATGCGGTGCAGCACCTGGCGCTGGGGCTGGCCACCATGCCGCGCAGCAACACCGTGCGCTTGTTGCTGCGCACCGACCTGCAGACCGCGCAAAGGGAGCTGCCCGACAGCGTCGGTGTGTTCCAGCCCAGCGAGGAGGGCGTGCTGCTGCACAGCCAGACCGACCACCTGGGCTGGTTCGCGCGGCAGCTGATGTGCCTGTCTTTTCCGTTCGACGTGCAGGAGCCCGGTGAGTTGCGCGTCGCGCTGCGCGAGCATGCCGAGCGGACGCTGGCACAGCACGCGGCGTAAAGCGATGGGGGATCAGGCGGTCTTGGTTTGCAAACGGCCGCCGCCGCGATCCTGGCCGTAAAAGCCGAAATTCATGGCCGGGACTTCACCGCTGATCAGCTCGGCGATGGCCTTGCCCGAGCCCGCGCCGTGCGTCCAGCCCAGCGTGCCGTGCCCGGCGTTGACCCACAGCCTGCCCACTTTGGTCTTGCCGATGTAGGGGATGTTGGTGGGCGTGGCGGGGCGCAGGCCGGTCCAGAACTGCGGCGTGCCGCCCTGCTCTTCAAGGCGGGTGTCGCAGACGCCCGGCAGCACTTCTTCGATGCGCTCGGCCAGCATCTTGCAGCGGGCCTTGGCCAGCGGCGTGTCCAGCGAGAGGTCATAGCCGCCGACCTCGATGGTGCCGGCCACGCGCAAATGGCCGCCGAGCCGGCTCATGGCGCATTTGACTTCGTCGTCGATGGTGCTGACAAAAGGCGCGAGTTCCGGCTTGAGCAGCTTGAAGGTGGCGCTGTAACCTTTGCCCGGATAGATGGGCAGGTCGACGCCCACGCTGCGCAGCAGCGGCGCCGTGTAAGAGCCGCAGGCCACGACGATTTCGTCGGCCTTGAGCCGGACCAGTTCTTCGTTCTCGCCGCGGATGGTGCGCGGCCGCACGGCGACGGACTCGATGGCGCCGCCGGTTTTTTCCAGCCGCTCGATGTCGTGGCCGTAGAGGAAACGCGCGCCCCGGTCGGCGCAGCGCTGTGCCAGCGCCTGGGTGAAGACACGGGCGTCGCCGCTTTCGTCGCTGGCGGTGTAAGTGCCGCCCACGATGCGGTGCGCGAAGGACTTGAAGGCCGGCTCTATGGCCAGCAGTTCGGCCGTGCTCACCACGCGGCGCGCCACGCCGTATTTGCGCATCAGGGCCGCGGCCTCGCCGGCCGTGTCGAAGGTTTTGGGGTCGGTGAAGTAGTGCGCGATGCCGCGCTCAAGCCGGTTGTATTCGATGCCGGTGGCGGCCACCACGTCCTTGAGCGCCGCGTGGCTGTAGGCGCCCAGCGCCACCAGCTGCTGCACGTTGCGCTCGAACGCGGTGTCATTGCATTGCGCCAGGAACTGCAGGCCCCAGCGCCACTGCTGCCAGCCTTCGCCGAAGGGCAGCTGCGGACGGAACAGCAACGGCGCGTCGTCCCGGAACATCCATTTCAGCGCCTTGAGCGGCGCGTCCTTGTTGGCCCAGGGCTCGCAATAGCTGACGGAAATCTGCGCCGCGTTGCCGAAACTGGTTTCCAGCGCGGCCCCGGGCTGGCGGTCCACCACCGTGACCTCATGGCCGCGCTCAAGCAGATGCCAGGCGGTGCTCACGCCAATGATGCCCGCCCCTAAAACGACTACTTTCATCCGAACCCCTTTGGAAGCTTCAAGTGTGAAGGATGTTGCTTTCAATTAATAGAAAAATTAAACTCTCAGTGAAAACATCAGAACAGCTAATACAAAGGGATGACGGATGAGCACTTTTGACCCTGATGCGCTTGAATGCCTGGCGGCGATTGTCGAAGAGGGCGGTTTTGAGCGCGCGGCCCAGCGCTTGTCCATCACCCAGTCGGCGGTTTCGCAGCGCCTGCGGGCATTGGAGGCCCAGGTCGGCACCGTGCTGATCGTGCGCAGCCGCCCGCTGAAACCCACCTCGGCCGGCCAGCTGTTGCTCAAACACACCAAAATGTTGCGCCTGTTGCGCGCCGACCTGGAGCGCGACCTGAAAGAACTGGCGCCCAGTTCGCTGGGCGGCGCGCGCGAGGAAGAGCGCATCTCGATCGCCATCAACGCCGACAGCATCGCCACCTGGGCCTTGCCGGCCCTGACCGAACTGGTGCAGCAGGGCCTGCCCATGGAGATCATCCACGACGACCAGAATTTCACCCATGAATGGCTGCGCGAAGGCCAGGTGCTGGGCTGCGTGACCACGCTCAAGCAGGCGCTGCGCGGCTGCAAGGTGGAGCCGCTGGGCGCGATGCAGTACATCGCGGTGGCGGCGCCGGCCTTTGCGCAAAACCGCCTCGGCCTGCGCGACGGCGCGGGCGACAGGCAGGCCGCGCCCGGGTTGACGCAGTACAACTTCCGCGAGGTGCCCTTCATCGCCTTCAATCGCAAGGACGAGTTGCCGGTCGATTTTGTCAGCAAGGCCTTCGGGCTCAAGCGCGTCACCCTGAACCAGCTGTTCGTGCCCTCGTCGGAAGGCATGGTCAGGGCCGTGCTGGCGGGCTGGGGCGTCAGCGTGGTGCCGCGCCTGCTCGCGCAGGGCCTCATTGACCAGGGCCAGCTCGTCAATGTGGCGCCCCATTACACGCTGCCCATCCAGCTCTATTGGCATTGCTGGAACCTGGAGTCCGAGGTTCTGGACGCCCTGACGGCCGCGCTCAAGCAGTCGGCAGCCCAGTCGCTGGTGCCGTAACGCAGCGCTGCGGCACGGCGATGCTTGGGGCTGGAACCAGCCCCTTGGTATTCAATTTCCCGCCGCACGGCCAAGCCTGACCCTGTAGGACAGCGCCGAAGACTGCCACTAAAGGCCTCAATTCGGGGACTAATCCCATTTACAAAAGCCGGGTGCGTGCGCACACTGCAGAAACTATGCAGGGCGCGCCGCGGCATGGCAGGGAAAGGCACAAGGTAACAGGAATGCTGGGATGGCTCGGGCTGCGTACCCGTCTGGTTCTGCTGGTGCTGCTCGCGCTGCTCCCCGTCTTCGGCCTGCTTGTCTATTCCGCGGAGCAAAGCCACAGGGCCGCGTTGCGGCTGGCGCAGTCGGACCTGCTGTCGGATGTCCTGATGCTCTCGACCCGCGAGCAGCGCACGGTGGACATGGTCCACGAGCTGCTCAACGGCATTGCCAGCGGGCCGCACATCAAAAACCTGGTGCCCGGCCTGTGCGGCCAACACCTGAAAAACCTCCACGCGGAGCATCCCGAAATCACCAACATGGGCCTGGCCGCGTCCGACGGTACCTTGCTGTGCGACGCACTGGGTACGACCAACGGCCTGCGTATCGATGACCGGCCTTATTTCAAGCAGGTCATGGCGGGCCAGCGTTTCGCGGCGGGCCGTTATGCCACGGGCCGCGCCAGCGGGCGTCCCGGCATCGGTTTCGCAGTGCCCGTGCGCAACGAAGCCGGGAACATCAGCGGCGTGGCTTTCGCGGTGCTGGGGCTGCCCGCGCTGGCGGAATCGCTGGCGGAGGCACCCACCATGCCGGGCGCCCGCCTGTCCGTGCTGGACCGGGACGGCACGGTGCTGGCGGTGTCCCCGCCGGCGCCGTCCTGGCTGGGCGAGCCGCACCCGGACCCCAACGTGCAACAGGCGGTGCGGGAGCGCCGGCAAGGGGTGCAGCATGCGGCGGGCATGCAGGGCGCGCCGCGGGTCTATGCCGTGGCGCCCGTGCCGGGCGGAGGACGCGAGGGCTTGATGGTGGCGATCAGCGTTCCGGAAGCGGTGATCGCGGCGCCCAGCCATGAGGACCTGGTTCTCGAACTGCTGGCGCTGGCGGCGATGGCGCTGGTTGGCGTGGCCTGCGCGCGCTGGATGGGCAACCGGCTGATCGTCAACCCCGCCAAGGCCATCCTGAGAGAAGCCGACGAGGTGGCCCAGGGCAACCTGGGCGCACGCGTGAAGCTGGGGCCGCTGTACCAGGGCGAGCTCGGCGAAATCGGGCTCACCTTCAACCGCATGGCCGAGTCGCTGCAAGCCCGGCAGCGGGAGCTCGACGCCATGCTGGACCGCGTCGACAAGGAGCGGTCCCTGCTGGACCTGATCCTCAACAGCATGAACGAGGGGGTGATCGCCACGGACACCGAAGGCCGCTTCCTGCTGTTCAACGCCACGGCGCGGGTGCTGTTCAACGCGGCGCCGGATCCCGGCATGCGGATCGAGGACTGGCGCCGCGGCCATGAACTGCTGATGCTGGACGGCAGGACGCCCTACCCCACGCCCGAACGCCCGCTGACCCAGGCCGCGCGCGGCATCCGCATCGACAACTGGGACCTGGTGTTTCGCCGGCCCGGCGCGGAAGACAGGGTGCTGCGCATCAGCACCCGGCCGCTGCGCGACGCCGCCGGCATGCTGATGGGCGGCCTGGTCGTGTTCAACGACATCACCGCCCAGAAGGCGGCGGAAAACTTCGCGCGGGCGCAGGAGCAGGTGCTGGCCCTGATCGCCGGCGGGGCGCCCCTGGCACAGTCACTGGAAGCCATCGTTCGCCTGATCGAAGACAGCTCGCCGGACAGCCTGTGCTCCATCCTGCTGCTGGAGGACGGCAAGCTGCACCTGGGAGCCGCGCCCAGCCTGCCCGACCGCTACAACCAGGCCATCGAGGGCCTGCTTGCCAACGAGGGCGTGGGCGCCTGCGGCACCGCGGCGTTCCGCAACCAGCTGGTGGTGGTGGAAGACACGCAGAGCGACCCGCTGATGCAGGACTACC
Organism: Polaromonas sp. P1_H6; assembly: GCF_056405195.1. Taxonomy (NCBI): domain Bacteria; kingdom Pseudomonadati; phylum Pseudomonadota; class Betaproteobacteria; order Burkholderiales; family Comamonadaceae; genus Polaromonas; species Polaromonas sp. P1_H6. The sequence continues at coordinate 110,882 of NZ_JBFUCN010000010.1, forward strand.
GCGAGCTGATGCGGGAGCACGGCCTGCGGGCCTGCTGGTCCATGCCGGTGGTGTCGACCGACGGCGAGGTGCTCGCGACGTTCGCGATCTACCGCGCTTACCCGTGCAGGCCCCAGACCGCTGAGATCGAGCTGATCGCCATCGCCGCGCGCCTGGCCGGCATCGCGCTGGCGCGCGTGCGCGCCGAGGCGGCCCTGGTCAGCAGCGAGGCGCGCTTTCGTGAACTGGCGGAAAACATCCAGGACGTTTTCTACAACGTGGATCCGCGCTCCGGCCGTCTCCTCTACATCAGCCCCGCCTATGAAAAGATCTGGGGCCGCAGCCGCGAAAGCCTGTTTGCCGACCCTCTTTCGTACGCCGATGTCGCATTGCCGGAGGACACCCATTTGCTCAAGGAGGCCAGGAAGCGCAATCGCATCGGGCAAGCCTCCGACACCGAATACCGCATCCTGTCCACGGACGGCCAGATACGCTGGATACGGGACCACGCCTACCCGGTAATGGGTGCTTCCGGCGAGCTGGAGCGTGTGGTGGGCACGGCGCGCGACATCACCGACCGCAAGCTCGCCGACCTGGCGCTGGCCAGCACCAACCGGGCCTTGCAGATGCTGAGCCGCTCCTGCATCGCCATCAACCGCGTGGACGAGGAAAGCGAACTGCTGGCCGAGGTATGCCGCGTCGCCGTCGACGTGGGGGGCTATCGCATGGCCTGGGTGGGCTATGCGCAGGACGACGCGGAGCGCCGCATCCTGCCCGTGGCCCACGCCGGCGAAGAAAACGGCTATCTTGCGGCGATCCGCCTGAGCTGGCGCGACGACGATGCCACCGGCCAGGGCCCGGCGGGCCAGGCCGTGCGCAGCGGGCAGCCCCAGCAGACCGGCGACATCAGTCAGGCCGAGAGCCGGTTCTACTGGCACGCGCCGGCCCTGGAGCGCGGGTTCCTCAGCGCGATCTGCCTGCCACTGCGCGACGGCCCGCGCAGCTTCGGCGTGCTGTGCCTGTATTCGGGCGAGGCGCAGAATTTCAGCGCCGATGAGGTCAGGCTGCTGCAGGAGCTCGCGGACAACCTGGCTTTCGGCGTGATCGGCTTGCGCGCGCGGCTGGAACGCCGGCGCAGCCAGGAGGCCGAGCGTCAGGCCGTCATCAAGATACGCGAGCAGGCTTCGCTGCTGGACCGGGCGCAGGACGCCATCATGGTCCGCAACCTCGACCGGACCATACGCTTCTGGAACAAGGGCGCCGAGCGCCTTTACGGCTGGACGGCCGAAGAGGTGCTCGGCAAGAGCATGGAAACGTTCATGTACGCCGATCCCCAGGTGCTGATCGACAGCATGGCCCGTACGGTGGCCAATGAGGGCGACTGGAGCGGCGAACTCGAGCAGCGCGCACGCGACGGCTCGATGGTGTGCATCGAAGCGCGCTGGACGGTGGTGCGCGACGAGCGGGGCCAGGTCAACGGGGTGCTGGGCATCAACACCGACATCCACGAACGCAAGCGCGCGCGCGAGGAAATCCTGCGGCTCAATGCCAGCCTGGAGGAACGCGTGCAGCAGCGCACCGCCCAGCTCGAATTCGCCAACAAGGAGCTGGAGGCTTTCTCCTACTCGGTGTCGCATGACCTGCGCAGCCCGCTGAGCGCTGTTGACGGCTTCAGCGACCTGCTTGAGCGGGCCATGGCCAAGGCCGAAAGCAGCCCCCTGACCGAACGCAGCCGGCATTACCTGGCGCGCATACGCGCGGGGGTTTCACAAATGGGCGAGTTGATCGACGCGATGCTCACGCTGGCGCAGGTGTCGCGCTCCAGCCTGCGCTGGGAGCGGGTCGACCTCAGCGCGGTGGCCGAAGCCCTGCTGGCCGGCTACCGCGAGCGCGAACCCGACCGTGCCGTGCGCCTGCATGTCGAACCCGGCGTGACGGGCCAGGGCGACCCGCGGCTGCTCAAGCAGGTGCTCGACAACCTGATCGGCAATGCCTGGAAGTTCAGCGCCAAGCAGGAATACACCGAGATCAGCTTCGGCCGCGAAACCGGCAAGGACGGCGAGACGGTGTACTTCGTGCGCGACAGGGGCGCGGGCTTTGACATGGCCTATGTCGAAAAACTGTTCGGCGCCTTCCAGCGCCTGCATGCGCTGTCCGAGTTCGCCGGCACCGGTGTCGGCCTGGCCACGGTGCAGCGCGTCATCGCGCGCCACGGCGGCAAGGTGTGGGCCGAGTCACAGCCGGATAAAGGTGCGACGTTTTATTTCACGCTGGGTGTGGAGACGGTGTAACCCCCGTCCAGGCTCACTGCGTGTAGCCTGTTCCCCCAAAAGTGATGCACCCCTGTCCAAGCTCACTACGTGTAGCCTGTTCCCCCCTCAAGGGGGCGGCGCCTGCGGTCTGGCAAAGCCAGTCCCGCGGCCCCCTGCTGGTATTGAGCGGCTCGCTTCGCATCGCGCCTGGGACGCCGTGCATTGCACGAAGTGAGGAGCGCTGACTAAAAGGTTTTCTGTTGGAGTGTCTCGCGAAGGGTCTGTGCCTTGTCGGCATCAAACTGCCCTTCAACCCGGGCCAGCACCTCGCCCTGGCGGTTGACCACCACGGCATAGACCTGGTCGGTGCTGCCCAGGCCGGCGGAGCGCACGAAGCTGGCGCGGTCGGTGAACACCGGCACCAGTTTGGCCCGCTCGGTGTCGGCCGGGTAATGCTGGAGCAAGCGGTTTTCGACCGCGCTGCGGCCCGTCATCGTGCCGGGGTCGTTGACCACCGGCATGCGCATCCAGGTGATCGAAGGGTCGTTGCGCAAATTCATGCCCTGGATCCAGCTCTCGACCTGGGCGTGCTGGCCGCGCTTGAAGGTGATGAGGGCGAGGGTGCGGTCGGAGGGCAGGCCCTCGGGCACGGTGACCGGCTGTCGCAGCAGGGTTTGCGCCATGAAGGCCGGCAGGCGACCCATCACGCTGGAGTCATTGGGCGCCGCAAGCGCGAGTGCAAAGGCCAGGCCGGCGGCGGCAAGCCAGGCGCCAAGATAGGACACATTGCTTTTCATGGTGCTCTCCCCGATAAGGGTGCGGTGCAGGAAGTCCTGCATGAACCCTTCATGCAAGATACATGCAAGCCGAACGGCGCGCAAACCCACAATTGGAACAAAGTGTTATCACCTTGTGATGACGCTTTGCTTCCGCGTTGCAGGCCCTTGTTGGGTCATGCGCCGCGCGGGAAGTTCAAAAAAAAGTGGCGCGGCCGAATGCGCCATGGCGTTATGACTTTAGTCAGCAGCGGCGTGCGGACAGCGCGCTGATAAGAATGCTTTGGACTGTTGAGCTATTGGCCGATGCCGATCAGCAGTTCAGGTAAATAACCCTCCTGCTCGCCCTTGCGCGCATAGCCCAGCGGATTGGCGACGACGCGGCAGCCACGGCTGGTGTAGTCGATCGCGCAGTGCAAATGGCCGTGCAGCCACAGGTCGGCCAGCGGCAGCAGTTCATCGAGGGCGTTGCAAAACCCCGCCGTGCCCGGTGCCAGGCCGTAGCGCGGGTCGGCGCTCAGCAGGCTGGGCGCGAAGTGAGTGACGGCCACCGTGAGGCCGTCAAAGGGCTGGGCCAGTGCCTGCCGCAGCCAGGCCTGGCTTTTCAGGCCCTGCTCGCGCACGTCGGCCGCCAGCAGCGGCTGCCCGCCCCTGAACGAATGATTTTTGCTGAGGTAGAAATTGGCCGCGCGAAAGGCTTTCTCGCGCGCCTTCAGCTGTTCGCCTAGCGTGATATCGGCGTCTTGGGCCTGGCCCCCGCTCAGCGCGTCGAAGTCGGTCCACAGCGTGCTGCCCACAAAACGGATGCCCCGCAGCACCACGATTTCCTGTTCCAGCCAGACCATGCCCAGCCGCTCGCAAGTCTCGCGCAAGCGCGCATGGGCGGCGTCAAAGTCCAGGCCGTCGTACTCGTGGTTGCCCGGCAGGAAGAGCACCGGGGTCGGCCAGCCAGCGCCACCCTGGGCCACGGGCAGGGGCGAAAAACGCGCCAGGCCGAAATCGGCGACGCCGCGTTCTCCCAGCAGCGAGCCCTGCTGGTAGGAGCCGATGTCGCCGGCCAGCACCAGCAGGTCGGCGCCGGGCACCGGCCTGGCCGTGAAGTCGGGGTTGCTTTCGAGATGCAGGTCGGACAGGAGCTGGATGTTCACCCGTCGATTGTGCGGGAAGACCGGCCCTGTTCCGGGCGAGGGCTTTTTGCTTGCGCCACCGCGCGCCCCTGCACTGCGCTAGATTCCATGGGGCGGGGCATGAAGCTATGGAACAGGAGCCGCTTGTGACGCAAATCGAGATCAGGAACGCCGCCGTGGCGCAAACCTTCGCGGCCTACCCGCCGGACTTGCGGCGCCGCTTGATGCTGCTGCGCGGGCTGATCCTGGACACTGCGGCCGCCACGCCCGGCGTCGGCGAGATCGAGGAAACGCTCAAGTGGGGGGAACCTGCCTACCTCACGTCGGCCAGCAAAAGCGGCAGCACCCTGCGCCTGGGGCCGGTCAAATCCAGTCCTTCGCAGTACGCCCTCTACTTCAACTGCAAGACCACGCTGGTGGACACCTTCCGCACGCTGTTTCCGCGGGAGCTCCGTTATGAAGGAAACCGGGCCATCGTGCTGGACGCCGCCGACGCGCTGCCGCGTGATGCGCTGGCATTCTGCATCCAGGCGGCCTTGACGTATCACCGGAGGAAATCCGTATGAAACCGCGCATTACCCTGATCACCCTGGGCGTTGATGACCTTGAGCGCTCGCTGGTTTTTTACCGCGACGGCCTGGGGCTGGCGACGCCCGGCATCGTCGGTAAGGAATTCGAGCACGGCGCCGTGGTCTTCCTCGACCTGCAGCCCGGCCTCAAGCTGGCGCTGTGGCCGCGCGCCAGCCTGGCGCACGACACCGGCCTGCTGCCCTCGCAGCGCGGGGTGCCGGGCTTTTCACTGGCGCACAACGTGGCCTCGCAGCAGGAGGTGGACGCGGTGATGGCCGAGGCCGCGAAAGCCGGCGCCGTGATCACCAAGCCGGCAAGCGCGACCTTCTACGGCGGCTATGCCGGCTACTTCCAGGATCCGGACGGCCATCTCTGGGAAGTGGCGTGGAATCCGCAGTTTGAGCTGGCCGATTAGGGTCGCCGCGGGCCTGGGTGATGTCAGGCCAGCGGCGCCGGCAGCCGCACCGTGAAGGTCGTTCCTTGCCCGGGCTGGCTGCTGATCGCAACAAAGAAAGGCTCTCTCAGGACGGAAGCCATCCCTGAGTAAATAGGATTCCCGAAACGATTAAAAGAGCCCCTGCCCAGAAGCGTGGATGGAGACACTCTCCGAATAGCTGACGGCTACCGAGGGGGACCAGAATGTATCCACCCGCCGCGAACGGCACCAGTTGGGAAAGAGGGAGGGTTTGAAGTGCGAGCATCACGAGGCCAATCGACACCAGTTGCAGGCTGCCAGCCGCACCGAGACGAGCCAGCCGTCGCGGGAAGCTACCGGGTAGCGCCGCCCCCTTCATGAAAAGCTGGGAAACACTGCTGCAGGCCAGGGACGTTAAGCAGAGCCCGAGTTCGGCTGGGCTCATCGCGGCATCACTCCCCGGCTGGTGAGCACCACGCCTGCAAGGATGAGCGTCATCCCAACGGCGTAGCTACCGGTCAACACTTCTGCGAAGATCCACGCACCCGCTAGGGGAGTGATGCCGTAGATAAGTGCCGTCCACGGATAGGCTACCGATAACGGCAGTCGGCGAAGGGTCAGCAGCCAGCAGCAAATACCGCCGGCGGAAGCACCCAAAGCAGCCCACAGCCAGGGGTTGCGAACAAAACCTTCCATCGCACTGGCATGGGTCAACGAGTGCAGTCCCGCGAACTTTAAGAGTATCTGGGATGCAGTCATGCACAAGATCATCCCCGCCAGGAAAACTGCGTGCATCATCTGCCAGCGACGATGATGCTCTGGCCACAGGCGATGTCCCGCAACAGGGGAATGCGTTCGACAAGCGGCTCGACCGCTCGCAGGACTTTGGCGATTGGGTCCGGACAGAAGAAGGGCACTAGGTTTAACATGCGGCAACGGTGTACAGATAGGCTGGCCGCGGTGATCCAGCTGCATATCAAGCCGGGGCGGAAGGAGCGTTCTTCGTGCTCGATGTGATAATTTGAGAAGCGTTCCAGGAGCTTAAGGACCGGGTTGTTGCCGTTGGGCTCGAGCACAATTACTGTGCCCTCGAATGCGGCCAGTCCGGCCAGGGCGCGAGCTGGATCGGGCAGATGATGAAGTACCCCTCGAATTACGATGCAGTCGAATCGCCCGGAAGCGATGTATTCGTCAAGCACGTAGATATTACCGACTTCGAAGTGCACGGTGTCCGCAACACCCAGAGCCTGAGCGCGGGCACGGGCGGCGTCGATGGCCACGGCGGCTGGGTCAAGGCCAACAACCTGGCGTACGCCAAGGCGGGCAAATTCGACGGTATACGCACCATCGCCGCAACCTAGGTCTAGCACAGAGGCGCCACGGAAGTCGAAGGATTCGGCGATGGCGCGGCTTATTCGGCCATTGGCGAGGCGAGACGATAGACGGTCCCCTGTATATGCGTAAGCCCCGAGTTCGCGCACATCTTCGTCAAAGCGACGAACATTTCGTTTAATGTCGGGGGGCTGGACTTTGGTCATAGTGTGCCGGCAGCCTTGGCGGCCGTGATTTCATTGAGGCTTGATGCCGACAGCGAGCATGTTGCCGACGTTTATGGCGAAGGTATGGTCCGCAAGCCCGGACCGCTCAAGCAGGCTGAGGAGTGTTTTTTTTGCAGAATCCGGCAGCGGCGTGAGTCGAAGCCAGTAACGCAGCGGGTAGGCGTTGCGGATCGGGCTCAGTGCAATGCGTTCGAACCCGGCCCTTTGGAGCAGTTCACGCAGGGCCCGGGGGCTGAAGAGTTGGAGGTGCTCAACATCGATGATCGGCGAACGCAGGCCGAGCAGCCGATTGAGAGGAGCCCGCCAGTCATGCACCACTACCGCTATTGCGCCTCCTGGCTCGAGGAGACTGTGGGCGGTGGCGACGAAATCGCCCGGATCAGGTAGATGTTCAAGCGTCATGAAGGAACAGATGAGGGATGGAGTCTCGCCGTCAAGCATGGATGCCGAGAACATTCCCTCCCTAAGCAGGGGGCGTGCTGCCGGCGGGGCGGCGTCGATAGCTGCCCGTGAAGGCTCGATGCCAATCACCGGTGTGAATCCTTGGGCCTGCAACCAAGGAAGGAACGGTCCGCTACCGGCGCCTACATCGATTGCAGCGTTGCGGACGGTGAGCCCTTGCAAGTGGGGCTCAAGAGCGTCAGCGTATGTTTTGGCCGCGGCCACTGCTTCGGGACCCGAGTCAAAACCCGCATCAGCGTAGGCGGCGTGCAGGAAGTCCTCGGCCGGAGGCGAAGGCGCGTAGACCAAATCGCAGGTGGTACAGCGCACGAGGCGAAGGCACATGAATTCCGGTGGTTTGCGGGATGCGTAAGTCAGAGTTCCGACCCGCTCGGGATCAATACGCTCGGCAGCGAAGGGCGCGTGGCTGCGGCCCATGCAGACGGGACATGCGCGCTCGACGCTCAAAGTTGCCCCCTCGGATCTGCGGGACGGATCTCACCGTGCACGATCAGACTCCGGCGAATGAAGGCTGGTCGAGCTTTGATCTCCTCGAAAATCTTGCCTATGTATTCGCCTAAAAGACCGATTCCGAGCAGTGTGAAGGAACCGAAAAACATAACCAGCAATGATAGAAAGGTCACGCCCTTGGGGACTGTCTCGGGGCTGAGAACCCGTACAAGGATGCTGAAGATCGCCAGCAAAATTGTCGCAAAGGATGCAACCCCTCCCGCCGCGGTAAGCAAGTGCAGCGGCATGCGGGAGAAGGAAAAGATGCCTTTCTTGGCCCAACCGATGTTCTTGATCCAGTTATTTGTGCTGACACCAAACATGCGCTCGGGCCTCACATAATCCACCCCTTCCTGGTGGAAGCCTACATAGGCGCGCAGTCCGCGCAGGAACGAGTCGCGCTCCTGGCATTGGAGCAGCCAATACACGACGGTACGGTCGATCAGAGAAAAGTCACCCGCATCTTTTGGAATGGGGACCTCGCTCATCAGGGCAAAAACACGATAGAAAGCCCGATAACAGGCCTCGAGTAGCACGGGCATCTCACGTTTTATCCTCCGACCATAGACAACGTCCGCACCTGCGCGCCAACGCTCTACGAAAGCTTCGATCAGTTCCGGCGGATCTTGCAGGTCGCCGTCCATCAGTACCACGGCCTCCTTGCTGGCAAGTTCCATGCCGCTGCGAAAGGCTGCTTGGGAGCCGAAGTTACGCGAATGGGTGATGCCGATCACATGGGGGTCGCGGGCGCTGATCTCCCGGATCACCTCAGCGGAATCGTCGGGGGAGTTGTCGTTGACAAAGATAATCTCGTAATCAAGCCCCACTCGCTGGAACATCGCTACTAACCGTTCATGCATGACCGGGATAGCCTGAACGTCACGATAACAAGCTATCACTGCAGAGATGGAGTTCTTTTCCTTGCGTGGCTGTGTGCGCTTGGTCAGTCGTGTGAAATTTGCATCGACGAGATAGTTTCGCCACCAATCGCGAGTTTTCTTGAGGCCATCTGTGAGGTCCACTTTGGCAGACCAGCCAAGCAGACGTTTTGCCTTGGTAGTGTCTGCGTACCAGTTGTCTGTTGTATCCCATGCACGGCCTGCGGCGGGGTTGAAGCGCGGTTCGGCAGTGAGCCCGAAAGATGTGAGGGCCAAGTCGGCGAGTGCTGCGAGGGTGGTTGGCCGGCCGCTGCCGATGTTGATGGACTCACCGGCAAGATTTGGCCCCATCAGCTGCGCGGTATCGGCAAAGGCTTCGATGACGTCGTCCACGTGCACGAAGTCGCGGCTTACCTCGGCTCGAGCCAGAACCGGGAGTTCCCCTCGCAGGCTGGCTTCGCACAGCGCGGGGATGAGCCTCGAGCTGTCCTCAAACGGACCATACACCGAGTAGAGACGCAGGTTGGTAACCGGAACGCCGCGCACCTTGCCGAAATAAGCAATGGCAGCGCCGGCAGCGACCTTGCTAACCGCATAGTGGCTGTTTGGCACGAGTGAGGCATTTTCAGCGGGAGCTGCTGAGTTGAGACCGTATTCCGACGAACTGCCTGCGTGAACGAAGGCTGCCAGCTCCATCCCCGCAATCTCTTCCATCAGGCGAATAAAGCTGAGGTAGTTGGTTGCGTGGACGCGCTCATAGTTCTGCTCGAAGGAATAGGCCCCAAAGGATGCGCAATCGAAGACCATCTTTGGTCCAACCCGGTGTAGCACCGATCGGACGCTAACCGGATCCTGCAGGTTCAGGAATGCGATGTTGGTCGAGGGTACGCCGTCGAGACGCCAGGTGTCGCCGGAAAAAACGGTGCCGGTTACATCGCTGCGCACCGCAAGCAGACGGCGTAGCAAGTTGGCTCCAATGAAACCGCTGGCACCAAGAACCAGCACCGGGCCAGCCAGATTTCTAAGCTTGTTGTCGAGAGTCATTTTCTCAGCCGGTGACCATGGAACGGATGGATGGCGCATCGAGCCCGCACTGGGCACGGTGAAAAGCCTGGGAGCCGAAGCGACCGGTGGGATAGCCGAGAGCCGGTCTATGAACGAAGCGCCCCGCTGCCAAGCCGCGGGCGGCGAGGCCAAATGCCAAGTTCATCCCGAGTCCCCCTTGGGCAACATGTTCTTCCAGAACGTAAAGGGGACGACCAATTATCTGATCCAGAAATCTGGATGGTATTTCGGCGTCATTGAACTCGCACACAGCCCATACCGACGGTCTTGAATCGATATCAAGGTCGGCCAAGGCTTGCCAGGCAACGCCCGCAATCGGACCAAGAGCCGCAATAGCGCCGCAGCGACCGGGCAGAACTTCTCGCCAGGGGGCGTACTCAGGCACACTTTGACCAACCGGCCTGACGTCGTAGCCCAGGCGAAGATAAGTAGGCTCGTCAAGGTGCGCAAGAAGTGCAGGTAGATCATTGTCAAAAGCCGGCACCAGCACACGCACGCCCAGGGCATTCATCGCTGCACAGTCTTCAAGTGCGTGATGGGTCGGTCCCATATGGCCGTATGCGTAACCACCGCCGTTTCCCACCAAGCACACCGGCAGGCCGCCCAGGCAAAGGTCATTGCGGATCTGTTCGAAGGGACGTGCGTAGCAGAAGGGGGCAATGCTGTAGACGATCACGCGCAAGGATTCACGCGCGAGCCCTGCCGCAACGCCGATCATGTTCTGTTCGGCCACCCCGGCATTGACGAAGCGTCTACCAAACGCGGACTTGACTTCTTCCAGGGCCATAAAACCGAGATCGCCGGTGAGGAAAAACCAGTCGTCGTGGTTGCAGTGCGCCAAAACCGCGTCTGCGAAGGCTTTTCTCATTGAGCGCCCTTCTGTTCGAAGGTGCTGAGGGCCGCTGCATAGTTGGCCTCAGACAAAGGCAGGTAATGGGATTCCAGCTGGCCCTCGAAATGCAGACCACGCCCCTTAACAGTGTCAAGAATCAACACCCGGGGAGCGCCATTGGCGGGTCTGGCGATGGCTTTCGCGATGGCATCTGGATCGTGGCCGTTGATCCTTTGAACGTCAGCACCGAACGCTGTTATGCGTGGAGTGAGATCGTCACAAGAGATCACGTCAGCCGTGCGACCGAAACCCTGCAGGCCATTCTGGTCGATGAGTATGACAAGATTTCTCAGCCGCTGATGGATGGCGAAGTTAAGGGCCTCCCAGCAGCTACCCTCCTGCCATTCGCCGTCGGAGCAAAGACAGAAGACCTGATGATCAAGACCCTTGTGGCGTGCCGCGAGAGCAAGGCCGGCCGCCAACGACGGACCGTGTCCGAGAGATCCGGTGGAAAACATCAACCCGGGAATGCCGGAGCCGCTAGGGTGGCCGGGAAGCAAAGTGTCGTCACGCGTGAAAGTCCGTAGATCAGTATCAGAGAGGCGACCAAGGCTCCATAGTGTGGCGTAGAGAGCTCCAGCCGAGTGCCCTTTTGAAAGAACAAAGCGGTCGCCTGGCGCCATCACAATGTGATGCAGCGTCATCAGTGCGTCTATACATGAGAAATTACCGCCGAGATGCCCACAGTTTGCGTCATGGTGAAGCTGAAGGAGTCTTATTTTCGTATCGCGAAGAAGATCGGCGAAGAGATCACTTATTTCTTTCATTGTTCTGCGCCCTTTGCCGTATAAATTTGGTGCGCAGAATTGCGCAGGTGAGACACCGGCTCAAAATTATTCAGAATATATTGATAATCAAAGGGTTGCGGCGCCATGAAGTTCGGGTTGCTTTCTCGGTGCAAGTCGGCCAGAGGCTGGATGTTCACCCGCCGATTGTGCGGGAAGACGGTCCCGATGTCAGGCCAGCGGCGCCGGAAGCCGCACCGTGAAGGTCGTTCCCTGCCCGGGCTGGCTGCTGACCTCGATCTCGCCCTTGTGCAGGTCCACGCATTCCTTGACGATGTGCAGGCCTATGCCAGTGCCGGAAATATTGCCCACGTTGGTGCCGCGATGAAAGCTGCCGAACAGGCGCGGCAGGTCGGCCTCCGGAATGCCTATGCCCTGGTCGCTGATGCGCAGGTGCATCTGCTCACCGACGCCGCGGACCGCGAATTTCACCGGCGTGTCCGGGTCTGAATACTTGAGCGCGTTGCCCAGCAGGTTGATCACCACGTGGCGCAACAGCTGCTGGTCCGCCGTGCGCGGCGCGTCCAGCCCGTCGCAGGTGAGGGATACGCGCGCGGCCTGCGGGTTGCCGCGCTCGAGCTCGGCCATCACCTGCACCAGCCAGTCGGGCACCACCAGCGGGGCCGCCTCGAACTTGAATTTGCCCAGCTCCAGGCGGCTGGTCAACAGCACCTGCTCGACCATGTTGTTCATGCGCGCCACGGCGGTCTTGATCTGGCCCAGCAGCTCGCGGCGCTCTTCGGCCGGAAAGCTCGCCCCGTAGGCATCCAGCAGTTCCACGGACGACAGGATGGCGGCCAGCGGCGTGCGGAACTCGTGCGAGGTGACCGCCACGAAGCGCGACTTGAGCTCCGACAACTCGCGCTCATGCGCCAGCGCCTTGAGCATGTCTTCCTCCGCCTGGCGCTTGAGTGTCACGTCGGTCAGGAAGTTGAGCGTGGCGGGCGTGCCCTCCCACTCGAACATCACCGCGCTGATCTCGAGCCAGCGCGTGATGCTTTGGCTGTGCTGCACGCGGAACTGGTAGTGGTTTTCGACGCTCTCCCCGCGCAGGCGCTTGCGGTGGTTGCCGAGCACCCGCTCACGGTCGTCGGGGTGGATGAACTCGATGAAGGGGCGGGACTTGGCGGTTTCCTCGTCCAGCGCGGTGAGTTTCAGCGCCTTGGGGTTGGCATAGAGGATGCGGCCGCCGGCCGTGACCAGGATGCCCTCACTGACGTTTTCGACCACCGCGCGGTATTTGGCCTCGGAGTCGGTGCGCCTGCCGATTTCCACGCGCAATTGCTTGGAGGTATCGAGCTGCCAGGTGATGTTGTTGGCCAGGTGAATGACGCGTAGCAGTTGCCCCGAAGGGCTGTGGATGGGCAGCGCGCGCTGGCTCAGCCTTGCGACGTCGCCGTTGGGCCTGCGCACGCGATATTCCTCGCTGCGCTTGATGACGGCCTGCTGCAACTGCCGCACCCGGTCGCGGTCCGCGGGGTCGACCTGGTCCAGCCATTGCCACGTATCGCCCGCCAGTTTCTCGGCCGACAGGCCCCAGAAAATCTCAAAAGCCGGGTTGGTGTAGCTGATGCGGCCGCTGGCCGGGTCCCAGGACCAGAGCATGGCGTCGATATTGGCGGCGACCTGCCGCAGCAATTCCTCGCCGGGCAACGAAGCCGGCGTCACAGCCGACGTCGATGCGGGGGAGGGTGCGGGCATGCAGGGAGCATAGCCGTTCGGGACGCGTGATTTCCTCCCGTTAAACCCCGGCCATGCGGGGCTGCGGATCAAACTATGCATGTTTTGCATGGGTTTGGCCCCGTCTTAGGCTTGAAACCCTAGGGAAAACCCTTATTCTTGATCCATCGCCAACTTTTCACCCTCTGCCGGGTGACTTTCGACATGTATAGCCTGTTTGCCCAGATCGCCCGTTTCCTGCCTTCCGCCGCCGGCGTGGCCCCCGTCAATGGCGTGGCCCACAACCTGATGGAGCGCGCCGAAGCCCGTGCCGGCCGCAACCCCCAGCAAGCCCAGGAACTGCGCGACGCCGCTCGCGCCTACCTCAGCGTGGTTCGCTGAGGCCCGCTCCGCCTGAAGGCGGAGCACCCTCTCAAAGCTTCACACCCGCGCCCTTCACCGCGGGCGACAGCACGGCCACCTGCTCCCTGACGAAGCCGGTGAACGCCGCCGGGCTCATGGCCTGGGTGGTGATGCCCAACTCCAGCATCTTCTTTTTGATCTCTGCCGTTGCCAGTATTTCGTTGCAGGCGCTGCTCAGCCGCGCCACCACGTCGGCCGGCATGTGCGCCGGCCCGCTCAGGCCGAAGAAGTTGTCCAGTACCAATTTCCGGTAGCCGAACTCAAGCACGCTGGGCACATCCGGCACCAGCGGTGAGCGCGCCGCCGAGGTCACCGCCAGCGGCACCAGCTGTCCGCTCTTGAAGTAAGGCACAAACGCCGTCAGCACGTCGATGCCGATGGGGATCACGCCCGCGATCAGGTCCGTCGTCATGGGCGCGCCTCCGCGGTAGGGGATGTGCTGCAGGTTCACGCCCATGGCTTTTTTCATCAACTCACCGTAGATGTGGCCGATGGAGGCCGGCCCGCCCGAGCCGAAATCCAGCCGGCCGGCCTTGCGCGCCTGCGCCTCCACGTCGGTCATGGTCTTGATGGGCACATGCGGGTTGGCCATGACCACGCAGGGCGCGTTGCCGATCAGCGCGATGTGGGTAAAGCCCTCCACCGGGTCATAGGGCTGCTTTTCCAGCGCGAACGGGCCTATGGACACCGGCGTCGAATTGCTCAGCATCAGCGTGTAGCCGTCGGCAGGCGCCTGCGCCACCACCAGCCCACCCACGCTGCCGCCCGCACCGGGGCGGTTGTCCACCACCACCGCCTGGCCCAGCTTTTTGCCGAGTTGTTCGGCCATGACGCGCGCGACGATGTCGCTGGCGCCGCCGGCCGGGAAGGTCACGACGATCTTGATGGGTTTGTCGGGCCAGGCCGCGAAGGCCGGCAGGGCGAGGGACGCGGCACTGCCGGCGAGAAGTTTCAGCGCGCTGCGGCGTGCGAGGGGCCGGCGAAGTTCAAAGTGGGACATGGAGCGTTCCTGCGGACAGTTGAGTGCGAAACTGTGTGCAAAAACCGTGCCCCAGGGCCCCAAAACCGTTCAAATGAGGGGCGGTGCGCGCCGGGCGCCGGAATATCGCCGGCAAATCAATAGCCGCTTGCGCACGTCGCCCCGCCTCGTGATCAGCGCCACAGCTCTCCACTCAGGGACACATCCTTGACCATGCGCTCTTCCAGGTAGGCGTCCTTGTACGCGGAACGCACGGTCTTCCAGGTTTCGCTGTTGGCCGGGAGGTCCGTGCGCGCCGAGATGATGGTGCGAAACGAGATATGGCCGACGCCGGTGAATGACGCTTCGGCGCGCAGGGCCGCATTGCAGTTGATCGTCTCCCCCGGGCCGATCATTCCAGGGGGGCAAATGTCGGCCCGTATGTCGCCGGGCTTCAGTGCCAGCTCCGAGGCTCGCATATTCGGCAGCGGGTGCAGGGTCAGGGCGATGCGCGGCTGGCTCACGCGGATGGCGCGGCGGCCTGCATTGGTCAGGGAAAAACCGAAGGAAACGGTGTGGTCCTGCCAGGCGACCTTTTGCTGGAACTTGACCTGCAGGTTGGGAGCCAGGGAGTCCACCAGTTCATCGACCGCCTTCACCCGCTCCAGCCGCTTGCGTTCCGCGGCCTGGGCGTCGGGCACCGGCTTCTGCGCGGGCTCGGGAACCGGTTCCGCCACGGCCTTTGGCAGCTGGATCTCGGTTTTCATCTGCTCCATGTTGGCGCGCAATGCCTCGGTCTGGGCCTTTGCCTCGGCGAGCTTTTGTTCAAGCTGCTGCTGGTTCTTGTGGTTGTCGGCCATCAGTTGCTGCATCAACCGCTGGGCCTCCTTCTGCGCCTTGGCCGCCGGGCGGTCCACCAGCAGATAGCGCGCCGCACTGCCTCCCACCACCATCACCAGGCAGGCGATCAGCAGGAAAACCAGGGTGTCGTATCGCTGGGCCCCGCCATCCTTGACGGGTTTGGGAGGCGGAAGGGGCGCCAGGGGAATGGGGGGCATCTGTTTGTAAGCCATGAGCAATGACGTGGGTGAATGAGGTTATGGGTTGGGTGGGTTGGTGGATCAATGGTTAACGGGTGAGGAGCCAGCAGCCCGGCCATCCGCTTCGGGGCGTCGGGTTCACCATCGCCGAGCAGCCCATGCCGTTCGGTTGTGAATTCAAGCCTTGAGGCCGGCGGAACCTGACGCCATGCCTCGCCGGAGGACATCGCAGTTCCGGTTGCAAGCGCCACCCTCCTCATCTCATTGACATTTTTTAACAAGCACTCTTTGAGAAACTTCCGTTGGTGAGGCACGCTCTCCCGGGGCGCATGCCTTGGTTTGACTTTGCTTTACGTTACATTTTTTTGCAAGTAGACCGTTTGGCAACGTTCAATGTCTCGATTGCCGAAGAGCAAAACCAAAGAATTAATTTGATGAGATGGCGCTAGCCGGGGAGAGTTGGGACCGCGCCCGAAAGCCCAAAAAGCTGTGTGGTGCGCTAAATAAAGGCCGCCGGATAGGGGGACCTGGACCTTGAATCGCCCGCTGTTGCAGGGGCGTTGTGTGCCGCCACTTGAAACCGGAAGGCCGCAGCGGGCCGGCATCGATTGGCATGCTGCCAGCGACCTGCGCCGGTCCGGACGCGCTTAAGCCGATAAACCCTTGCCGTGCGTGCCTACCAGCGGCTGCGCAAACCCACCAGTACAGCCAGCTTGCGCTGGGCCGAATTGTGTTCAGCCTGAACGTCGGCGAAGAGGTCCACACCTTTGCTGATGCTGCCGCTGGCGCCCAGCCCTAGGATCAGCGTGTCCCGCTTCAGTGCCGCACCCGAAACCTGGAAAGGCGAGGCCGTCGCCGCGCCCTGGAATTGCGCTGTCAGCGGTGCGTTCAGGTCAGCGAACTCGTGCGCCCAGATCACGCGAGGCTCGATGTGGATGCGGCCTGCATCAAAAGATGCCTTGGCGCCCAGCATCGATCTGGATGAGTTGATGGTCTGGCCGGCCACTTGCAGATTGAGCGCCCCTGCGCCGGTTTCGGTGAAGCCATCGGCCTTGTTTCTGCTGAGCGAAAGCCCGGCCAGCGGTTGCAGCGTCCAGCCGTCCATCGGAATTGAATAGCAGGCCTCTCCCGCACTTTTCCGAATCCATCGCCGCACTGCGCCAGCCGCCGGGTATCGACGCGCTGGCCGAGCTGCGCAAGCTGACCGAACGCGAAAAGCAGGTGCTGTGTTCGGTGGCGGAGGGCGCGTCCAGCAAACTGATTGCCGCCAGCTTATTGCTGCAGCGTGAAACCGTGCGCACGCACAGGCGCAACCTGATGCTGAAGCTGGGCATGCACAACAGCGCCCAGCTGACGGCCTTCGCGATCCGTGCCGGGCTGATTTAGCCTTGGTGCCGGCTGGCTAGCTCAGGCGGAGAAGGCCTGGTCGGCCGCCCGCACCAGTGCCTGGCGTAACCACGCATGCGCGCTGCGTTGCTGCGAGCGCCGGTGCCACACAGCGTCCACGTGCACCGGCGACACGTCAAACGGCAGCGGGCGCAGCACCAACTGGTCGGCGATTCCAGTCACCCTGACGAAATGCCGCGGCAGCACGGTGAGCAGGTTGGAATTGGCCACCACCCGCCCCGCGGTGAAGAACTGGTTGACGGTCAGCACCACATGCCGCTCCCGGCCCAGGGAGGCCAGGGATTCGTCGATAAAGCCGTAGGGCCGGCCCGAAAAGCTCACCAGCATGTGGCGCGCGGCGCAAAAACGGTTGAGCGTGAAAGGGCCGGTGGCCAGCGGATGGTCCTTGCGCATCACGCAGACATACTCGCCGTCATAGAGCCGCTGGTGCAGGAAGGGCAGGGGTTCGCCGCTTTGCGCGTGCGCGGTCAGGTCGGCCAGCAGCGAGGGAAAGTAGCCGACGGCCATATCGCAGGTCTCTTCGTCGAGCATGCGCCGTGGGTCCCGGGTGGTGAGCGGCACCACCCGCATCGACACGCCGGGGGCTTCCTGATCCAGCGTTTCGACCAGGCCGGGCATCAGCTCGGCCGCGGTCGCGTCGGCCATGGCCAGCACAAAGGTGGTGTTGGCCGTGCCGGGCACAAATTCGCTGGGGACCAGCGACTCTTGCAGCTGCTGCAGCGCCTCGCGCACGGCCGGCCAGATGGCCAGGGCGCGCGATGTGGGCGCCATGCCCTGGCCGCTGCGCTGCACCAGCTCGTCGCCCAGGGTCTCTCGCAGCCGGCGCAGCGCATTGCTGACGGCGGGCTGGGTCAGCGACAGGTTGCGGGCCGCCCGCGTCAGGCTGCGCTCGGCCATCACTTCGTCGAAAACACGAAGCAGGTTCAGGTCAAGCGTCCGGAAATTAAGGGGATTCAAGGAAGTGGAAGGGGGTGGAAGGGGGTAGGTGAGCGGGTTTGGCCCAGGATTATCACTATTGTGAATGAATCACATCATAAAGATAAAGTTGAGTAACATCAGTGATAACCCTAATATCCCCTTACCCGCTGAGATATCTGTGTCCCGGCGGGGATAACCAATCGGGAGTTCCTCATGACCAGCTTCGTCAATATCAAACATTCCACACAGCATCCCGGCGTTGTCCGTGCTGAGTCGGCCTTTGGTGCCGTACGCCAGCTGGGCCATGCATTCTCCGGCACCCGCGGCCTCGCCACGCTGCTCTTGTCCGCCGTTGCGGCCGCCGTTATGGTGGTGGCTTACCAGGTGATGGACAGCGTTACCGAAGGCCATCTGCTGGTGATGTGGATCGCGCTGTGGGCCATCGCCTTTGCCACCCTGGCGCTTTTTGCCGGCAGCGCACGCAACGCCGCCGCCCGCGTCAAGACCGGCCTCGACAGCTGGTCGCGCAGCCTGGCCGAAGCCCGCGCCGACCAGCGCCTGTGGCAAGCCGCCCGGAACGATCCCCGCGTGATGGCCGATCTGCAAATGGCCCTGCAACGCGCGGCCGATGTTGAAGAAGTCGCAGCCGCTCCCGCCGTCAAGGCCGAGCGTGCCGAGGCTGTCAACGGTGTCTCGGTGCTGCGCGCCTACCATCGCAGCTATATCTAAGCATCCCGCCGGATGCCGGGCAGCCCGCCGCGGCGGCCCACAAAAAAGCCACCTTGTCAGGTGGCTTTTTCTTTGCCCTGTCGCCGGATGGTTTCAGGGGCATGAGGCGCGGCGCAGGTCGTGCGCCGCACCCGCATGGCAGGCCGATCAGGCAGCCAGGCGGCGCTCGATCGCGGCTTTGGTCTCCCCCAGCTCTTTCGGCAGGTGATGTTCGAGTTGCTTGAACAGTTCGGCGTGCAGCTCCAGCTCTTTCAGCCAGGCGGCCTTGTCGATGCTGGTCACGGTGTTGAACTGCTCGGCGCTGAAGTTGAGGCCGGTCCAGTTCAGGTCTTCATAGGCGGGGCTGATGCCGGTGATGTGCTCGGAACCCTTGCCCGTGCCTTCGATGCGGTCGATCATCCACTTGAGCACGCGCATGTTTTCGCCGTAGCCGGGCCAGACGAACTTGCCGTCTTCGCCCTTGCGGAACCAGTTGGTGGTGTAGATCTTCGGGATCACCGCGCCGGTGGCTTCCAGCTTTTTGCCGACGTTGAGCCAGTGCTGGAAGTAGTCGCTCATGTTGTAGCCCATGAAAGGCAGCATGGCGAAGGGGTCGCGGCGCACCACGCCGGCCTGGCCGGTGGCGGCTGCCGTGGTTTCCGAGCCCATGGTCGCGGCCATGTACACGCCTTCGACCCAGTTGCGCGCTTCGGTGACCAGCGGCACGGTGGTGGAGCGGCGGCCGCCGAAGATGAAGGCGTCAATCGCCACGCCTTTGGGGTCGTCCCAGGCGCTGTCGAGGGCCGGGTTATTGATGGCGGCGACGGTGAAGCGTGCGTTGGGGTGGGCGGCCTTGGCGCCGGTTTCCTTGGCGATCTGCGGTGTCCAGTCCTTGCCTTGCCAGTCGATCAGGTGCGCGGGCTGGCCGCCGGTGTCTTTTTCCATGCCTTCCCACCACACGTCGCCGTCGTCGGTCAGGGCGACGTTGGTGAAGATGACGTTCCTGTCCAGGCTCGCCATGCAGTTCGGGTTGGTGTGGAAATTGGTGCCCGGCGCCACGCCGAAGTAACCGGCTTCGGGGTTGATGGCGTAGAGCTTGCCGTCGGCACTGGGCTTGATCCAGGCGATGTCGTCGCCGATGGTGGTGACTTTCCAGCCGTCAAAGCCGGCCGGCGGCACCAGCATGGAGAAGTTGGTCTTGCCGCAGGCGCTCGGGAAGGCGGCCGCCACATGGTATTTCTTGCCCTGGGGATTCGTCACGCCGAGGATCAGCATGTGTTCGGCCAGCCAGCCTTCGTCGCGACCCATGTTGGAAGCGATGCGCAACGCGAAGCACTTCTTGCCCAGCAGCGCATTGCCGCCGTAGCCGGAGCCGTAGGACCAGATCTCGCGCGTCTCGGGGTAGTGCACGATGTACTTGGTCTTGTTGCAGGGCCATTTCACGTCCTTCTGGCCTTCAGCCAGCGGCGCGCCCACGGTGTGCACGCAGGGCACGAAGTCGCCGTCGACGCCCAGCACGCCGAACACCGCCTGGCCCATGCGCGTCATGATCTTCATGTTGACGGCCACGTAGGGGCTGTCGGAGAGTTCGATGCCGATGTGCGCGATCGGCGAGCCCAGCGGGCCCATGCTGAAAGGCACCACGTACATGGTGCGGCCCTTCATGCAGCCGTCAAACAGGGGTTGCAGCGTCTGGCGCATCTCGGCGGGCGCCATCCAGTTGTTGGTCGGGCCGGCGTCTTCCTTTTTGGCCGAGCAGATGTAGGTGCGGTCTTCCACGCGCGCGACGTCGCTGGGGTCGCTCTGGGCCAGGAAGCTGTTGGGGCGCTTGGCCTCGTTGAGTTTCTTGAAGGTGCCGGCGTCGACCAGCTGCTGGCACAAGCGCTGGTATTCGGCGTCGCTGCCGTCGCACCAGTAGACGTCGTCGGGCTTGCACAGGGCCACCATGTCGGCGACCCAGGCGATCAGTTTCGCGTTCTTGACGTAGCTGGGTGTGTTGAGCTTGAGGCCCTGCATCACGGGTTGGTTCATCGAAAAAACTCCAAAGTAAAAAAGCGTTATTTCGGGAAGCGTCGCGCGGCAGTCGTGGCCATGGTCCTGTGCTTGAGACGCTTGTCGAAATAAGGCTTGAGGGCTTCCGGACCGCCGCAGCGTGAGGCAAAAAGCGGTCGGAAGGACCGGCTTTTCCCACCTCCCACGGGTCGGCCTGAGAATTCATTTTAAGAACAACGGCGCAGGTTACCTTGCGGTTACCGTCAAAAGTTATGCATAACTTGCATGAGGTTATGCATATGGCGCGCAGGGGTTCAGGCAGTCATGACATGGGGGTATGGAATGCCATGGGGCGCTGTCGGGCCGAGGTTTTCGCTGCGGAAAAGGGCCGGAAAAGAGTCAGAGGGCGCTGGGGCCGAAAACAAAAAAGTCCGCAGGGTGCGGACTTTTGGGGGAAAGCGAGGGAGAGGCGGGAGGGTTTCAGGCCATGTAGATGGCGATGAAGGCCAGCAGGAACATCAGCACGCCGCCGACCACGGGCAGAACAATGGGGATCACGGGGATGATGGCGTCAACGGCATCCTGCTCCTGGGCGGGCGTGGCGCTGTCGTGGGCGGCATTGGTGGTGTGGCTGGCTGGACTGGACATGGGGGTTCCTGAATTGCTTGAAAGTCTGGCCGGATTTTACCCGCATGCCGCGATGGGCCGCAAAGAAGCCGGCCGCCGCCTTTGCGTTACCCTTTAGCCATGCCTGTTTGTGGAAGGAAAGCATGAAATCCCCAATCCCATTTCAATCCCGGCTGCGCGCCGTTTCCGCCGGCGCAGCCCTGTCCGCGCTGGCCCTGCTGTCGGCCTGCGCCACCGGCGGCCCCAACAGCGCTTCGGCCAGGCCGGTGCTCTATCCCAACGCCACGCTCAACCGGGTAGGCGACGCCCAGGGCCAGGCCGAGGCCAATGCCTGCATGTCGCGGGCCTCGGCCGCCGGGCTCAGCCCGTCGCAAAGCGGCAATGAAGTGGGCCGCCGCGCCGGCGAAGGCGCGGCCGTTGGCGGCGTGGCCTCGGCCGTGGGCGCCCTGATCACCGGGCGAGGCGGAGAAGGCGTGCTGCGCGCCGGCGCCGCGGGTGCCGCCGTGGGCGGCTCGGCGGGCGCGGTGTCGGGTGCTTTCCATAACGACAAGCCCAACAGCACCTACCGCAGCTTTGTGCAGCGCTGCCTCAGCGAGCGCGGCTTTGAGGTGATCGGCTGGAACTGAACCGCCGGCCGATAGCCGCGCTCAGTGCTGCTCCGAGGCCTCGAAGCCGGCCGCGTTGACCGCCGCCAGCACCTGCTGGATGTGGTCGCGCCCGCGCGTCTGGATCACCAGCTCGATCTCCACGTTCTGGGCCGAGAGCATGGTGAAGGCGCGCTGGTGATGCACTTCGTCGATGTTGGCCCCGGCGTCGGCCACGGTGGCGGTGATTTTCGCCAGTGAGCCAGGAATGTCGCGCACGCTGACCTTGATGCGCGCCAGGCGCCCGGCGCGCACCATGCCGCGCTCGATGATGGCGGCCAGCAGCAGCGGGTCGATATTGCCGCCGCACAGCACCAGGCCGACCCTTTTGCCGGCAAAGCGCGCCGGGTATTTGAGCAGTGCCGCCAGTCCGGCCGCGCCCGCGCCTTCGACCAGGGTTTTTTCGATCTCGAGCAGCATCACCATGGCCTGCTCGATGTCGCCCTCGTCCACCAGCACCAGGTCGTCCACCAGCTTGGCGATGATGGCCCGCGGGATGACGCCGGGCGTTCCGACGGCGATGCCTTCGGCAATCGTGCTGGTGCCTTGCGGATGCTGGGTGCCCTTGATGGCGTTGACCATGCCCGGGAAGCGGGAGGTCTGCACGCCGATGATTTCAATGCCGGGTTTCAGGGCCCTGGCCGCCGTGGCCATGCCCGCGATCAGGCCGCCGCCGCCCACGGCGATGACCAGGGTGTCCAGCTCGGGCACGGCGCGCAGCATTTCCAGCCCCACGGTGCCCTGGCCCGCGACGATGGCTTCGTCGTCATAGGGGTGCACAAAGACCAGGCCCTCGCGCTCGGCCAGCAGCAGGGCGTGGGCGCGCGACTCGTCGAGCGAATCGCCGTGCAGCACCACCTCGGCGCCAAAGCCGCGGGTGCGCTCTATCTTCACGCCCGGCGTGAAACGCGGCATCACGATCACCGCCCGCAGGCCGAGGCGCTGCGCGTGGTAGGCCACACCCTGGGCATGGTTACCCGCGCTCATCGCGATCACACCGCGTCGCCGTTCGTCGGCTGACAGTTGCGCGAGCTTGTTACAAGCGCCACGCTCCTTGAAGGATGCGGTGTATTGGAGGTTCTCGAACTTCAGGAAAATCTGCGCGCCCGTCAGCTGCGACAGCGTCCTGGATTCCACGCACGGTGTGTCCAGCAAATGGCCCTGCAGCCGCTGGGCGGCCTGTTCGATGTCGGTAAGGCTGAGCATGATTTCCTCTGTGGCGATGTACGGGATTGTGCCGGGTGATTGTCCGCGTGTAACGTTAGCGATTCTGTGGCGCATTTCACACGGAAGGGTTCAAGTAGCGTCTTCCATGATGCTTCAAGCTGCGTTATGGTGGAGCCTCGTTGAGCCCCATGGCGCCCAGGCGTTCATGGCCAAGGTGATAGGTCACGCAATGAGGCAAGGTGCATAGGCAATGTCAACCAGCGGTGTAGTTGCAACAGGGAGGTTTGTCCATGAGCAAGCGTTCCGTTAGCGAGCAGCAGTGGCTGCTGTCCCCCGGGCTCAAGGAAGCCCCGGTGCTGGACCTGATGTGTTCGCATTTCGTGCTGACGCTGGCGGCCCGCCAGGGCGCCAAGTTCAACGTCAGGCGCGACCTCAACAGCCTGCTCTCGCTCTCCGGCCGGCACCTGGTCTGGCCCCTGCCCGCCCTGCAGCGCCTGCGCGAATTCCTGGTCCGCCGCTGCAAGGACAACGAATTCTGGCGCGGCCACGAAAGCCTGACCGACGCTGAATTCATGGCGCGGCACGGCGCCTGGCGCGGCCCCTACGAAGAGGGCACGCTGTTTTTCTACCTCGATGAACACGCGAAAGACCAGCCCAAGGATTTGCTTTCCGTGCTTGCCGCCACCGGCGAATGGCTGACGCACGCACTCAAGAAACAATCGACCCTGGTCGAAAAAAACATCGATGCGCTGGCCAACCTTCTGCAACTGAACCGCGCCGAGCGTGCGCTGCTGCTCTACGGCACGCTGGCGCGCTACCAGCGCGACCTGCGCTCCCTGCTGGTGGAGTTCAAGGTCAACAACGCCCCTGAAGCCTATGCCGCCATCGCCGACGTGGCCGGCGTCAAAGCGCCTGAGGTCGCCGAAGCGCTGCGCGCCGGTTCGCGGCTCGAACGCATAGGCATGGTCGAGAACCTGATCTCCGAGCACAACATCACCGACCTCGCCGACCTCATGAAGGTCAGCGAGAAACTGCCGCCGGTTTTGATGCGCGAATACCGCGACCAGAACGAGCTGATGGCCGTCTTCACGCGCCCCGCCGCGCACAGCAGCCTGGGCCTGGCCGATTTCGCTTTTGTGCAGGAGGACGCGCAAGTGCTGGTGTCCCTGCTGCGCAATGCCGTGGCCGCCAAGGAGCAGGGTGTCAACGTGCTGCTCTACGGCCCGCCCGGCACCGGCAAGACCGAGCTGGCCAAGGTCGTCACGCAGGCCGCCGGGCTGGACCTGTTCGAGGTCGAATACGCCGACCGTGACGGCAACTCGCTGAGCGGGCGCGACCGCTACCGTTCATTGCAGATCGCGCAGGTCTTCCTCAAGGGCAGCACGCACTCGGCCCTGCTGTTCGACGAGGTGGAAGACGTGTTCCCGCCGATCTCCAACGAAGCCGCGCAGCTGATGGCGCGCTCCGAGCAACTGCCGGTGCCGGCCAGCGGCTCGGTCAGCGGCAAGGCCTGGGTCAACCAGATCCTGGAGTCCAACACCGTGCCCACGCTGTGGGTCACCAACCGCATCGAACAAATCGACCCGGCATTCCGCCGCCGTTTCGCCTACCACCTCGAGCTGCGCTCGCCTCCGCCCGGTGCGCGCGAGGGCGTGGTGCGCAAGACGCTGGAGGGTGTGCAGGTCAGCGATGCCTTTGTGGCCAAGCTTACGGCGCGCAAAGGCCTCACGCCCGCGCAGATACGCACGGCCGTCCGCTTCGCCCGGCTGGCCAGCGCGCCTGAGGAAAAAATCGACGCGCAGGTCGACGGCGACGCCATGCAGGCCATCCTGGCCGGCGGCCGGCCGCTGCTGATGGAATCGTTGATTGAGCGGCAGCTCAAGAACGCCGACGTTGCGCTGGGCAACAAATCCGAAAGCGCGGGGCGGCGCAGCGTCACCACCTACGACCTGTCCATGCTCAACGTCGAGTCGCGCTTTGAAGTGTCGCGCATCGTCGAGGCGCTCAAGAGCCGCGGCCACGGCAGCCTGTGCTTTTACGGCCCGCCCGGCACCGGCAAGACCGCGCTGGCCGAGCACATCGCCAAGGCGTTGGACCTGCCCCTGATCATCAAGCAGGCCAGCGACCTCATGAGCAAGTACGTCGGCGAGACCGAGCAGAACATGGCGGCCATGTTCCGCGAGGCCGAGTCCGAAAAAGCCGTACTGCTGCTCGACGAAGCCGACAGCTTTCTGCAGGACAGGCGCGGCGCCCAGCGCACCTACGAGGTGACCGAGGTCAACGAAATGCTGCAGGGCATGGAACGCCACAACGGCATCTTCATCTGTACCACCAACCTGTTTGACAGCCTGGACCAGGCGGCGCTGCGCCGCTTCACCTTCAAGATCAAATTCATGCCGCTGACCCGCGAGCAGCGCGAAGCCATGTTTGTGGTCGAGGCACTGGCCGGCGACGCGGCCCTGTTGGGCGGCGCCCTGTGCGAGCGCCTGGGCAAGCTCACCCAGCTGTGCCCCGGCGACTTCGCGGCCGTCAAACGCCAGGTTGACATCCTCGCGGCCGAGTTCACGGCCGAGGAATTCCTCGCGCAGCTTGAGGCCGAGCACCGCATCAAGCCCGAGGTGCGCGAAGGCCGCAACATGGGTTTCTTGCAGTAACTTCCGCCCGCTGCGGGGTGAGGTGCGCCGCGGAACCTGTCATTTCCAACTATCTTTAACCGGAAAGCTTCGTTCGCAAGCTGCCCGGCCCTGCCTAGAGTTACACCACTGGCGCCTCCGCTGTTTCAAAAAGCGGTTGCCGCCCAGGCGCAACTTCAGGAGCAGGCGATGGGAACACGGGATTGGGATCTGGAGCGGCTGTCGAATGCGGCAGGCGCGGTGCGGCACGAGGTGGATGTGCTGGTGATTGGCGGCGGCCCCGCCGGCGCCTGGGCCGCCGTCAGCGCGGCCGCTACGGGCGCCTCGGTGCTGCTGGCCGACAAGGGCTATTGCGGCACCTCGGGCGCCACCGCGCCTTCGGGGACGGGACTCTGGCACGTCTCGCCCGACGGTGCCGCGCGCGAAGAGGCCAAGGCCAGCCGCCTGGCGATGGGCGGGCATCTGGCCGAGCATGCCTGGATGGACCGCGTGCTGGCGCAGACCTGGGCCAATGTCGATTTGCTGACCGAATGGGGCTACCCCTTCCCGGTCGATGCCGACGGCCGGCTGCGCCGCACCTCGCTGCAAGGACCTGAATACATGCGCCTGATGCGCAAGCAGGTCAAGGCGGCCGGCGCCCGCATCATCGACCACAGCCCCGCGCTGGAACTGCTGGTCGATGACGGTGGCACGGTCTGCGGCGCCACCGGCGTGAATCGCCAGAGCGGCGAGACCTGGGTGGCGCGCGCCGGCGCGGTGGTCATCGCCACCGGCGGCTGCGCCTTCCTGAGCCGCGCGCTGGGCTGCAATGTATTGACCGGCGACGGCCACCTGATGGCAGCCGAAGCCGGCGCCGAACTCTCCGGCATGGAGTTCTCCAACGCTTACGGCCTGGGCCCGGCGTTTTCCTCGGTCACCAAATCGCTGTTCTACAACTGGGCGACCTTCTACCACCAGGACGGCTCGCCGATTGAAGGCGCGGGTTCCGCGCGCGGGCGCAGCGTGATCGCCCAGACCTTGCAGACCCATCCGGTCTACGCCTGCCTGGACAAGGCCGACGCCGACATACGCGCCTGGATGCGCACGGCCCAGCCCAACTTTTTCGTCTCTTTCGACCGGCAGGGCATCAACCCCTTTACCCAGCATTTCCCCGTGACCTTGCGACTCGAAGGCACGGTGCGCGGCACCGGCGGCCTGCACCTGGTGAGCGAGAGCTGCGCGACCACGGTGCCCGGCCTTTACGCGGCCGGCGACGCGGCCACGCGCGAACTGATCTGCGGCGGCTTCACCGGCGGTGGCAGCCACAACGCGGCCTGGGCCTTGTCCTCGGGCTTCTGGGCCGGCGCGGGCGCGGCCGATTTCGGCCGCAGCGTGCGCAGCGCGGCGCAGCGCGTGGCCTTGCGCGCGGGCGGCGTCGGTTTGCAAGGCAAAGGCAGCCATGCACCCGACAGCGCCGAAGTCATACGCGCGGTGCAGGCCGAGGTGTTTCCGTATGAACGTAACTGGTACCGTCGCGGCGACCTGCTGGAGGATTCCCTGCAGCGGCTCGACGCGCTGTGGCACCGCCTGCGCGCGGGTGCGCCCGCGGCCAATGCGCAGGAGGCGGTGCGCGCCCGCGAAGCCGCAGCCATGCTCGCCACTTCGCGCTGGATGTACCGCAGCGCGCTGCAGCGCACCGAAACACGCGGCATGCACAGGCGCAAGGAACATACGGCCAGCGACCCGGCGCAGCGCCACCGGCTGGTCAGCGGCGGGCTCGATGAAGTCTGGGTGCGCAGGCATGCGGTGGACGACGCGCCGTCAGCCCACGCGCCTCTCGCGGCGCAGGGAGTGCCGGCATGATTGAAATCGTCAGCGCCACCCGCTGCACCGCCTGCAATATCTGCGTGCATGCCTGCCCCACCAATGTGTTTGACATCGTGCCCGGTGGCCCGCCCGTGATCGCGCGGCAGGACGACTGCCAGACCTGCTTCATGTGCGAGCTCTACTGCCCTGAGGATGCGCTTTATGTCGCGCCGATCGCCGACCACGCCGCCGTGGTCGACGAGCACTCAGCCGGCACGCAGGCCTTGATGGGCAGCTATCGCAGCGCCATAGGCTGGGGCAAGGGACGGCAGTCCACCGCCGGGGCCGACGCGAGTTATGAACTTCTGCAACGGGCGCACTGATGCGCCGGCTAACTGATATGACCGACCTGAAATTTTCCGTGGCTCGTTTGAAGACTCCACGCCGCCGGTTTCTTGGCACCGCGCTCGCGGCGGCGGCCTCGCTGGCCGTCCCGGTTCTGGGCCGCGCCCAGACCGCATCCCCCAAGGCCTTGCGCCTGGGTTTTATCGGCCCCGGAAAAAAACCAGCTTCGGCCACGGGCTGGGCCTTGCAGCAGGGCCAGCTGCAGCGCGAGCTGGCGCCGCTCGGTTTTGGCGAGGTGGCCACACGCGTGTTTCCCAACGGGCCTGACCTCAACGAGGCCTTTGTCTCAGGCAAGCTCGACGTCGGCATCTACGGCGACACGCCCGCCGTCGTCGCCCGCGCCCAGGGCTTTGAAGGGCGTTTGCTGGGTTTTGACAACGTCGGCATGAACGTCTGGCTGCTCACGCCGCGCGGCGGCGTCAAAACCGTCAGGGAGCTTGAGGGCAAGACCGTGGGCGTGGCGCTGGGCTCTTATATGCACCGCTACGTGCTGGGCCTGCTCAAGGAGGCGGGCCTGCTGAAAACCGTCAAGGTGGTGCACATGCTGCCGCGCGACGGCGAGCCCGCGCTGGAGCGCGGCGCCGTGGCGGCGTTTGCCGCACCCATCAACACGGGGCCCTTGCTGGCCTCACGCGGCTACCCGGTGATCGATGAGGCCGAAAAGCATCCGACCCTGCGCGGCACCTCGGTCATCATCGCCGCACCCAAACTGCTGGCCGGCGCGCCCGGGCTGCCGGCCGCCTGGGCCCGCGCGCGCACCTTGGCGTTGCAGGACATACGCCGCGACAGCGCGGCTTACTACGCCTTCCACGCTGAGGCCAGCGGCTTTCCGGTGGGGGCGGTGAAAGACTCCTACCCGCTCTCGCATTTCCCCGACACGGCTTACCCGGCCGAAGGGCTCAAGCTGATCGAGGAAGTGAAACGCTTTTTGCTGGCCGAGAACCTGATACGGCGGGACTTTGCCCTTGCGCAGTGGACGGTGGCCGGGGCGGACTGATCCGGCTTATACGCAGGCCAGGCTGGCCTCGTGCTTTTTCCGGATCGCTTCGGTGACTTCCAGCTGCGCCTGCCGCACGATACTGCCGTCTTCCATCCACAGCAGCTGCCCGGGCTGCATCTGTTGCCAGTTTTCATTGCGCGTGAGCGGCTGGGTGGCGACCACGCAGAGCCGGTCTTCGGGGTTGTTGGTCTGGGCGAAATCCATGCTGAGGTCGGCGTCCACCAGGCTGGCATTGGAAAACGGCCATTCACGCACCAGGTACCACAGCCGCGTAGAGCAATGCGCGTACAGCGACTGGCCGTTGGACAGCAAATAGTTGAAAACACCGAATTCGGCCGTACGCTCGCTCATGGCGCACAGCGTGTCGAACACGATGTCGGCCGAGCAGGGCTCGCGCGGGCTGATGCGCTTGAGTTCTTCCATCAGCGCGCAGAACGCCCGCTCGCTGTCGGTGGTGCCCACCGGCTGGTAATTGCCGGCGGAGTCCGGCTGGTAGTCGATCAGGTCGCCGTTGTGGGCGAACAGCCAGTGCCGGCCCCAGAGCTCACGCGTAAAGGGATGGCAGTTCTCCAGCCGCATCGGGTCGCCCTGGGTCGCCTTGCGGATATGCGAGACCACGTTGCGCGACTTGATCGCGTAGTGCTTGAGCATTTCGGCGACCGGTGAGGTGGCCGCCGGCTGGGCATCGACAAAAAGGCGGCAGGCCTTGTCTTCAAAAAAACCGATGCCGAAACCGTCCGCATGGTGGTCGGTCAGGCCGCCGCGCGCGGCGAAGCCGGTCAACGAAAACCGAAGGTCCGCCGGCTTCGCCGAATTCATTCCCAGGAGTTGGCACATGGGCAGTAGTCTAATGCCCCAGAATTTTGGACAGGAAATCCTTGGCCCGGTCGGTCTGTGGATGGTTGAAGAACTCGGTGGGCGTGTTCTCCTCGACGATCTGGCCCTGGTCCATGAAGATCACGCGGTCGGCTACTGCTTTGGCAAAGCCCATTTCGTGCGTCACGCACAGCATGGTCATGCCCTGGTTGGCCAGTTCCATCATCACGTCCAGCACTTCCTTGATCATTTCCGGGTCCAGCGCCGAGGTGGGCTCGTCGAACAGCATGATCTTGGGCGTGAGGCACAGCGCCCGGGCAATCGCCACGCGCTGCTGCTGGCCGCCCGACAGCTGCAGGGGGTACTTCTGCGCCTGCTCGGCGATGCGCACGCGCTCCAGTTGCACCATGGCGCGCTCGATCGCGTCTTTTTTCGACAGGCCCGCCACCCAGGTCGGCGAGAGCGTGAGGTTTTCCAGCACCGTCAGGTGGGGGAACAGGTTGAACTGCTGGAACACCATGCCGACCTGGCGGCGCACCGCGTCAATCGCCTTGATGTCGTCGCCCAGCAGCGAGCCCGCGACGGTGAGTTTGCCTTCCTGGTAGTCCTCCAGCGCGTTGATGCAGCGGATCATGGTGGACTTGCCCGAGCCTGAAGGCCCGCAGATCACCAGGCGCTCGCCCGGCTTGACTTGAAGGTCGATGTCGCGCAACACGTGGAAGTTGTTGCCGTACCATTTGTTGACCTTGTCGAAGTGGATGGTGGGTTCGCTCATTTTGTTATTTCCTGTTCAACGGGCTTTGCCCACGGCGAGCCGGCGTTCAATCCACAAGCTGTAGCGCGACATGGCGAAGCAGCAGGTGAAATAAATCGCGGCAATGAAAATATAGGCTTCGATCTTGAAAGGGCGCCAGTTCGGGTCCGAGCCCACGGCCAGCGACAGCGCGCCCGTGAGTTCGTAGAGCGACACGATGGTCACCAGCGAGGTGTCCTTGAAGAGCGAGATGAAATTGTTCATGATGCTGGGGACCACGGTGCCCAGGGCTTGCGGCAGCACGATCTTGCCCTGCGTCTGCCAGTAGCCCAGCCCCAGGCTGGCGGCCGCCTCGGTCTGGCCCTTGGAGAGGGACTGCAAACCGCCGCGCACGATCTCGGCCATGTAGGCAGCCGCGAACAGCGTGATGCCGACGATGACCCGCACCAGCACGTCCGGCGACTGGCCTATGGGCATGAACAGCGGGAACATGAAGCTGGCCATGAACAGCACCGAGATCAGCGGCACGCCGCGTATCAGCTCGACGTAGATGACGCACAGCGTGCGTATGGCCGGCATGTTGGCGCGGCGCCCCAGCGCCACCACCACGGCGATCGGGAAGGCGATGGTCATCGAGATCACCGTGAGCATCACGGTCAGCGGCAGGCCGCCCCACTGGTCGGTCGTCACCTTGGCCAGGCCCAGGACACCGCCGCTCATCAGCGTGAAGAAGGTCGCCAGCACCGCGACCCACAGCAGCGCCAGCCAGGGCTTCCAGAACCAGCGTACGCAGCTGGCCACCACCAGGCCCAACAGCAGCAGGGTGGCGAGTTCCGCGCGCCAGTGTTCGGGCTGCGGGTAGCGGCCCAGCAGGATGATGCGGCCCTTTTCGCGGATCACGCCCCAGCAGGCGCCCACGCCGCGCGCGGCCTGGCAGGCGTCCGGGTCGGCCGCGGTGACGGCATGGAAGATGCCCCACTGCGCGATGCCCGAGGCGGCCCACGCCAGCAGCGCGAGCACGACAAGGGAAATCACCGTATTGCCGATGCTGGAGAACAGGTTGTTGCGCAGCCAGGGGCCGACACCCTCCATCTTGATGGGGGCGGGGCGGGCTGCGATCGGGACAAAGGTTTTGCTCATCGCTCAGCGCTCCTTGATGGCGGCACGGCTGTTGAACCAATTCATCAGGCCGGACGTCGCCAGCGAGGTGCTCAGGTAGATCAGCATGATGATGGCGATGCACTCCACGGCCCGGCCGGTCTGGTTCAGCGAGGTGTTGGCGATGGAGACCAGGTCCGGGTAACCCACGGCGACGGCCAGCGAGGAATTTTTGGTGAGGTTGAGGTACTGGTTGGTCAGCGGCGGGATGATGACCCGTAGCGCCTGCGGCAGCACCACCAGCCGCATCGAGTGGCCGCGCGACAGGCCCAGCGAGGCGCTGGCCTCATGCTGGCCCAGCGACACCGAGGCGATGCCGGCGCGCACCACTTCGGCCACGAAGGCGGAGGTGTAGAGCACCAGGCCCAGCAGCACCGCGAGGTACTCCGGCGACAGTGCCCCGCCGCCTTCGACCTGCGACTCGGTCAGCAACGGCATGTTCCATTCGTTGGGCGCGCCGCCGGCGAGCCAGCCAAGCAGCGCACCGCCGATGACCAGCGCCAAAGACACCCAGAACACCGGCCGCGGTTTGCCGGTCAGGTCGAACTGCCGGCGCGCGCTACGTGCATAGAACACGCTGGCCGCGACACCGACCAGGGCGCCCACAAGCGCCAGCGTCTGGCCCAGCTTCCATACCGGCGAAGGGTAGGAGAGGCCGTTCTTGCTGACGTAAACCCATTTGCCGATGTGCAGCGCCTGGTCGATGGCCGGCAGGTATTCGGTGAACAGCAGGTACCACATCAGCAGTTGCAGCAGCACCGGGATGTTGCGGAAGGTCTCCACGTAGCCGTAGCACAGCGCGCGCACCAGGGCGTTGCGCGAGAAGCGGCCCACGCCCAGCAGGGTGCCCAGGGTTGAGGTCAGCACGATGCCGACCACCGCCACGCGCAGCGTGTTGACCAGCCCGACCAGGAAGGCTTTCCAGTAGGGGTCTATGGAGTCGTAATTGAGCCAGCCTTCGCCGATGTCGAATCCGGCCGGTTGCATCAGGAAGTCGAAGCCGCTCTGGATGCCGCGGGTCTTCATGTTGGCCATGGTGTTGCTGACCAGCAGCCAGATCAGGAAGACGATCAGGCTGACGGCGGCTATCTGGTAGACGATGGCGCGCGCCTGCTTGCTGCGCCAGGAAAAAACCTTGCGCCGCAGGGCCGGAGCCGGGCGCGGGGGAATCAGGGAGTGCTCGGACATAAACGGGGTACCCAAAAAAGCGGGCCGCTCGACAACGTGTGGTTGTGAGCGGCCCGTTGCGTTAGCGCATCGGAATCAGGTGATCAGGTCAGCGCACCGGCATGGCGTACATCTGGCCGCCCTTGTTCCACTGGTTGTTCTGGCCTCGCGGCAG
The DNA here is from genome assembly GCF_056405195.1 of Polaromonas sp. P1_H6. Lineage (NCBI taxonomy): Bacteria > Pseudomonadati > Pseudomonadota > Betaproteobacteria > Burkholderiales > Comamonadaceae > Polaromonas > Polaromonas sp. P1_H6. The sequence goes on from NZ_JBFUCN010000010.1 coordinate 143,567, forward strand.
CGCCAGCGGCGTCTTGGGGCCGACGTTGCGTTCGAAGATCTCGCCGTAGTTGCCGACGGCCTTGACGGCGCGCACCAGCCACTCCTTGTCCAGGCCCAACAGCTTGCCGGTGTCCTCGCCGCTGCCGGTCAGGCGCATGACCACGGGGTCCTTGCTGTCCTTGGTCATGGCGTCGACATTGGCCTGGGTCACGCCGTACTCTTCGGCTTCGACCAGGCCGTACACCACCCACTTGACGATGGCGAACCACTCGTCGTCACCGCGGCGCACCATGGGGCCCAGCGGCTCCTTGGAGATCAGCTCGGGCAGGATCAGGTGGTCGGCGGGAACCTTGGCTTCCTTGTTGCGCACCGAAGCCAGGCCCGAGGCGTCCGTCGTGTAAGCCTGGCAGCGGCCCGAGAAGTAGGCGGCGTTGACGGCCTCCTGCTTTTCAAACACCACGGGCTTCATGTTCAGGTTGTTGGCCTTGGAGAAATCGGTCAGGTTTTTTTCGGTCGTGGTGCCGGACTGCACGCAGACCGTGGCGTTCTTCAGCGACTTGGCGCTTTTGACTTTGCTCTTCACGGGAACCATGAAACCCTGGCCGTCGTAATAGGTGACGGCGGTCATGTGCAGGCCCAGCGACGCGTCGCGGGTCAACGAGAAGGTGGTGTTGCGCGAGAGCACGTCCACTTCGCCGGACTGCAGCGCGGTGAAGCGCTGCTGGGCGTTCAGGGGAACCCATTTGACCTTGCTGGCGTCGCCCAGCACGCTGGCGGCGATGGCCTTGCAGGTGTCCACGTCAAGACCGGTCCAGGCGCCGTTGCTGTCGGCGGAGGAAAAGCCCGCCAGGCCGACGTTCACGCCGCAGATGACCTGGCCGCGTGCCTTGATGGCATCCAGTGTCTTGCCGGCGTGGGCGGGCGCCATCGCAGCAAGGGTGAGGCCGGCGGCAGCCAGCGTGGCAAGGCCATGTTTTTTTGCGATTTTGATCACGGGATTCTCCAGTCAGTGAAACTTATGAGGTCCAGCACGATGCGTGCCAGCGCCGAAATGCTAACCCAAGCATTGCGTGCGCCAAGCGGATGTAAAGGCCTATTCGCTCGGGATAAACCCTTGCGAAAAATGCGTCATGAGCTTAACGGGGGGTTGATATGCACGCCAGGCATGGCGCATGGACACAAAGCGGAAGATTTCCCGTCCCGGCCGCCGCCTTGTGCTGGCCCGGCTGCCCCAAAACCGGGCACAACGGTCTTCTTTACGACCCGCCTGCGCTGCTGATACAGCCGCTGCCAGCTCAATCTCTGGCAAGTCCATTGGTACGAATCTTGCACTTTTCCTCTGCGAGAGCTGAGATTTATCGCCCCGGCTTTGCCGGGTTCTGAAGCGCTTGCCGCGGACTTCTTCCTGGAACTCCGAACCGCCCCCCGTTGGAGCCTGCGACCGTGCGAGTGCTTGTCACGTCTCAATGTGCGTTATGGAAGGTCAATAGCGATGGCTTTTCTTGAGGACTTGCGTGCGGCGCAGGAAGGCGTTCTGTCCCTGGGCTTCTGGGCGCTACAGGTATACAGGCTGGGGCATTTGCGCTACCGGTATCAGTCCAGGCTGGTGCGCTACCCGCTTGGCGCCCTGCATCTGGTACTGGCCAAGCTGGCTGAAATGTTTTGCGGCGTCACGATCGGGGTCTCGGCCCAGATCGGGAGACGCCTCGTCATAGAACATTCCGGCGCGATTGTGGTGCATGGCAAGGCCGTGATCGGGGACGACTGCATCATCCGCCAGGGCGTCACCATCGGCAACCAGCGCATGGACAGGCCGCTGGAAGCGCCGCACATCGGCAACCGTGTGAACATCGGCGCCGGCGCGAAGATCCTTGGGGCCATACGGATTGGGGATGACGTTGACATTGGCGCCAATGCGGTGGTGATCACGGACGTTCCCGTCGGCGCGCTTGCCGTGGGAGTGCCGGCCCGCATTATTTTGCGAGGTAAAAATGATGCAGCCCTCTGAAGCCACAGGTGCCCCATGCCGGGTGAGCATCGTCATCAAGGCCCTGAACGAAGAAAAGCGCATCGTCGCCGCAGTGGAGAGTGCGCTGACGGCCGTCCGGATGGTCGGTGGCGAGGTGGTGCTCGCCGATTCCTGCTCCAGCGACCGCACCGTGGCGTTGGCCTCTGCTTATCCCATCCGTATCGTGCAACTGGCACGCGCCGATGAGCGCTGCTGCGGCGTCGGCCCCCAGCTGGGTTACCAGCATTCGGTGGGCGAATTTGTTTACATCCTGGACGGCGACATGGAAATGCTGCCCGGTTTTTTGCCGGAGGCGCTGGCCTTCATGCAGGCGCACCCCGACGTGGCCGGCGTGGGAGGGCAAGTCGTTGAAATGAATACCAGCAGCCTGGAATATGTGGCGCGCGTGGAGCGGGGTTTGGGCCACATGCGGGCGGGCACGGTGGACCGGCTGGACATGGGCGGCCTGTACCGCAGGGCCGCGGTGGAGCAAGCCGGGTATTTTTCAGACCGCAATCTGCACAGCTATGAGGAGTTTGACCTGGCCATGCGCCTGCATGCCAGGGGCTGGAAATTGTGGCGCCTGGGCACCGATTCCGTGCGGCACCATGGCCACGATGCGCCTCCCTACCAGTTGCTGGTGCGCCGCTGGCGCAGCCGCTACATCTGCGGCCTGGGTGAAGTGCTGCGCGCGGCCTGGGGCGAATCGCACCTGGGGCTGGTGCTGACGCGGGTGCGCGAGTTGCGGCTGTATGTCGCCGTGCTGGGATGGTGGGCCGTGCTGTTCGCCGTTTTGGTGGCGCCCCTGCCGTGGACAGCGCGCGTCGCGGCCTTCTCTTGCATTGCGGCGGTACCCATCCTGTTGATGGCATGGCGAAAACGCAGCGCCACAAAAGCCGTGTTTTCGGTCGTGTCGTGGTGTTTTAACGCTGCCGGCCTGGTTCGCGGGCTGTTGACGCCGCAGCGCCCCGCCCGCGCGGCCATAGACAGCGTCGAGATCCGGAATACGCCTGGCGCGGTTTAAGCGGCCAAGGCGTACCGCGCGGGTTTCGGCCGCCGGCTTGCGAAGGCCTAAGCCGTTGCTGCGCAGACGCGCAGCACTTCGGCCCCGTAGGCCTCGAGCTTTTTGACGCCGATACCGCTGATGCCTTCGAGGTCGGCGACACCTTGCGGTGCGCGTTCCGCAATTGCGCGCAAGGTTGCGTCGTGGAAGATCACGAAGGCCGGCAGGTTGTGCTCGCGCGCGACTTCAGCGCGCCAGGCTTTGAGGCGCGCCAGGCGCTCGAGTGCGCCGGCGTTGAGCGCGGCTTCGGCCAGGCCCTTGACCGAGGTCTTGGTCACGCGCTTGCCGCGCCCGCCGGCCTTGGCGCCCGCCGCCTGCTCGCGCAGCACCACGCTGACCTCGCCCTTGAGCACCTGGCGCGCATCGGGCATCAGCTGCAGGGTGCTGAAGGCCTCGGCGTCCACGCGCACCATGTTGCGCGCGATCAGCTGGCGCAGCACGCCGCGCCATTGCGCCTCGGCCAGGTCCGCGCCTATGCCGAAGGTGCTGAGCTTGTCGTGCCCGTGCTGGGCCACTTTTTCGGTGGCCTTGCCGCGCAGGATGTCCATGATGTGGCCGGCGCCGAAGCTGATGCCGCTGGCCTGCTGCACGCGGTAGATGCAGCTGAGCATCTTGCGCGCCGCCTCGGTGGCGTCCCACACCGCCGGCGGGTTCAGGCAGTTGTCGCAGTTGCCGCAGGGCTGGCTGTCTTCGCCGAAGTAGCCGAGCAGGCTGACGCGGCGGCAACGTGTGTCCTCGGCCAAGGTCAGCAGCGCGTCGAGCTTGCCGCGCATCACCTGCTTGAAGTCTTCGCTGGCGGCCTCGCTGGTGTCTATCATGCGCCGCTGGTTCACCACGTCCTGCAGGCCGTAGACCATCCAGGCGTCGGCGCTCTGGCCGTCGCGGCCGGCGCGGCCGGTTTCCTGGTAGTAGCCCTCGATGTTCTTGGGCATGTCCAGGTGGGCGACGAAGCGCACGTCGGGCTTGTCGATGCCCATGCCGAAGGCGATGGTGGCGACCATGACGATGCCGTCCTCGCGCAGGAAGCGGTCCTGCCGTTGCTGGCGCAGCGTTGAATCGAGGCCCGCGTGGTAGGCCAGCGCCTTCAGGCCCGCGTCCTGCAGCATGCCGGCGATCTCTTCCACGCGCTTGCGCGACTGGCAGTAGACGATGCCGGCTTCGCCCTCGTGCTCGGTCTCGATGAAACGCAGCAGCTGGCGCGTCGGGTCGGTCTTTTCGACGATGGTGTAGCGGATGTTGGGCCGGTCGAAGCTGCTGACGAACTGGCGCGCGTCCTCCAGCTTGAGGCGTTCGATCATGTCCTGGCGCGTCAACGCGTCGGCCGTGGCCGTCAGCGCCATGCGCGGCACGTCGGGGAAGGTCTCGTGCAGCAGGCTTAGCGAGCGGTATTCGGGCCGGAAGTCGTGGCCCCACTGGCTCACGCAGTGGGCCTCGTCGATCGCGAACAGGCTCAGCAGCCCGCGCTCGTGCAGCGAGGCCAGCAAGCCCTTCATGCGCGGCGTGTTGATGCGCTCGGGCGCGGCGTACAGCAGCGTCAGTTCGTTACGCAGCAGCTGTTTTTCGAGCTGGCTGCTTTCGTCAAAGCTCTGCGTGGAATTGAGGAAAGCCGCCGACACGCCGGCCTCGTGCAGCGCGCCGACCTGGTCGTGCATCAGCGCGATCAGCGGCGAGATCACCACCGTCACGCCGTGGCCGGCCTGCTGCCGCACGATGGCCGGTATCTGGTAGCACAGCGACTTGCCGCCACCCGTGGGCATCAGCACCAGCGCGTCGCCGCCGCGCACCACGTGGTCCACGATGGCTTCCTGCGGGCCCCGGAAGCTGTCGTAACCGAACACCTCGGCCAGTACGTGCAAAGGGGTGGGAAGGGGGGAGACGGGGAGTGAGGACAAGGTTGGAATGAAATTGATGCGGTGAAGCCTGCTGCGCGGACGCCGGGAAAGCGAAGGCTACATCTGCTCCCAGGGCAGGCCGTCAAAGCGCCAGCCCGAGAGTGTGGAGCGCTGGAACTGCTCGTCGAGTTCGCCCTCGAAGCCGTGCACCACATGCTGCACGTCGGTGAAGCCGGCCGCCTCCAGCGCCTTGCCGGCATCCAGCGTGCGCTTGCCGGAGCGGCAGATCAGCAGCACCGGCTGCGCCTTGCCGGCGGCCTCGCGCGCCACGGCTTCGGCGAACTTCTGCGCGTCGGGCTGCAGGTCGGGGTACTCGTACCACGGCACATTGACCACGCCCGGCGGACGGCCGACATACAGCGACTCGATTTCCATGCGCACGTCCACAAACAGCGCATCGGGATGCGCCTGCAACCAGGACCAGGCTTCTTTGGGTTGAAAATTTTTCATGATCAGGGCAATACCCCTATTGTCGAGGAAAGTCCGACGCAAAACGGAGCCCACTTTAAAATGCTGGCATGAAGCCAATCATCTACACCCGCGGGCAGCAATTGCCGGCCATCCTGGAACAACGCATCGCCATCCTCGACGGCGCCATGGGCACCATGATCCAGCGCTTCAAATTGAACGAGGCCCAGTACCGCGGCGAGCGCTTCAAGGACTTCCACAAGGACGTCAAGGGCAACAACGAATTGCTGAGCCTCACGCGCCCCGACGTGATCCAGGACATCCACGAAGGCTACCTGGCCGCGGGCGCCGACATGATTGAAACCAACACCTTCGGCGCGACCACGGTGGCGCAGGGCGATTACGACATGGCCGAGCTGGCCGTCGAGATGAATTACGAATCGGCCCGCATCGCGCGCGCCGCCTGCGACAAGTTCTCCACGCCCGACAAGCCGCGCTTCGTGGTCGGCGCCCTGGGCCCCACGCCCAAGACGGCCAGCATCAGCCCCGACGTGAACGATCCCGGCGCGCGCAACACCAGCTTTGAAGAGCTGCGCAAGGCTTATTACGAACAGACCGAGGCGCTGGTCAAGGGCGGCAGCGACGTGCTGCTGGTCGAAACCATCTTCGACACGCTCAACGCCAAGGCGGCGCTTTTCGCCATCGACGAATACTTCGACAACTCCGGCGAGCGCCTGCCCCTGATCATCAGCGGCACCGTGACCGACGCCTCGGGCCGCATCCTGAGCGGGCAGACCGTGACGGCTTTCTGGCACAGCGTGCGCCATGCCGCGCCGCTGGCGATCGGCCTCAACTGCGCGCTGGGCGCCACCCTGATGCGCCCCTACATCCAGGAACTGGCCCGCGTGGCCGGCGACACCTTCATCAGCTGCTATCCCAATGCCGGCCTGCCCAATCCCATGAGCGACACCGGCTTTGACGAGACGCCCGACGTCACCTCGCGCCTGCTGCGCGAGTTCGCCGATGAAGGCCTGGTCAACATCGTGGGCGGCTGCTGCGGCACCACGCCTGACCACATCGGCGCGATTGCCCACGCCGTGGCCCCCGTGGCCGCGCGCTCGCTGCAGCGCGGCGGCTTCTACAAGGAAGCCGCCTGAGGGTGAGGGGCCTTCCCGGCCTCCTTATCTCTTGCTTTCCACCCCGGCCGTTACAAAGTATCCAGACGGGATCCACCCCGGCGCGTCACATTTAGCGGCTATAGTCAGGCCCGTTTGTCAGGCTTGGTTTTCACCATCCGGCGCTGCGCCCCGCAGCCTGCCCGTGGCCGGACACAACACAACATCACAACTAAGGAAATCATGAACGTGCGTTCATTCATCAAGATCGCCGCGGCATTCGCCGTGGCCACGGCCGCCCTGGGGGCCCATGCGCAGCTGGCGCCGCAAAAACCGGTCACCATCATCGTCCCGTACCCGGCCGGCGGCCCGCTGGACAATGCTGCGCGCATCCTGGCCGAGAAGCTGCGCCCCCTGCTCAAGACCGAAGTGACGGTCGACAACCGGCCCGGTTCCGGCGGCAACGTGGGCGCCGCGATGGTCGCCAAGGCGCCGGCCGACGGCCATACGCTGGTGATGGGCGCGGTGGCCACCCACGCCATCAACCCCTGGCTCTACCCCAACATGCCTTACGACGCGCTGAAGGACTTCACTCCCATCACGCTGGTGGCTCGTGTGCCCAATGTGCTGGTCATGAACGCCGAGACGGCGAAACGCCTGAACATCAAGGACACCAAGGACCTGATCGCCTATGCGCGCAAGAACCCCGGCCGGCTGAACTACGCCTCCGGCGGCAACGGCAGCGCCGGCCACCTCGCGGGCGAGCTGTTCAAAAGCCTGGCCAAGATCAGCGTGGTGCACCTGCCTTCCAGCGGCTCGGCCCAGGCGCAGACCGGCCTGCTGTCCGGCCAGACCGACCTGATGTTCGACAACCTGGCCTCGGCCAGCGCCAACATCAAGTCGGGCAAGCTGGTGGCCTTCGGCGTGACCACCATCAACCGCTCCAGCAGCTTCACCGAGATCCCCACCATCAACGATGTGCTGCCCGGCTTCCACATCAGCACCTGGTTCGGCATCTTCGGCCCGGCCAACCTGCCCAAAGCCACGACCGACCAGCTGCAAAAAGCCTTCGCCGCCGCGCTCAACACGCCCGACACGGCCGAAAAATTTGCACGCATGAGCGCCACGCCCAGCCCCATGACCTCGGCGGACTTCGCCTACATGGTCATGAAAGAGCACGCCGATTACGGCCGCCTCATCAAGGTTGCCAAGATCAAACTCGATTAAGTAGCACTCCGTTCCCCGGGGCATTCGCACCGGGGGATGGCGCAACAGGGCGTTCAGCCGGTAAAATACCGGCAACCCAAGGAGCGTTGCAGCGGACCCCAGCGTCCGTCAGGCTTGGGTTACAGGCCGCCCTCTCGGCACGCCTGCGGCAACGACGCTCACCTTGGCCTTAAGGTGAGTCCGTGTCTGAAACCGAAAATTCCGTCTTCGTCCCCCCCATGAAGCTGTCCGGCCTGGAGCCGGTCAACATCGGCGCGGGCACCCTGTTCGTCAACATCGGCGAGCGCACCAACGTCACCGGCTCCAAGGCCTTTGCCCGCATGATCCTGAACGGTGAATACGAGCAGGCCCTGGCGGTCGCCCGCCAGCAGGTTGAAAACGGCGCGCAGATCATCGACATCAACATGGACGAGGCCATGCTGGACAGTCAGGCCGCCATGGTGCGTTTCCTGAACCTGATCGCCAGCGAACCCGACATCGCCCGCGTGCCCATCATGATCGACAGCTCCAAGTGGAGCGTCATCGAGGCCGGCCTGCGTTGCATCCAGGGCAAGGGCATCGTCAACTCGATCTCGATGAAGGAGGGCCTGGAGCCCTTCAAGCAGCAGGCCAAACTGCTCAAGCGCTACGGCGCGGCGGCCGTGGTCATGGCCTTCGATGAAAAAGGCCAGGCCGACACCTACGAGCGCAAGGTCGAGATCTGCGAACGCGCTTACCGCGTGCTGGTCGACGAGCTCGGCTTCCCCCCCGAGGACATCATTTTCGATCCCAACATCTTCGCGATCGCCACCGGTATCGAGGAGCACAACAACTACGCGGTCGACTTCATCAACGCCACGCGCTGGATCAAGCAGAACCTGCCCGGCGCCAAGGTTTCCGGCGGCGTGTCCAACGTGTCCTTCAGCTTCCGCGGCAACGACCCGGTGCGCGAAGCCATCCACACCGTGTTCCTGTACCACGCGATCCAGGCCGGCATGGACATGGGCATCGTCAACGCCGGCATGGTCGGCGTGTATGACGACCTGGATCCGGTGCTGCGCGAACGCGTCGAGGACGTGGTGCTCAACCGTGCGCCCGTCTACAAACCGGGCGAGCCCGAACTCACGCCCAGCGAGCGTCTGATCGAAGTGGCCGAAACCGCGAAAAGCGGCGCCAAGGACGACAGCAAGAAAAACGAATGGCGCGCCCTGCCGGTGCGCCAGCGGCTGTCGCACGCGCTGGTCCACGGCATGAACGAGCACATCGTGACAGACACCGAGGAGGTGTACCGCGAGATTCTGGCCGAAGGCGGCCGCCCGCTGCACGTCATCGAAGGCCCGCTGATGGACGGCATGAACATCGTCGGCGACCTGTTCGGCCAGGGCAAGATGTTCCTGCCCCAGGTGGTCAAAAGCGCCCGCGTGATGAAGCAGGCCGTGGCGCACCTGCTGCCTTACATCGAGGCCGAAAAGCTGCTGCTCGAAGCCGCCGGCGGCGACGTCAAGACCAAAGGCAAGATCATCATCGCCACAGTCAAGGGCGACGTGCACGACATCGGCAAGAACATCGTGACGGTGGTCCTGCAGTGCAACAACTTCGAGGTCGTGAACATGGGCGTGATGGTGCCCTGCCATGAGATCCTGGCGCGCGCCAAGGTCGAGGGCGCCGACATCGTCGGGCTGTCCGGCCTGATCACGCCCAGCCTGGAAGAAATGCAGTACGTGGCCGCCGAGATGCAGAAGGACGAGCATTTCCGCATCAAGAAGATCCCGCTGTTGATAGGCGGCGCCACCACCAGCCGTGTGCATACGGCCGTCAAGATTTCGCCGCACTACGAAGGCCCGGTGGTGTATGTGCCCGACGCCTCGCGCAGCGTGAGCGTGGCGCAAAGCCTGCTGTCCGACCAGGCCGCCAAATACATCGAAGACCTGTATACCGACTACGACAAGGTGCGCACCCAGCACGCCAACAAAAAACAGGTGCCGATGTGGCCGCTGGCCAAGGCGCGCGCCAATGCCACGCCCATGGACTGGGCCGGCTACACACCGCCCGTGCCCAAGTTCACCGGCCGGCGCATGTTCAAGAACTTCGACCTGGCCGAACTCGCGCAGTACATCGACTGGGGCCCTTTCTTCCAGACCTGGGACCTGGCCGGCCCGTTTCCGGCCATCCTCAAGGATGAGGTGGTGGGCACGGAAGCCGTGCGCGTTTATGCCGACGCGCAGCGCATGCTCAAGCGCCTGATCGAGGGCCGCTGGCTCACCGCCAGCGGCGTGATGGCGCTGTACCCGGCCAACAGCGTGGGCGACGACATCGAGATCTACACCGACGAGACGCGCAGCGAAGTCGCCATGACCTGGTACGGCCTGCGCCAGCAGACCGAAAAAACTGCGATTGACGGCGTGATGCGGCCCAGCCGCTGCCTGGCCGACTTCGTCGCGCCCAAGGGTGTTGCCGACTACATCGGCGTCTTCGCCGTGACGGCCGGCATAGGCGCCGAGAAGAAAGAGAAATACTTCCTCGACGACCACGACGACTACTCGTCCATCATGCTCAAGGCCCTGGCCGACCGCCTGGCCGAGGCCTTCGCCGAAAGCCTGCACCAGCGCGTGCGCAAGGACCTGTGGGGTTATGTGCCGGCCGAATCGCTGGACAGCGAAGCGCTGATCGCCGAAAAATACCAGGGCATACGCCCGGCCCCCGGCTACCCGGCCTGCCCCGACCACAGCGTCAAGAAAGAGATGTTCGAGCTGCTCAAGGCCGGCGAGATCGGCATGGCGTTGACCGAAAGCCTGGCCATGACGCCGGCCGCCAGCGTCAGCGGCTTCTACCTGAGCCACCCGCAGAGCACTTACTTCAACGTCGGCAAGATTGGCGACGACCAGCTGCAGGACCTGGCGCAGCGGCGCGGCCTGAAGGCGGCTGAGTTGCAGCGCTTGCTGGCGCCCAACCTGTAGGCTCCGGGCTTACCGCTCTCCTTCGCATTTACCGCAGCTTTGCCGGAAAATAGGCGGCGTTTACATAAATACACCGCTCCCTGCAAAAGCGTGTTTACCTTCACGGCATGCGAAACGTTGAACAGGCACTGCGCAACGTTGAGCCAGCGATTTGATTTCACCAGAGGGAATTGTCATGAACACATCCACCGAAACTCTCCAGCCCGGCCAGCAGGCCTCGTCGGCCAGCAAGCCCTTGTGGGCCGCCGTCGGCATCCTGGGCGTCGCCGTCCTGGCCATGGGCGGCACCATGATTTACCAGATGCGAAACCCGCCCGTCGCCGCGCCCGTGGCGCTGGCTGCGCCGCAGCAGGCACCGGTGGCTCCGGCAGTCGCGCCGCCCGTGGCCGCAGCCGCCACCGCGGCCGACGACCTGGCTGAAAAGCCCGCCGCGGCCCCCGCCAAGCCCGCGCCCGTGCCTGCCAAAAAAGTCGCCAAACCCACGCCTAAACCGGCGCCCGCGCCCAGCTACGCCGGCATTTCGCCCGCTCCCGGCCCCACGCCCGCACCGGTTGTTGTGGCGCAGGTCTGCCATGTGTGCGGCGCCGTTGAATCGGTCACGCCCGTTGAACGCTCCACCAAGCCCGCAGGTGTCGGCGCGGGCGCCGTTGCCGGTGGCGTGCTGGGCGCCGTGCTCGGTAACCAGGTCGGCCATGGCGGCGGCCGCACCGCGGCCACCATCCTGGGCGCCGTCGGCGGCGGTTTTGCCGGCAACGCGATTGAAGGGCATATGCGCAAGGAAACCGTCTACCAGGTCGGCGTGCGCATGGAAGACGGCTCGCAGCGCCTGGTGGAAGTGGCGCGCGCGCCCAGCGTGGGCAGCCGCGTGACGGTGGAAGGCAATGTGCTGCGCACCGGCGACGGCGCCACCTACGGTCCCAAGCCGGCGCCCGCGCCCGTGGCCGCACAGCCTGCCGCCGAGCCTTCTCCGTACTACAACCGCTGACCGGTCCGGCCGGCATGGCTCCAAGCGCCCCGCAACGCCAGGTTGCGGGGCTTTTTTACGTCCGCCGCCCGGGGGCGCGGCGCTATGATGGCCCGGCTTATGACAGGGGGTAGTGGACTTCGCGCCATTGAAGTGAGTTGAAATAAAGCCAGCCCCTCCGGCCGCCTCGCGGCAGCACAACGGCAGAAACATGTTCAGACTTGCGTTGATTCTTTTTGGCGGCGATGCGCTGGTCGGGCGCTGGAAAATTTTCATGGCGGCCGGCGTGCTGGCCGCGCTCTTCGGCGCCGTTCTGCTGGTCGACCTGGTGGACGGCGTGGCCGACGTCGCCACCTGGGTGCTGGGCGCGGTGCTGCTGGCCCAGGGGCTTGTCGAGATGGTGGTGGGTGCAACCCACGCGCGAATGCGGCGCCGTTTCGAGCTGCTGCGCGGCGCGGCCATGGTGGTGTGTGCCTGCCTGGTGCTGGACTTCCCCTGGGACAACGCGATCGCCGCCGGCATCCTGTTTGGCGCCGCTTTCACCTTCAACGGCTTGATCCGCATCGTCTCCAGCTGGTTGATTCGCTACCCGAGCTGGCGCAAGTCCAACCTGACAGGCTGGGCTTACCTGCTGCTGGCGCTGTTGCTGTTCACCGACTGGCCCGTGCCCTCCAGCATGAACGTGTCGCTGTGCACCGGCCTGGCGCTGGGCGTCGGCGGCTATGTCCTGATGCGCGGCGCCTGGCGGCTCAGGCGCCTGCCGCGCGGCTCCCGGCTGGCGGCCGTTGAGCTTTACAGCGGCACCCGGGTGCTGCCACCCGATGCGGCGCCGGCCACCCCCGAGGTGCTGGCCGCGAACGCCGCCGCCGGCCACATGATCGTGCATGTCTGGACGGCGGTCGACGGGGTCGACGACAAGCAGGACCGCATACGCCTTCCGCTGATCGAGCGCTACATCGCCTCCATGACCAAGAAGGGCCGCGTCTCAACCGGCCATATCGCGCTGGAATGTGATGACGGCCTGTACATCAGCCACCACCCGCGGGTCCGCCTGGCCATCACGCAGGCCAACCTGGTCGGCCACCTGCGCGCCACTTCGGGCAACGACCATCCCGGCGTCTGGCTGCCGGCCTATGCCGAAGAAGCCGCGGCGACCCGGCCTTCCACCCACAAGCTGCATTTTCGCGTCTACAACAGAAGCTACCTCCAGGCCTTCTGGGACGTCTACCACCGGGACGACACCTACAACCTCACCAGCCGCAATTGTTCCGTCGTGGTGACGCAGGCCGTGGACGCGGCCATGGAAGGCGTCTTTGCCGGCAAACCTTTCTGGCGCACACTTCTTCGGCTGGCATTGCACCCCGACGTGTGGATGGCCGGCAGCGCGCGCGTGCGCGCTGAAGCCATGGCCTGGACGCCGGGGTTGGCGCTTGATTACGTGAGCGCCGTGCGGCGCATCACCCACCCGCGCCACGACCTAAAGGTGCATCTGTCGCGCTGGTGGAAAACCCGCAAAGCGCGCAGGCCGCTCTAACTGAAAAACGCCAGTATTACTGGGCGGCCTTCAGCGCCCGGCGGTATTGCACCGCCTCCGCTACATGCACCGTCTGCACGGCCTGTGCGCCGGCCAGGTCGGCGATGGTTCGGGCCACTTTCAGGCAGCGGTGGATGCCGCGTCCCGACCAGCCCAGCCGGGCGGCCGCGGTGTTGAGGAATTTCGCGGCCGTATCGTCGAGCTGGCATTGCGCGTCTATGGCGCGGCCTTCCAGCGCCTGGTTGGTGCAGCCTTGCCGGGCCGTGGCGCGGTCGCGGGCCGCGACGACACGAAGCCGGATGTCGGCCGTGGCCTCGCCGGGCGGGGCGTTCACCAGTTCATCGGCCGCCAGCGCGCCGACTTCCACATGCAGGTCTATGCGGTCCAGCAGCGGGCCGCTGAGTTTGCCCTGGTAGCGCGCCACCAGCTCGGGCGAGCAGCGGCAGGTCCGCAAGCTGGAGCCGAGGTAGCCGCAAGGGCAGGGGTTCATGGCCGCGACCAGCTGGAAACGGGCCGGGAATTCGGCGCGCTGGGCGGCCCGCGAGATGGTGATGCTGCCGGATTCCAGCGGCTCGCGCAGCGCCTCGAGCGCCGCGCGCGGGAACTCGGGCAGCTCGTCGAGGAAGAGCACGCCGCGGTGCGCCAGCGAGATTTCGCCGGGCCGGGGCGGTGAGCCGCCGCCGACCAGCGCCACGGCGCTGGCGGTATGGTGCGGCGCGCAGGTCGGGCGTTGCGCCCACTTGTCCAGCGAGAAGCGGCCGCCCAAAGAGGCCACGGCCGCGCTTTCAAGCGCCTCCTCGGTGGTCATGGCCGGCAGCAGGCCGGCAAAGCGCTGGGCCAGCATCGATTTGCCGGAACCGGGCGCCCCCATCATCAGCACGCTGTGTCCGCCGGCCGCCGCGATCTCCAGCGCGCGCCGTGCCGCTGCCTGGCCTTTTACGTCGGCCAGGTCCAGGTAGGCCGATGGCGCGGGCAGCGCCAACGGTTTCACTTGCGCCCAGCCGTCCAGCGCTTCGACGGCGGCGTCTCCCGGCAAGAACTGCCTGACGACGTCGAGCAAATGGTGCGCCCGGAAAATCTCCGCGCCCGGAACCAGGGCTGCCTCCTGGGCGCTGGCGTCGGGCAGGACGAGCTTGGGCAAGGCGCCCGCGGCGGCGCGCTCGGTGCGCGCCAGCGCCAGGCTCATGGCGAGCGCGCCGCGCACCGGCCGCAGGTCGCCGCCCAGGGAGAGCTCGCCGGCGAATTCATACCCTTCGAGCTTGCGGGCGTCGACCTGGCTGCTGGCCGCGAGTATGCCCAGCGCGATCGGCAGGTCGAAGCGGCCGGAATCCTTGGGCAGGTCGGCCGGCGCGAGGTTGACGGTGATTCTTTTATTGGCCGGAAACTCCAGGCCGGTGTTCTGGATGGCCGAGCGCACGCGCTCCCGGGCCTCCTTGACCTCGGTCTCCGCCAGGCCGACCAGCGTGAAGCTGGGCAGGCCGTTGGCCAGGTGGACCTCGACGCAGACCGGCCGCGCCTCCAGCCCCAACAAGGCGCGGCTGTGCACTAAAGACAAGCTCATGAAGCAACTCCCCTGTTTTGCCCCAAAGTTGTGCGCGACATGCGCCCCAATTTGGTGCTCATTGTTTGCCTGGATTCTAGAACGCCCACTGCCTCGGGTGGAAAACAGGCTGGCTTACGGTCCATAAGGCAGGCTGCTTTGGCACGGTACGTGCTATTGAACCCTGCGGAATCTGAAGACCTGTTGTGGCAACCCTCGGAATCCCTGAACCGGAGCGCTCCGATCTTCATGCGCCCAGAAAACCTGTAGAGCAGCCGGGGCGGTGCACCGAGGGGCCGCTTCCTTATTCATCCTTGGAGGAAACCTGAAATGAAACTCGTAACGGCCATCATCAAACCGTTCAAGCTGGACGAAGTGCGCGAGGCGCTGTCCGGCATTGGCGTGCAAGGCATCACCGTGACCGAAGTCAAGGGCTTCGGCCGCCAGAAAGGGCATACCGAGCTGTACCGCGGCGCGGAATATGTCGTCGACTTCCTGCCCAAGGTCAAGATCGAGGCGGCTGTGTCCGACGACCTGGTCGACCGCGTGATCGAAGCGGTGGAGGGCGCCGCCCGCACCGGCAAGATCGGCGACGGCAAGGTCTTTGTCTACAACCTCGAGCAGGTCGTGCGCATCCGCACCGGTGAAACCGGCAAGGAAGCGCTGTAAGCGCTCAACCCAAATATAAAGAGAACATAGACATGAAAAAACTACTTGCCTCCCTTGTACTGGGACTGAGCCTGCTCACAACCGGCGCCGTGATGGCGCAGGCCCCGGCAGCCGCGCCCGCCGCCTCGGCCGCGGAAGCCAAACCGGCTGAAGCCGCGGCGCCTGCAGCGCCCGCAGCCGCGGCAGCGGCC